>JABTTZ010000001.1:1507871-1809445 GCA_015075625.1 Anaerolineales bacterium | reverse complement strand
AGACCGAATTTGCCACCTCCCATTCGGATAAGGTGGAGACGGTGGCGATCTTCTTGAACGATATTAACGAAAGCCGCGAGCGCCAGCGCGATATTCTCTCTGGGCTGCGCCGCCGCTATGAGATCACACGGGGGGCAGCCCGCCCCGCCAACCTGCTGCGCTTTCAGGGGTATCACATGCATATCGATATTGCTGGACGCTCCGAGGCGTTGGGAATGCTTGCCTACCAACTCAATTTGGGGAGCGCCTCGGCAATTGCCAACGCTGCGCTGCTGAAGGGCGGTCCGTTCATGGATGGGGCGTGCGATACCGAACGCCTCTGTGTGCGGGAATACGTCCGTTCGATCAGCATCACCGGTCATTATGTCGATAGCCCGCTTAGCCCCCATCTGCAAGCGGACGGGATGGAAAAACACGCCCATCTGCTGCGCTCCAACCTTGCCAACGGAACAGCGCGGGCGCTTCTCTATGGCGTCGAAGATGAGCTTCCCTTTTCGGGGATGCACAACATGTTGGGGCGCGTCCGCCCCGATTTGGAATCGAGTAAGCGCGTTTGCACCCTCGAAAGCACCGGAATGCCAAGCAATCCTTCCGCCGAGCGCTTGGCGGCAGTGGCAACGGATTACCAATTCAGTATGCTGCTGTTGGAACATTATTTCCGCCGTCACGGGACGAACCTTGCCCCCCTCCACGACGACCCTGACTTTCTGGATGTGTTCGGTACCCTCGATAGGACGACCTTCCACGCCATGATCGAACGGACGGATCGGCTTGGCACAGACTCAAGCATCCTCACCGCCGGCGGGCATGAACTCTCGCTGGTCGATTTTTACGAGAAAAAGCGCCGTCTGCTAAAACGCCAACTTTCCCCGCTGAACGTGATCGACAGCCGCGATCTGGACAGCCTCTATGATCGCATTTTCCACTTCTTGGTTGCCCCCAACGGCGGCGCGGCGACGATTGACGACTTCATCAACCATCCCACCCGTCGGGGGACGGGCAATTGGGGGCGCATCCTGCGCGATGCTTATGTCGAGGCGGGCGGCGTGTTGGGCAAAAAAGATAACGTCGCGGTGGGAAAGGTTGTCCAGCAGCTTCATCAGGCGCTTCAGCACCGTTACGAGATGTAGTAGGGACGCCCGCCGATGATCCCCGCGCTAAAGCACGGGAATACCCTCACCCCCTTACCCCCTCCCCCCCAAGGGGAGGGGGAATCCGTCTATTTATCCGCATCCCGTATGTCGTCTTTAAGCCCTAACGGGGTGGTCATTCCTAGCGCGTGGGCTTCAGCCCCGCGCCTGACCCCGCCGCAGGTCGCCCGCCGCTAAAGCAGCGGGCTAAGCGTAACCACCCCCTACGGGGCTTGAAATGCGCCCTCAACACGAAATCAACCACAGGGCTTCGCAGAGGTCGGGGTGATCAGCCGCCATCCCGTTGATCAGCCGTCAGGCACAAGACTTCCCAGAGTGTGTACAATCAGAAGGGTGGTCAGAAAAGGATCAACAAGGGCGGTGGGGATGCGTACACGGTGGCAGATCACGCTCAGCGGGGCAGCGCTCATGGGGGCGCTCCTCGCCTGTAATTTATTCCCGGGCATCCCTGTGACGCCGACTCTTGTGCCAACCTTCCGTCCGACAAATACGGCAGTTGCCCTCGAACCGACCAGCACCCCGTCGCCGTTCCCGACGAGTACGCCCCTCCCGACGAATACCCTCACCTTCACCCCAACCCTCCCGCCAAGCGTGACGCCGCTCCCGCCAAGCCCCACGCCGACCTTTACGCCAAGCGCAACGATACCCTTCACGGCAACCTTCAGCCCAACGCCGCTCCCCCCCACGCCAACGCCGACCTTCACACCGACGCCACAGCCGCCGACCCATACGCCCACCGAAACACCCTTCCCCACCCAGACCGCCACCCCAACGGGACAAGGGTTCGTCACCGCAACGCCAATCACCACTCGCCCGCCCTCGCCCTCACCGCTGCCCACCGTCCTCATTTTTTTCCCGACGGCAACCCCGCAGCCAACCTTCACCCCGCAGCCCCCGCCGCCCACCGCGCAGCCAATCACCCCCGTTCCGGCAACGCGCATCGTCCTGCTGACGACCTTCACCCCCGCCCCCGCTTTCCAGCCGACGGCGATTCCCGACAGCACGCCGGTGTTCATTGCGCCGCTCCCCACCCGCACGCCGACTCCGGCGGTGGTCGCCGCGCTGCCGCCGCTCAGTTCGCCGCCCGCCCGTCTGATCGTGGGCAGCGCCGCCGATTATGTGAATATTCCCGATGGCTTGATCCAGCGTCCGGCGGCGGGGAGCGGCGTCTCAGCATTTGATGTCAGTTCCGGCGGGCGGCGGGCGGATGTCCTTTTGGATGGGCGCTTGACGATTGATGGGGCGATCTACGTAGGGGACGACAAACACACGAAGCAGCAGTTCATCTTTGCCCGCTGGTCGCCCGACGGCAATTGGCTGGCATATATCGTCCAGACGCCCGACGCGGCGGGTGGGCAGTTCAATTCGCAGCACACCATTGATGATGGCGTATGGGTGTTGGACATCTACAATGCCGCCGCCAAACCGCGCCATGTCCTGCGTAATTTCTATGTTCCGGGATCAAACGAGTACCCCTACCGGATCGCCCGTTCCCTCTCGTGGGCGTCGGATAGCGATGCGATTCTGGTGGAGATCACCGCACAAGGGGGTGTGCCGGGGCAAATTCTGACGGGCAAGGGGCGGCAAGCAAACGAGCGAGCGCCCGGATTGTTCCAGATTCGCCTCTATGCGGGCGGGTGGTGGCTCACCCGTGAGGCATGGCTGGCGACGACGAGCGATCCAACGCAGCCCGTTCAGTTGGGGCTTGTCAGCCGCGACACGGGGGCGCTGATCGCGCTGCTGAACGGCGGGCAATATGGCATATGGATGCAAAACCCGATCTTGCTTGGCGATGGGCGTTATGCCTTCCTCGGCAAGCCCTCCCCGTCGGGGCGCTTGGAGGGTGCGGCGGTGGGCTTGCAACTCTACGTTTACCGTGTGGGAAGCGCCCCGCAGCCCGTTTCCGATGCGCTGCCCGGGGAGGTGCTTTCGGCGGAGTGGAATCCCGGACGGACGGCGATCCTCGTCAATCTGCGGGGCTATGATGGTGTGCTGCGGGTGGCAATCCTCCGCGTGAACGGGCAAATCACCTACCTAGAGGCGACGACGCCGGGGGCATCGTGGGCGCGGCGGCAATAGGGCGGACGCCCCAAGGGGCGTCCCTACGGGTGCGGGGTCAGGCGCGGGGTTAAAACGCCCGCGCTAAGGCTGATCACCCCGTTGGGGCTTAAAACAGGAGAGCCTCTTTGCCTTCAAGCCCCGAAGGGGTGGTTACTTTCAGCCCGTCCCCTTTAGGGGCGGGCTAACGCATGATCCCGCCTTTTCATTGTGTTTGTACTTCGTTAGCGGACAAGCCTTAAAGCACGGGATAGCTATGTATCCCACTAGCGTGGTCAAGAAAAGTCCTGTACAATATTTTTTGTGATATGTTTTATTGCTCTCCTCACCATTTACCCACATCATCCATCCCCCTATGGCGGCTGTTCCGCCAATCTATTATGATGGATTGTTTGGCTTGAAGCCTTTTTTGACCAAAACCAAAGTTAATTTTTTTGCCAAAACCGTTAAGGTTAAAAACGAAGTAAAGTAAAAGGAGTCACAGCGCGGGCGCGAAAGCGTCCCCCATGCGTTAACGTTCCCCGACACCGCACCACGCGCTTTCGGTGATGTTTTCCCCCGCCTACCACCATGAGTACCAAAACAGCGAAAACCCCCAAGACGCTTCCGCCCCTCCAAGTGATCCCCATTGGCGGGCTTGGCGAGGTCGGCAAGAATATGACCGCCTTCATCTACGGCAAGGATATGATCATTGTCGATGCCGGCTTGATGTTCCCTGAAAACGATATGCCCGGCATTGATTACATCATCCCCGATTTTCGCTTTCTGCAACAGCAGACCGATCTCAAAGTGCATGGCATTGTGATCACGCACGGGCATGAAGATCACACCGGCGCCATTGGGCATGTGGCAGCGGCGTTCCCCGCCCCCATTTACGCCACCCCGCTGACCTGCGGCTTGCTGGAAGTGAAGCTAAAACACGCCAAGATGCTCGATCCCAAGCGGCTGATCCGCTTTGAGGCGGGCGATGTGATCAAGCTGGGACCGTTCAGCGTGGAGACCTTCCACGTCTGCCACAGCATCCCCGATTGTGTGGGGTTGGGCATTGATACACCGGTGGGCTTGGTCGTTCATTCTGGCGATTTCAAATTTGACCACACCCCCGTAGACAAAAAGCCGACGGATTTTGCCAAACTGGCAGAATTTTCTCAGCGCGGCGTCCTCGCCTTGTTCAGCGACAGCACGAACGCCGAACGCCCGGGTTGGACACCCTCGGAGAGCGTCATTGATGCCGCCTTTGATCGCGTCTTTAAGGATGCCAAAGGGCGTATCCTCGTCGCCACCTTCGCCTCGCTCATCTCACGGGTGCAGCAGGTGGCATGGGCGGCGGGGCGCTTCGGGCGAAAGCTCGCCTTTGCTGGCGCGTCTATGGCGGAAAACGTCCGTATGGCGCGGCAGATGGGCTACCTTGACCTATCCCCCGATATGATCATCCCGCTTGACGAGGCAAAGACTCTCCCTCCAGAGCGCGTCGTCCTCATGGTGACGGGAACGCAGGGTGAGCCGTCCTCCGTGTTGAGCCGCCTTGCCAATGGACGCCACCCGCAGCTTGCCATTGAGCCAACGGATACGGTGGTGTTGTCCTCCCACCCGATTCCGGGCAACGAAGAACTCGTCGCCCGCACAATCAACCGCCTGATCCAGCGCGGCGCACGGGTCGTCTACGATCCGATTGAACAAGTCCATGTCTCTGGTCACGCCAGCCAAGAGGAACAAAAGCTGCTGATCAACCTCGTCCGCCCAAAGTTTTTCGTCCCCGTTCATGGCGAACTGCGCCAACTGATGCAGCACGCTCGCCTTGCCGAACAAGTGGGAGTCCCGCACGATCATATCGTTGTCGTTGAAAATGGAACGATGATTAGTTTTTCGGCGCAGGGTGAAATGACCGTCGGTGAGCGCGTGCCGGGCGGCTATGTCTTTGTCGATGGGGCAACCGTAGGCGATGTGGGTCCCACCGTCATGCGGGATCGGGAGATACTCTCCCGCGATGGCGTCGTTGTGGTGAACGCCCTCTATGACCGGGCGCGAAAGCAGTTCCGCGAAGAGCCGGAGATCATCTCGCGGGGGTTTGTCTTTAGCCCCGATGGAGAGCATGAAATCTTGGAAAACGCCCGCCAGCGCGTGCGCGAGGTGGTTGCCCAAAGCCGCAACGGGAACACTGAAAACATTGTCCAAGACGCGCTGAGCAAGCTGTTCTTTGGCGAGACCGGGCGTCGCCCACTCGTTTTTGTTTTTGTGAACGAGGTTTAACCACCCGTACCACAAACGTGGTATGCTTTTCCGGCAAAGGCTACAGATGATTCGCTCTGAATGAGGACTCCAGCATGTCTGATCTTTCCGGCAAGACGCTTGGTCCCTATACGCTTGAGAAGCCGCTTGGCAAGGGCGGCATGGCCGCGGTTTACCAAGCGGTGCAAAGCAGCGTTGGGCGCAAAGTGGCAATCAAAGTCATGGCGCGGGACATCGCCAGCGATCCCGGCTTTGTCGAACGCTTTGAACGCGAAGCGAAGATCATCGCCGGGCTTGAACACCCGCACATCCTACCGGTCATTGACTACGGCAGCGACAATGGCATTCCCTATATTGTCATGCGCTATATCGAAGGCGGATCGCTGGATGATAAACTGCGGAAGGGGGGCATGGCGCTGCGCCAAGTTGCCACCTATATCACGCAGATTGGGTCTGCCCTCGATTATGCCCACCGGCACGGCGTTGTTCACCGCGATTTGAAGCCAAACAACGTCTTGCTGGATAAAGACGATAACTGCTACCTGACCGATTTCGGCATTGCCCGCATTGAGGGCAGCGAGCGAAAACTGACGGCGACGGGGACGGTCATGGGGACGCCTGCCTATATGTCGCCCGAACAGGCGATGGGGCGGGCGGTGGATGCCCGTTCAGATATTTACACATTGGGCGTCATGCTCTACGAATTTGTCTGCGGCAAACTCCCCTTCAGCGCCGATACGCCCGCGGGCTTGATCTTCCAACACGTCTACGAACTTCCGCCCCCGCCGCACACCATCCGCTCAGATTTACCCGCTGGCGTTTCGGAAGTGATCGAACGGGCGCTGCAAAAAAGCCCCGATATGCGCTATGGATCGGCGTCTGAGTTTGCCCACGCCTTTGAGGACGCCGTGCGCGGCACACAGGGGAACTTTTCCCCCCAGATGGGCAATCAGGCAACCCTTGTCCCCACCCCCTCTGGCACATCCGCCGCGCCGCGCCCGATAACCCCCCCCGGCACCTATCAGCAGGGGGGGGGCGGGAATGTCCCCGACAACGCCACGATGCGCCCCAACACCCCCGCTAATTCTGCACCCGCCACCGCGCCGCGCTATGGCAACGAGGATTACGGCGGCAATTATGGCGGCGGAATGCCCGCTGGCACAATGGCGGGCGGCGCGATAGGCGAGACACCCAAGCCCAAATCCTCTCCGGTGCTGCTCATCGGGGTGATTGCCGCCCTTGTCTTGGGCGGTGGCGCGTTGGGGTTGGCGGCGCTGAGCAGCAACAATGCCAATCAAGATAACCTGAACAAGACGGGGACGGCGGTCATGATGATCCTCTCCGCCACCGCCCCCGTGACGGCGACGCCGACGATCACCCCCTCGCCAGAGCCGACGGAAACCCCCAACGCCACCCAAACGCTGATTGCTGGGCGGTTGGCGACGCTCGATGCGCAGGAAACAGCGGTTATGATCAATGCCACTGCCACCGAACGCGCCGCTGCTGCGGCGACCAGCACCTCGCTTGCCGAACAAATTGCGACGGTGCGTGCCTTCAGCGCCAACCAAACGGCAGTTGCCGAAGCAGCCAATGCCACAGGGACGGCGGCTGTTCTTAACGCGACGGCAACGGGGATTATCCGCGATGCGACGAATACCGCCATCGCCTTAATTCCCACCTTTGATCCGATTCCCACCCTGACCGCAGCGGCGGCGACGATGAACGCCCTGAACCCCTCCAAAACGCCGGCGCCACTCGTCGTCACGGCGACCCCCCGTATTGTCACGGCGACAGCGGTTGCCTTTACCGGCGCTGACCCCCTCTTGCTCTCTGAAGACGCGGGGATCGTTGTCAATGCCCTGATCAGCCGAGGGGTGATTCCGTCCAGTAAAACGGCTGTGCGCGTGCCGATCCCCACCACAAAAATCCTGACGGGCAGCACGACGGCGGAAAAAACCTTCTATTTCGACCTGCTCAGCCGCGCCCTGTTCTACGATTTCGCCCTCTCGGTGGATGTGGCGGTGAACAGCAGCACGGAAAGCACCGGCGCCACCTCCTGCGGGATGCTCCTGAACGGCGCAAACGACGTGGTGCTGGAAAATGAGACCATTGATACGATTGATTTTCTCGTCTACCACCTCTACCGCAGCGGGACGTATCGTCTTGACGCCCGCGCCAATAACACGTGGAGCAGCCGCGCCATTATGAGCGAAAGTTCCTCGGAAGTCAGCCGCTTGGACGGCGGTATCAACCGTGTGACGCTGGTGGTGGTGGGGACGAACGCCAAGTTCTTCATCAATGGCAATCTTGTTTCGGAAAAGACCCTGAACGAAGGGGATGCCGTCTACAACGGCGGCTATCTCGGCTACTTCATGATTCGCGGGGTGCAGGGCAGCGGCGAGAAATGCACCTTCTCTAATTTGAGCCTGTGGCGTTTGTCTTAGCGCTTGTCTCTAAGCGTTCACCTATGGGGCGCATCGTTCGGTGCGCCCGCTTGGTTTAGGTGTTCCTTTCACCATCCTTTTCATAGACCTAACGGCAGTTTGATGACCGCACCGACGCCCACACCCTTGCCACCCCCCGCACGCGGAATTCTGATGCCCATTGGCGGCGCTGAAGATCGGCGCGGCGGACGACGCATCCTCTCCCGCTTTCTGGAACTCAGCGGCGGCAGCCAAGCGCGGATCGCCGTGATTCCGGCGGCGTCTACCTTCCCCGACGAACTGGGGGCGATCTACGACACCATCTTTGATGAGCTTGGGGCAGCCGAAACCCATGTCCTGAATGTCTGGCGGCGGGCGGATGCCGATGATGCCGATCTGTGCGCCCCGTTGGAGGACGCGACGGGGATTTTCCTCTCCGGCGGCGATCAGGTGAAACTGGTCACGCTCTTGGGTGGGACGCGCTTGGGGCAGCTTATCCGCACACGCTTTTCGGGGGGGGTCAGCGTCGCTGGAACAAGCGCGGGGGCGGCGGCGCTCTCCGCCCACATGATCGCCTTTGGGCGGGGGGGAAGCGCCCCCTCCTTTCGGATGGTGCATCTGGCGCCGGGGTTGGGGATGATGGACGGCGTGATCATCGATCAGCACTTCCGCGAACGGGACCGCATCGGGCGCTTGATGACGGCGCTTTCCTATAACCCCTCCCTTGTGGGGGTGGGCGTGGATGAGGACACCGCCTTCATCATTCACCCCGACAACCACTGTGAGGTGATCGGCACGGGGAGCGTCACCATCGTTGACGCCCGCCATATGGCTTACACCGATGTCTATCGCGTCAAACAGCACGAACCCATCGCCATGTTTGGGATGACCGTCCATATCCTCACCGAGGGGTGCGGCTATGACCTCCACGCGCACACCCCTAAGCACCCCCACCCAACGGCTGAAACGCCGCATTAAACGGGTGTGCGGGGCTAAAGCCCACGCGCTAGGCATGATCGCCCCGTTGGGGCTTAAAACGGAATACACGGCGCGGCTTTTCGCCTTTCAAGCCCCGTAAGGGTGATTGCCCTTAGCCCGCTGCTTTAGCGGCGGGCGATCACGGCGGGCTAGAGGCGCGGCGGGTGCAAAAAAGGGGTAAAATAGAGGACGTTACGCGCTCGTCAACCCCATTAACGGTGGGATCGGATGGATCAGTGATGCCCCGCCTTGAACAGACCTTTCGCACCGATGCCCTGATCATCCGCCGCCAAGATTACCTTGAGGCGGATCGGCTGCTCACGCTGATGACCCCCGCACACGGCAAGATACGCGCCATTGCGAAGGGAGTTCGCAAACCAGCGGCGAAGATGGGCGGGCATTTGGAACTCTACACGCGGGCAAACCTTCTGCTGCGGCGCGGACGCGATCTGCATCAGGTGACCCAAGCGGAGTGCGCCGAACCCTACCGCGCCGCCCGCGAACACCTTCACTGGTACGCCTATGCCTCTCACCTTGTCGAACTCTTAGACCGCTTCAGCGAGGACGACGAACCCAATCCGCCGCTCTATGCCTTGCTTAATGTGGCGTTGGGGTGGCTGGCAGAGCCTTCGAGCGATCTCGCCCTCATCACCCGCTTTTACGAAACGCGCCTCTTGCGGCTGACGGGCTTTGAACCCTCTCTGTTTCGCTGTGCGGTGGGCGGGGAAAAAATCACCGCCCAAGATCAGTTTTTCAGCGTGGGCGATGGCGGTCTGGTTTGCCCTGACCATGCGCGGGGGCGGTCTTTGATCCCGCTCTCGTTGAACGCCCTGAAGCTGCTCCGCCATATGCAAACGGATGATTTCGAGGCGGTGAGCCGGTGGGACCTGAGCGCGGCAATGCACGCCACGCTGGAACGGGTTGCCCACACCTATATTGCCCATATCTTAGAAAGCCGCCTGAAAAGCGCAGACTTTCTTCACCTGTTACAGCGCCTCGAAACGTCACCATCCCCCCCGCCCGTATCTCCATAGGGATAGGGCGGGATAGGGCGTCCCTACAGGGGCGCGGGGAGGCATGGGACTAAAAGGCATGTCCGGTAACTATTGCAGTACCCTCACTGGTTGGACTGCAACCAGCCTTCTTACAAGAAGGACGGGCGTCGTTCGTTTCCCTTGATCGCCACCGCCTGCCCATCACCACGTATATCGTGATAAGCGGGGCTGTCAACCACTGAGGGTCAATCTCGTTGAAAAATGCTGTAGGGGCTGTTGAGGGTGCAACCCCCGTAGGGGCGCAAGGACTTGCGCCCCCATCGCCGCCCGCCGCTAAAGCAGCGGGCTAGGAGTAACCACCCCTTCGGGGCTTGGATACCCTACTCTCTCCTCGCTTGCGTGGGAGAGGGGGCTAGGGGTGAGGGGGTCTTCTCCTGATCCCGCGTGTTCAATGTGGTTGTACTTAGGGGACTAAGGTCTCTTGACATAGTTTCACCCTTGTGGGAGGGGACCTACCTACCCCCACCATGCGGGGCTGGCTCAGCCGATGACTGCCGCATAGACACCCATCAAGCGCCGCGCCACCGCCTCCCACGAATAGCGTTCTAGCGCCAACGCCCGCCCTTTTGCCCCCAATTCGGCGGCGCGGGCGCTATCGGTAAGCGCTGTGTGGAGCGCCTCCGCCAGCGAGTGGGCGTCGCCTAAGGTGGCATAAAACGCCGCATCGCCCAAAATTTCGACGCTTGCCGGACGGGTAAAGGCGACAATGGGCAGCCCTTGCGCAAGGTAATTGTAGATTTTTCCGTCGCCTTCGGTGGGGGAAAGTTTCGGCGCAACAGCGACATCCCCCAACGCCAGATAACGGGGGAGTTCCTTGTAATTGATCTTGCCCGTGAAGGTGGTGTAGGCGCTAATGCCCATCGCCGCCGCCCGCGCTGCGTAACGGTCTTCATCGGGAAACCCCATGATCAGAAAATGCCCCGATGTATCCCCCAAAGCGGTGACGAGATGGTGAATCGCCTCTAAAAGGCAATCGACCCCCTGATATGGTTTGAGCAAGCCAACAAACACGACGATTTTCTTCGCGGCGGGCAGCTTGAGCGCGGCGCGGAGATCGGTTGCCTCAAGTCCGGGGCGGAACTCATCGGTATCTACCCCATCAAAGGTGTGGTAAATGCGCTCTGGGCGCACGCCAAAATCGCGGATGGCGTCCTTCACCATCTGCTCGGATTGGGTGACCACCGTCCCCAAATGGAGCGTGCGGCGCTCGATCCAACGAAGGAATTGAAAAAAGCGGCTCTCGGTTTTGGCGTAGCCGTGAGCGACGATCTCGCCCGTGAAACTCCCCTGCATATCAAAGACGAAGGGGACGCCTGTCAGCGCAGAGAGCGCGTAGGCAATCCAACAGCCATCCCACCCATGCCCATGAAGGACATCCGGCTGAAAACGGCGGACGCGCCGGAGAGAGCGCTCAAAGAGCAGCAGCATGAGGTAGAGCTTGTGGTAGCTGGGACCGGCATCGAGTTTGGTGTACCAGGGGATGCGCCGAATACGGTAGGTGGGAATGCCCGGCATATCCCGCCCGATGTGGTAAGTGACCAGTTCAACGGCGCTGCCCAAGCGCTGAAGCGCCCGTGCCTGCTCGTAAATTTGGACATGCCCCCCGCGATCTACAAAAAAGGGCGTGGGGGCAATGGCAAGGATGCGGTAAGGCGGCTGGCGGCGTGGTGGTGACATCCCTCTACTATACCATCCCCAACGCGCTTGGCGAGAGGTTGTACCCCCGCCCGAAAAGGCGTGTCCGCAAATAGGTCAGTCTAAGAGAGCTGCCAAAACACCGAGGGGTCTAGGCTTTATTGGTAGTAGGGGCGCAATGCCTTGCGCCCATCGCCGCCCGCATGTCGCCCGCCCCCTCACCGCACCGTTTCCCAAATAAATTTCAGATAGCCTTCACACACAATCTCACCCTGTGCGGTACAATCCGCCCGCACGCGAAAGAATCCCGTCCCCTCACGGGTTTATTTGAGAGGATATTCTTACTATGACTGATTCGCCGTTATCGCCCAACCCTGTCCCCGGCACGGTGCAGCTTGCCCGCCCGCCGGAGGTTTCCCCCGACACCGCGCCTTCGCTCAGCCTGCCGCGCCGCCTTTTTCGGGCGCTTGCTGTGCCGATCCTCGCTGTTTTTACAGCGGTGATCATCGGCTCGGTGTTCATCCTGCTGGCTGGCTTCGATCCCTTCCTTGCCTTTGGGGGCTTGCTGCAAGGGGCGTTGGGCAGCGATGTGGCCATCACGCGGACGTTGTTGAAAATGACGCCGCTGATCCTCTCTGGCTTAGCGGTGGCGCTTGCCTTCAAGGGCGGGTTGTTCAACATCGGGGCGCAAGGACAACTGGTGATCGGCTCACTGTGTGCCGCCATCATGGGCTACGCCGTCTATGGGCTGCCGCCGCTGCTCCATGTTGGACTGTGCCTGCTGGCGGGCGTTCTCGGCGGCGCGGCATGGGGTTTCCTGCCGGGCTTCCTAAAGGCGCGGACGGGCGCTCATGAGGTGATCACGACGATCATGCTCAACTACATTGCGGTGCTTTTCGTGGAGTGGGCGGTTGCCCCCGGACGCCCCAACTCTCTACCCGGACCGTTCGCCTTTTGTCTCACTCAAGGGCAGTGTGAAAGCAATCCCAACCGCACGCCGCCCCTGTTGGAGAGCGCCTACCTCCCGCCCATCTACGTCCCCGGCGGGCGTAACCCCTCCGAATACCTCCACCTCGGCGTGATTGTCGCCGTGATCGTCGCCATTTTGGTCGGGATTCTGCTCTTTAAGACGACCTTCGGCTTTGAACTGCGGATGGTTGGCTTGAACCCGAACGCCGCCCGCTATGCCGGAATCAAGGTGGGGCGGATGACGATCATCACGATGGTCTTGGCGGGGGCGCTGGCGGGTTTGGCGGGCGCCATTCAGGTGACGGGTGTGAACCACGATTTTCAGACGAATCAAAACTTAGCGACGGGCTTTGATAGCATTGCCGTCGCGCTGCTGGCGGGGAGTAATCCGGTGGGGATTATCCCTTCCGCCTTTTTGTTTGGGGCGCTGGATGCGGGAACAACGCAAATGCAGTTTGCCTCCCGCGTGTCCGGCGAACTGATCCGCGTCATGCAAGCGCTGATCCTCATGTTCGTTGCCGCCGATCAAATCATTCGCGGGCTTTACCGCATCAAGGGCGGCACAAGCGAGGGCAAGATCACCCTCAGTTCAACGTGGGGGCAGCGTTAAATAGGGAGATTTAACTGATCATGGATGAATTTATTGGTGTGATGAACGCGGCGATCCGCTTTAGCATCCCGATCACCTTAGGGGCATTAAGCGGGATCGTCAGCGAACGCTCTGGGATTGTGAACATCGGCATTGAAGGGATGATGTTGGGGAGCGCCTTCAGCGCCTTCATTGCCAATGTCTACCTCAGTGCGCCGGGCGTCCCGGAGGCGCTTCAAATGCAGCCCGTCCGCTTGGGCTTGGCAATTTTGGCGGCGGCGGTGACGGGCATTGCCCTTGCCATGCTGCACGGCATCCTCTCCATCCGCTTTAAGGTCGATCAGATCATCAGCGGGACGGTGATCAACATCCTTGCCGCCGGCTTGACGGGTTATCTTTACATTGGTGGGCAGAACAACCTCGGACAGCTTCCCGCGTTGTCGAACCCCTTTGCCTGCACCGCCAACACCCCCTGCGAAAAAGGAATTTTATATGGAATCAGCAGCATCGTGTTTGATAAAGCGCTGCTCACCTACCTCACCTTTATCCTCGTCCCCTTTTTGGGCTATGCCCTGTTTCGCACCACATGGGGCTTGCGCACCCGCGCCATAGGCGAAAATCCCCGCGCCGCCGATACGCTTGGGGTGAATGTCTACCGCCTGCAATACACGAATCTGGTGATCAGTGGGATTTTGGTCGGCTTGGCGGGGGCGTTCCTCGTCTTGGAGGGCGTTTCCTTCGAGCGCGGCATGACTGCTGGAAAAGGCTTCATCGCCCTTGCCGTCATGATCTTCGGCATGTGGCGACCCTCGCGGGCGTTTTTGGGGGCGCTCATGTTCGGCTTTGCCTATGCCATCAACAACCAGCTTCAGTTTGCCAAAATCCAGATACCGCATCAGTTCGTTGCCATGCTGCCTTATGTTTTGACGTTGGTCGTCTTGGCGGGCTTCATGGGGCGGGCGCGTCCTCCGGCGCATGTCGGTCAGGCGTATGAGGTGGAGTGATCATGACAACGACACAACCAACCCCCCCCGACACCCGTGAGATCGTCCTTGAGGTGGCGGGCGTCACGAAACGCTTCCCCGGCGTCATTGCCAACCAAGATGTCAGCCTAAAACTTCACAAGGGGGAGATTTTGGCGCTTCTTGGCGAGAACGGCGCGGGTAAAAGCACGTTAATGAACATCATCTATGGCTTGTACCATCCCGACGAAGGGCAAATCCTCTTAAAGGAGCGGGAGGTGAAGTTTGCCAGCCCCCGCGAGGCAATCCACAGCGGAATTGGGATGGTCCATCAGCACTTTCAACTGATTCCGGTGATGACCGTTGCCGAAAACGTCGTCTTGGGGGAGGAAAAGACGGTGAGCGGGCAAGAGGATGCCCCCCCGCCCGATGAAACCGCCTTTGCCGGCGCGGTGCGCCTTATGTGGGGGGCGCTGTGGCGGGTGGTGACGCCTTTTTTGGCAGCGCTCGTTGGCGTGGGGCTTGGCTATATCCTGTTTTTGTTTCTCTTGAATTTTGGCATTTACCTTCCGAACAACCCCGATTTTGGGCAGCGGCGTTTCCAGCGCCTAGAGCTTTTCGAGAAGGCAAGCCTTGCCCTCGGTGAGTATTACCAAAGCCACCCCGTCCTGACGACGATCCTCGTCTGGCTGCCGCTGGTGCTTGGGGCGGTGGGCGGGGCGCTGACGATGGTCTGGCTTTACCGCCACGCCCGCCGAACATGGCACGGGCGGACGTTGAAACTGGAGTACAGCGCCCACCGCTCCGTCATGGATATGGCGGTCAGTGCTATCCTCGATTGGTTTGGGACGGTGCTGAACCGCCTAAACCGCCGGCGCACCGCCCGCCGCGTGCGGGAGATTTCCAAACAATTCAACCTCGAAGTAGACCCCGACGCGACGATAGAGAAACTTCCGGTGGGTATTCAGCAGCGCGTGGAGATTGTGAAAGCGCTCTACCGCAAGGCGGAAATTCTGATCCTTGATGAGCCGACGGCAGTTCTTACCCCGCAAGAGGGGCGCGAACTGTTCCGCATTATGAAAGACCTTGCGGCGAAGGGCGTTTCGATCATCTTCATCACCCACAAGCTGAAGGAGGTGTTCGCCATTGCCGATCACATTGTCGTCATGCGCGGGGGGCGGGTCATGGGGGCGGCAGCTCCCGCCAGCATGACGGAAGCCTCCCTTGCGGCGATGATGGTTGGGCGGGAGGTGCTGCTAAAGGTGAACAAGCAGCCCGCCCAACCCGCCGATCCCGTCCTCGTTGTGGCGGGGATCAGCGCCCAAGATGAGCGGGGGACGACGGCGGTGAAAGAGGTTTCCTTCACGGTGCGGGGGGGGGAAGTCCTCGGCATTGCTGGCGTGCAGGGCAACGGGCAGACCGAATTCGTAGAGGCGCTCACCGGGCTTCGTAAACCACTGAGTGGGACGGTGACGATCAACGGCGTGCTGATACCGATCCAAAGTCCCCGCGCCCTGATGCTTGCCGATACTGCCCATGTCCCCGAAGACCGCCACCGCTACGGGATGGTAAAACCCTTCTCCGTTGCCGATAACCTTGTTCTGAACAACTACTTTAAAACGCCCTTCGCCGTGTTTCCCGATCTGCGCGAGATACCCGCCGCTGTCGCCGTGTATGGGGCTACTTTTGCGCTGATCTTCTTTGCCCTGTTCACCGTCCTCTGGACGCCGCTCTATGCCCTTTTGGTGAACGCCCTGCGCCTTTCCGAACTGGATAACCGCCGCGAGATTCCACCCTTCCTGCTGGCGATGGGCGTTTCGCTGGTGGCGGCGCTGCTTGGGGTATTGGCTGCCCACCGAGGGAGTATTGCTCTCTTGGGCGTTCTTCGGCGCTGGCTTAAGACGGCTGCCGTCTCAACAATGGGCGGGCTGACGGTGAACGCCGCCGCCGTCCACGACACCGCCCAAGAATTGATCGAGGAATTCGATATTCGGACGCCCTCCCCGGAAACGAAAGGGGGCAGTCTTTCCGGCGGCAACCAACAAAAAATGGTCGTGGCGCGGGAATTCAGCCGCCAGCCGCGCCTGCTGATCGCCTCCCAACCGACGCGGGGCATTGATGTCGGCTCGATTGAGTTCATCCACAACCAGATCATCCGCCAGCGCGATGCCGGCGCCGCCGTCTTGCTCGTCTCTGCCGAGTTGGATGAGATCATGGCGCTTTCGGATCGGATTGCCGTCATGTACAAGGGGCAAATCATCGCCATTGTGCCAAGCGAAGGGGCAACCCGCGAACAACTGGGCTTGCTCATGGCGGGCATTCACCCCGAAAGCGATCCAGAGTCTCCCGTTCCAGAGACGAAATGAGACTCTTTAGAGACACATTGCAACAGCTTAGAGACAAAAAGGGACGACATGAGACAAAATCCCCTGTATCCTATGTTCAACGTTCGGGAACACACAAGCAGTTCAGGAGAGAGTAACAATGTCTGACAATCGCTACACCGGTGAGACGAAGGTTGTTGAGCGTGCGAAGAAGGATGCGGCATTCCGCAGCCAACTGATGAGCAATCCGAAAGCCGCAGTCGCCGCCGAGACGGGCTGGCAAATCCCAGATAACGTCACGGTGAAAGTGGTCGAAGAAAGCGCCGACACGTTCTACCTTGTCATCCCCTTCAGCAGTGAAGGCTCGGAACTCGGTGATGAACAGCTAGAAGATGTGGCGGGTGGGTCGCGGACGCGCTGCTCGAATATCCAGACGTGGACGTGTGTCTGCACGGGCTAAGCTCTGGGCAGCAGTCTACAGACCAAGGCATCACAGCGTTGCACGCTTGCCCCATATGGGGACACCCATCGGGCAAGCGGGGCAATTCAACGAAAAAGGTCAGTTTTCTCATAGCAAGTGGTCGGTTTACACAGTAGGTTACACGGAGGCTCCCCATGTCTGACGCACGTCGTGAAGGTGAAGAGAAGGTTGTGGGTCGCGCTAAGAAAGATTCCGCTTATCGCGCCGAACTCATGGCAAATCCGGCGGCAGCCGTCGCTTCGGAGACGGGCTGGCACATCCCAGATGGCGTAAATATCAAGATCGTTGAGGAGTCTGCCGACACCTTTTATTTGGTGATCCCTCACATGCCCGCCGCGGAAAGCGGCAGCGACGAACTCTCCGATGATCAATTGGAGAACGTGGCGGGCGGTAATCGCGGGCGTTGCGCGAATGTTCAAAGCTGGACATGCGTCTGCACGGGCTAATCCCCTAACCCGCTCGGTTTCCGCGTTGTTCGCTGTTCTACGCGCCGCGTGTCCGCAAGGATGCGCGGCTCGTCGCGTTTGGGGGCAGGGGAGTGAGGGCAGACGACAAGGACGCTAGCCAGGCTTCGTGACGCCTCTTACTTCAAGGATTTTTTGGGCTTGGCGCTTGCTGGCAGATCAGATGTCCCCTTTGTGGATAAGGGTTTGGGCAGTAAAGGTTTCTCCGTCACCAAATCATAGCCCACGTTTTCGCTCAATTGCTTCGCCTGGGCACCAAACAATTTTGCTACCTGCCAGACAATATCCATCGCTGTTGAAAGGGATACAGTTTCGGCATCAACAAGTTTTTCTGCCGCCAACTCTTCGGCAAGGCGCGTATACATAAGGGCGTACTTCCCAAAATGATCGCGTGGGTTTTCTTTTGGGGAGATTTCTAACTCGTTACGCAATTGAATGGTCGTGCGATCCCAAAGCCCGCGATACATCCGCTCCGTCGTTTGTGCGTACATAGAGGGGGGCGCACTAAGAACGGCTTGGCTCAACGCCTCGACAAACCGTTTACGTGTGATGATTCCTTCCACACGGTAGACAATCCAACTGTCTGGTTTCCCCTTCGCCTGATACTCCGCAATCGTCCTGTCTAAGGAGCGAAACAATCCTAATTCTGGGTCATCTTGCTCCTCAAACCGTTCAGCCCCAATGTGTGCTAACCATAGTTTTAGTGGCTCGACTTTGGGCGACGGCACAGACTGAATCAAGCGTAAAACTTGTTCCGCATTCATCACATCCGTCAAATAACGCTTTCCGTCGCTGGCAAGCAGCTTTAACCGCTTAGAACCTGTGAGAGAGACATTGCCCTCGCGCTTTAGACGCCCTTTAAGGACATGATAGTAGTTTTGAGCGCGTTTTTGATCCGCATCGAGCAAAACCATCAAGATATCCACAACCCCATAGTACCATGTGTTTTCATGCCATTCACGTCTGATGTGGCTACCATCGATGGCGTCTGTAGGGATTGGATGACTCATGAAACACCTCAGATCACTTAAAAATCAAGTACACTTAAATAATAAGTATATTAAAAGGTATTGTCAATAGATCGGTCACTGTTCTGGCTGTTTTTGCCCTGCGGCAAAGTGGTGAGTGAGGGACTTACCCTGCCTCAATAGGTGTCAAGTGGCTTCAGTCTCTTACAACATGTAAGAGACTGAATGTTCATTCATTTAGAGAAACGGTCTATTCTATGGCGATAGTCGCTTAGTAGATCGTCAGAAAGGTCATCACAAAGCTCCTACAGCATTTTTCAAGGAGATCGACCCCTTAGTGGTTGGCAGCCCCGCTTATCACGATATAGTTACCGATGGGCTAGGGGGTGGTGATCAGGGGATAAACGAACGACGTCCGCCCTTCTTGTAAGAAGGATGGTTGCCGCCCAACCAGTGAGGGTACGGCAATAGCGTTAGAACATCCATGGTAACCCTCGTTTCCCCTAGTAGTTCGTCAAGAAAATTTTTAAAGAACCCCTATCCCCCGCTCCTTTCCCCGTACACAGGGAAAGGAGCGAAACGCTGCGGACGAGGGGGTGAGGGGGAAGCCCCCTCAAAGACGTGATTCCCCCTGCTCCCACAGGGAGAAGGGGGTTAGGGGGGATGAGGGCTGTCTCTTTCTATGGTTACCTTCTTGATGGTTGACTAGCCCCGCAGAGATGGCTAACTTGAGCCCCCTGCGTTAGCGGCGTCTCTGCGGCGGGGCATGTTTCGCTTACCACGCCAGCAGCGCCTGATAACGCTCAGTTCCTGTATAATAGTCAGGAGATCAGTACGACCAAGCTGATGGGGATGGAATTGGGTGAAATCATGCAGCCGATAGAGTCGATAGACCGCTTTGGTGAGCAGTTCCCATCAACACGGATCGGGCGCTCCATAGTGATTCATGGCGACTGTCTGGCATGGCTGCAAACCATCCCAGAAAACAGTTTACACGCCATCGTGACTGATCCACCTTATGGAGTCAAAGAGTACCAAGCCGAGCAGCTTACCAAACGGGAAAAAGGGCAAGGCGGCATTTGGCGCATTCCCCCATCGTTCGATGGTCATGAGCGCTCTCCTTTGCCACGTTTCACCGCCCTTAATCCGAAAGAACGGGCAACCTTAAAAGCATTTTTTACCGACTGGGGGACATTGGCAAGGCGAGCGCTGCTGCCCGGTGGTCATCTCTTTTTGGCAAGCAATGCCTTCCTCTCCCAGCTTGTCTTTGGCGCGTTGATCGAGAGCAATCTTGAATTTCGGGGAGAGATTATCCGTCTGGTGCAGACTCTGCGCGGCGGAGACCGCCCTAAGAATGCCGAAGAAGAATTTCCCGATGTATCCTCACTGCCACGGGGCGCATTCGAGCCATGGGGCTTGTTTCGTAAACCCCTTCTCCCCGGAATGCGGGTGAGCGATTGCCTGCGGGACTTCGGCACTGGCGGTTTGCGGCGCACCCCTGACGGTAGACCGTTTAGCGATGTCATTCCGAGTGAACGCACACCACAAAAGGAACGGGATATTGCCAATCACCCCAGTTTGAAGCCGCAATCCTTCCTACGCCAAATCGTTTATGCCGCCCTCCCCCTCGGACAAGGTATTCTTGCCGACCCATTCATGGGTTCTGGAGCGACCATTGCCGCCGGGGAATCTATGGGGTTGTCGTGTGTAGGGGTAGAACGACACACAGACTACTATCAGATGAGCCTAGCGGCAATTCCCAAACTAACGAAACTTCAATCGTCCTTCAAAGGCTCCGCATACCAGTCCTCTTTATTTCCTTAACCGAGGAGCTTTGTAAATCCAGTTCAGCATCATTTTTTGATAGCCGGAGTCAGCTACACTGGCTGTAATTGTCCGACGGCTGGTAGCTGACCGTCCCGCGAATTTCCAATCCTCTTTTTCCAATTGAGCGCCAGCAACCATCAAGAACCTAAAGGGTATGACCACTGCCGCCGTACCTTCGTCTGCCTCATCACTATCACTCGCTCTATTGCTCTCAAAAACGATCACCATCAGCCACACAGCCTCTGGGTTGTGACCTTGCCATGACCGCACGTAACGCGAGGCTTTGACTTCAATTCCTTCCGTTGTGTATTGCACACGGTTCTTGGGAAAACGCCCGACAGGAATCAGGTCAGGATGACCATTGTGGTAGCGATTTTTGGCAAGGGTTGGGCAGTATTTCGGAATGCTGGCAATAACAAATTCGCCGACCATACTGCTAAAATTGGCGGGCATGAGCATTGTTTCTAGGCGTGGAATATCCTTTGTTGCCAGTTGTTGATTCACAAAAGACAAGAAGTCGATGAATTCGTTCATTGCCAATCTGATGTGTTCGGGGGTGCATCCGTAGGGTAATTCGGCGTAAGGATTGAACCCCGCTGGGTCAGGTAGTTGAGGAAGGGCTGTGTTGTCTGCCATAGATGTTATTCCGATGGTAACGTAAAACCATCTGATTTCAGCCTCAACAAGTCCGTCATTCAGGGTCTTTGACAAACCGGTTGTGTAGAATGTATTTCAAACAACCTATCGCCCCTCCCCTTTTCCCGCAGACGGAGAAAGGAGACCGAGGGGTAATGTCTTTTGCCTTTCAAGCTCTGTCGGGGCAGTTCCCCTTAGGCTGCTGCGTTAGCGGCGTCTCTGCGGCGGGGCATGTTTCGCTCACCACGCCAGCAGCGCGGGCGTTTCCAAGACGCCGCGTAAATCGCTGAGAAACTGCGCCGCCACCGCCCCATCAACGACCCGATGATCCACCGAGAGCGTCACCATCAGGAACGATTTCAAGACGGGCTGATCGCGCTCATCCGGCGCAAACAGGCGCTGCGTCCGTCCGACGGCTAAAATGGCCACCTGCGGCGGATTGATGATCGCCGTGAAGCGATCCACCCCATACATCCCCAAGTTGCTCACCGTGAATGTCCCCTCACGGACATCATTCAGGTGCAGCGTGTTCGTGCGGGCGCGTTCGGTCAGCGCATCGATCCGCGCTTGCACCTCGCGCAGCGAACAACCCTCTACGTGCGGAATCACGGGGACGACCAAGCCGCCCTCCACCGCCACCGCCATGCCGATGTTCGCGGTGGAGTGCAGGAAAATCGTCTCGCCGTCCGTCGTCGCGTTCAGATAGGGGTGACGCAGCAGCGCCGAGGCACAGGCTTTCATGATGATTGCCGTCACCGAGAGTTTTTCGCCGCGCCCTTTGAGCGTCGCCCGCAGAGTCTCAATGCCGTTCATGGCGATCTGCGCATCAAAGAAAACATGGGGCGCCGTCTGAAAACTCTTTTGGAGGCGATTGGCAATCGTCCGCCGCATTCCGGCGATCTTCACCTCGCGGATTGCCCCGCCGTTCTGGAGGCTGTTCTGTACTGCGCTGCTTTGCGCGGCAGCGTCGACATAGCGCTGCACATCCGCCCCCTGTACGCGCCCTCGGACGCCCGTCCCCCCTCTGTGGGCAATTTCGGCAAGATCGATGTTCTGCTCGCGGGCGAGGCGGCGGGCGGCAGGTGTGGCGCGAACCTTTCCACTGGCAATGCCCCCCTCCACATCGCGGCGGGTGATCCGCCCTTGTCGCCCCGACCCTTGCACGCCGGTCAGATCAACGCCGTGCGCCTCGGCAACTCGCTTCGCTAAGGGCGTTACCGCGCTTTGGGGCATGGGGTTGGGGTAATCGCCCGTCGAAAGCGCCTCGGCAACGGGCTGATCGATCCCTTCAGCGGGCGGCGGAGCAAGGGCTGCCTCTCCGGGACGCGCTAGGTAACAAATCACCGCCGTCACGGGGACAACCGCCCCCTGCGGGTATTGAAAGGCGTAGACCGTCCCCGCTTCGGGCGCTTCTACCTCCATATTCACCTTGTCGGTGGTCACCTCGCAGAGCGGGTCGCCAGCGCGGACGGCATCCCCTTCAACAACCAGCCAGCGGACGATCTCCGCCGTCTCAAGGGTGAACCCAAACTTGGGAAGGATGATCGGAAGGGGCATGATCAATATGCTCCACGCGCCAATTTTCGTGCCTCACGGACGATGCTTTCTACTTGGGGGACGGTGTGGTACTCCAACTCGCGGTTATAGGGGATGGGAATATCCAGCCCGGCAAGGCGCTTGATCGGCGCTTCGAGATAATCGAACGCCTCGCTGCCGGCAATCCGCGCCACAATCTCCCCGCCAAAGCCGCCCATCTCCACCGCCTCATGAACGACGAGCGCCCGCCCCGTTTTCTTCACCGAGGCAATGATCGGCACATCGTCTAAGGGTTTTAGCGTGCGCGGGTCAATCACCTCTAGGTCAATGCCTTCTTTGGCAAGCTGTTCCGCCGCCGCCAACGCCCGCAGCACCATCATGGAGGTGGCGACCACCGTCACCTGGCGACCTTCGCGCACCACCTTCGTTTGGCTCAGCGGAATCGTGTAGGGCGCTTCGGGGACATGCCCTTTCGTTTTGTAAAGCAGCTTGTGTTCGACAAAAATGACCGGGTTATCGTCCTCAACGGCTGCCTTTAGCAAGCCCTTTGCCTCGTAGGGGGTGCTAGGCATGACGACCTTCAACCCGGGCACATGGACAAACCAATTTTCAAGGCTCTCGCTGTGCTGCGCCGCCGCCCCTGTGCCGCTGCCGCCGGGCATCCGCAAGACCATCGGCACGCTTGCCTTGCCGCCAAACATAAAGCGCACCTTCGCCGCTTGGAGGACGAGTTGTTCCATGCTCAGGGTGACGAAATCCATGAATTGAATTTCCCCCACCGGACGCATCCCCGTGAGCGCCGCGCCAACGCACGCGCCGGCAATGCCCGCCTCGCTGATTGGCGTATCAATGACGCGCCCCGCCCCGAATTCTTCCAGCAAGCCCGCTGTGACGCCGAACGCCCCGCCATAGACGCCGACATCCTCGCCAATGACAAAGACGCGGGAATCTGCTGCCATCATCTGCCGCAGCCCCTCGCGGAGCGCCTCGGCATAGGTCAGTTCGCGGAGCGCCGCGCCCTCCGCCCTGTTCTGCCCGTTCACCTCAGGCATAAACGCCCTCCATGATCGAGGCGGGGTCGGGGTCGGGGCTGGCGTCGCTGAAGGCTACCGCCCCGTCAATCGTGCGCTGTGCCTCATCGCGGAACGCCGCCGCCTCTGCCTCGTTCAGAATCCCCGCCATGACGAGGAACGCCGAAAAGTGGGTGATCGGGTCGCGGTTCTCTTGCCAATCGCGGACTTCCTCGCGGGTGCGGTATGCCTGTTTGTCGCTTTTGGAGTGACCCTTGTAACGGTAGGTGCGCGATTCGATCAGCGAGGCGCCCTCCCCGCGACGGGCGCGTTCCGCCGCGATCTGAACCGCCTCGTAGACCGCCAGCACGTCGTTGCCATCGACAGTGACGCCGGGCAGCCCGTAGGCATCGGCACGGCGGCTGATCTCCGGGATGTTGAACGCCTTCGCCACCGGCATCGACATGGCGTATTGGTTGTTCTCGCACAGGTAGATAATCGGCAGTTTCCAGATGGACGCCATGTTCAGCGATTCGTGAAAGGCGCCCTCGTTCGCCGCGCCATCGCCAAAAATGACAAGGCACACTTGGCGTGTCTTGCGCATCGTGATGCTCAGCCCAACGCCAACGGCAATTGGCACGCCGCCCGCCACGATTCCATTCGCGCCGAGGTTGTTCGCCTCCACATCGGCAATGTGCATACTGCCGCCGCGCCCGCGACAATAGCCCGTCTCTTTGCCCATGAATTCGGACATCATGCGCTTTACGTCTGACCCCCAAGCAAGGCAATGCCCATGCCCCCGATGGTGGTTTAAGAGATAATCGCCGTCTTGCATGGCGCTGGATGCGCCAACAGCCGTCGCTTCTTGACCGATGCTGAGATGCATCGTCCCGTGAACCTTTCCAAGCGCGTAAAGGCTCTCGGCGCGTTCTTCAAAGGCGCGGATGGTGTGCATGGTGTGGAGCATCGCCTTAAGCGCCTCTGGTCCGAGGGATTCGATCACCTCATGGTAGCGGCGGATCATGGCGGGGGTGAGCGGTAGAGTCATGATGGGGTGTCTTTCTTTTTGCAGTACCCTCACTGGTTGGGCTGCAACCAGTTTTCTTACAAGAAGGGCGGGCGTCGTTTGTTTACCCCGTGATCACCACCGCTTAACCCATTGGTAAGTCTATCGTGATACGTGGGGCTGTCAACCATTAAGGGGTCAATCTCCTTGAGAAATGCTGAATGGATTACAGCAAACGGTTGATTTGTTCACGGAGTAGAGGATTATAGATTCGCTCGTCATCGTTACGACTCCATCCGTTGTCGCTTGGGCGGTGTTAGGGAGAGTCTACTGAAAAACGCCTCAAAATCGAAATCAATGGCGGTACTGCGGGTGACGATGCGGTGAAGTTCGCGCAGCAGAGGGAGAGCATCCGGCGGCAGTTCGCCGCGCTGCGTCATCGCCTCAATCGCGGGCATCATGGCGAGGACGGCATCAACGCCTTCTACCGTCTCGTTGGGCATTTCCTCCACCGCCTCGCTGTAGGGCAAGCCCAAGCCAAGCAAGCGCCCCATGCGGGCGTTTCGTCCGCCTTGCGTGGTGACATACAGATCGCCCGCGCCGGGGAGACTGAACACGGTTTCCAGCCCGCCGCCCAACGCCTGAACAAGCTGCGCCGTCTCTGCCAAGCCTTGCGCAAAGACCGCCGCCCCGTAATTGTGCATTCCCGCCCCCGCCGCGTCTGGGGTGTACTTTTCCACCCGCTCCAAAACGCCCGCCGCCAAGCCTACGGCTAGGGCGTAAGGGTTCTTCATCGCCACACAGACTTCCACCCCAACGAGATCGGTGGATGTCCAAATGTGATAATAGGGCGTGCTGAAGATCGCCTGTAGGCGGGGCAAAATGGACGCCTCTCGCGAGGCAAAGACGACGGCGGTAGGGCGGCGCCCGGCAAGTTCTCCGGCGATGGACGGACCGCCGATACAGGCATAGTGAACCTGATCGCGGACGGCGGCGGGCAGGCGCTCCCGCAGGACATCGGGCAGCAGTTGCAGCCGTCCATCGGCGGTGCTTTCCATCCCTTTCGTCACCATGAGCAGGATGTGTCCGGGACGGATGTACGGGCTGAGCTGCTCAGCCGCCCAATGGACGCCGCGTGAACTGACGCCAACGACGACGATTTCAGCGCCCGCCATTGCCGTCGGGAGGTCGCCGTTGAAGAAGGGCGTCACCCCCGCCGGAAGCGCCCGGTGCAAACGCGGATGGAGTCTCCCTTTTTGACATGCCTCAATGATTTCGGCGTCGTGGTCTGTGCCAACCAAGCGCACCTCATGCCCGTTATCGCTGGCGGGGAAGCCCAGCGCCGTTCCCATCACGCCCGCGCCCAGAATAGTGATAACCGTCACAGTGTCCTACCTTTTGCCTTGCCTCAGGGGTAATTCCCCCTCAGCCTATAACACACTGCGCCGTGTAGGGATGCGCCGCGCCCGCCCGTCGCCCGCCGCTAAAGCAGCGGGCTAAGCCTGACCACCCCTACGGGGCTTGAAAGGCAAGAAAGTCCCTCAGAATGGTCTGTCTTTCCAAGCCTCGCAGAGGTGGTTATCCCTAGCGCGGGTGTTTTAACCACGCCCTAGGTGTTTCCCCACACCCCGTAGGGGCGTTCGCGCCTCATCGTGCCTTTGCCCCCCCTTCATGCCCATCTCATGCCCTACCCCCTCACTCAGCATTAAAGCCTTGCGCCCGCAGCGCCTGCGCCAGCGCTTGGAGGGCGCGGTACTGCATCGCCTTCACCGCGTCCACCGTTTTGCCCATGATTTTCGCCGTATTCTCAAGGTTAAAGCCCTCCACAAAGCGGAGGACGATCACTTGTTTTTGCCCATCGGTGAGCGTCAACAGCGCCTGTTGAAGATGGGCGCTCTCGTAGGCGGCGGTTAGCGGCGCGTCAAGGTCGGGGTCTGTGCCAATCTCAACCGAATCAATGTCCTCGTCGTCGCGCCCTCGCTTGGTGCGGCGGTAGTAATCAACCACGCGGGCGTGAGCAATCCGGTAAAGCCACACCAACAAGGGAATGGCGCGATCTTCATAGGTGGGCAGCCCTTCGACCATCCGCAAAAAGACTTCGGAGGTCAGGTCTTCGGCGGTTTCGGGGGTGGTGACGCGGTAAAGGATGTAGCGGTAGATTTTATCGACATAGGCGCGGTAAAGTAGGGTGAACGCCCGTTTGTCGCCCGCCTGTGCCGCTTGAATGAGCGCCCGCTCGCGCTTACGATCCACAACTGATCCTTGTTGAGGTGCTGCCGACCCATCCCCCGTGAGGAGTCTCTCTAGTGTACACGGAATTTAGCAGGAAGGAGGGATTTCCCCAACAGAAAGATAGATAGGGATAAGGGATAGGCGCTTGACGGTCCGCTTTGGCTCGATTATAATACACGCCATCCAATTGCATTGGATGGTTTGGGCGTGTGGCTCAGCTGGGAGAGCGCTACAATCGCACTGTAGAGGTCGGGGGTTCGAATCCCCCCACGTCCACTGAAGGAACAAACCAGAAGCGGTCAACAGGATACCCCGTTGACCGCTTTTTTTATTGGGCGGGGTGCGGTGCGAAGACACCCTACAGGCGCGGCACACGCGCCAAAATCGTGCTAACGACCTCATAGACGCTGGTATCCAACGCCTTTGCCACATCCTCCGCGGTGATCTTCTGCTCGCCCTGCCGCCCGATCAAGACGACCTCATCCCCAATCTGGACATCGGCAATATCGGTCACATTGATCATTGTCATGTCCATGCTTACCCGCCCGATGATCGCGGCACGTTTGCCACCGACCAGCACCTCGCCAAAGGTGCGCGGGGCGCGGCGGAAGCCATCGGCATAGCCCACCGGAATCACGGCGATGCGTTCTGTGCCGCGTGTGCGGTAGGTGCTGCCATAGCCGACATACGTCCCCGATGGAATTTGTTTCACTTGGGCAAGCGTCGTTTTCCACGAGAGTGCCGGACGAAAGCCATCGGGCAGCGGTGCATCGGGGGCGGGGTTCAAGCCGTACAGCCCGATTCCCACCCGCACCATATCCAACCGCGTTTCGGGGAGTGTCAGCGCCGCCGCCGTATTTGCCGCATGGAGGTACTTGAAGCGGAAGCCGGACGCCCGCAGCGGGGCGATCAACGCCTCAAACGTGCTCAACTGCCCCCGCGTGTAATTGGGGATGCTCTCCGAGGCGGCAAAATGGGTGAACATCCCTTCCACCTCAAGGTTGGTAAGGGGTTTCAGGGTGCGGAAAAAGGGCATCACTTCTTCTGGCAGCAAGCCGAGCCGCGTCATCCCCGTATCCACCTTGACATGGACGCGCAAGGCGGCGTTCATCTCCCGCGCCACACGGTCATAGGCGCGGGCGAGTTCGGCATCGTAGAGGCACAGCGTCAGGTTATAGCGCAGGGCTTGGCGCACCGCCCAAATGGGGGTATAGCCCAAGACGAGGATCGGCACGTCAAGGGCAGCTTCGCGCAGGTCGATTGCCTCGTTCACACTGGCAACGCCGAGGTATGTTGCCCCGTTGTTCAGGGCGGTGCTGGCGACGGCAACCGCGCCATGCCCGTAGGCGTTCGCCTTGATCACCGCCATGAGTCCCACCTTATCCCCGATGATCTGCCTCACGCGGCGGACATTTCCGGCAATCGCCCCCTTATCGACCTCAATCCATGTTGGGCGGGTGGGACGATCCAACCACACCGTGTTGTAGGCGGGTTCTTGCCGCACCAACTGATCGGCATCCCGCGCCTTGATCAAAAGGTGGTTGGTGACCATCTCCATCCGCGCCGAGGGGCTGCCTTTGATCAAGACGACATCATCGGGGCGAAGGTCGCCCACCGCATTGGCGGCATCTTCAGCGCTGAAGGTGATCCGCACGCGGCGTTTCTCCATGCCATGATCGAGCGCTGCCCGCCCAATGAGCGCCGCCGTCTCGCCTTTGGTGATCAGTTCATCGGCAACCTCTGCCGCCCGCCGCCCAATGGCACGGTGCCCCGGCGTTGTGTAGCCGCCCAAGTCATCGAGATCGCCAAAAATGCAGATGAACCGTCCCGCCCCCTTCGCCTCGCGCATGGCATCCAGCCAATCAAGGGCGGCGAGGCATGTTTCCGGGTTGGCGTTCACCGTGTCATCGACCAGCAGCGCCCCGCCCCGCCCCTCAAGGGGACGCATCCGCCCCGGCAGCGGACTCATCTCCGTCAGCGCCCGCAGCCCCTCATCAAGGGCAATGTCGTAGGCAGTCCCCACCAAAAGCGCGGCAAGGGCGTTGTAGAGGTGGTGCATCCCCAAGAAGGGAATCCACTTTCCTAACAAGCGGTTGCGGTCAAAGCGCAGATCAAAGCCGACCTTATCCCGCGCCATGACGAGGTTGAAGGCGATGAGGTCAGCCCCGAAAGTGCGCCCGTCAAGGTCAAGCCCATAGGTCATCACGCTGCTTTTCGTTCGCCCGCCCATCCGCCGGACGCGATCATCATCGTAGTTGAGGATCGCCAAGCCGCTGGCGCTCAGCGATTCGATCAGGGCGGCGTGTTCGGTGCTGATCACATCCAACGAGGTGAGCCGATCTGTGTAGGCATGCTGAATATTCGTGACCACGCCGACCAACGGCTTAGTCACCTCCACCAGCCGCCCAACCTCCCCATAGTGATCTGCCCCGAACTCCAAGACGGCAATCTTATGATCGGCGCTGAGCTTGCCAAGCGCCAGCGGCAAGCCAAAGGCGCCGTTGTAGCTCCCCGGACTGCGAAAGACGTTGTAGCGCGTGCCGAGAATGGCGGCGATCATCTCTTTCGTGGTCGATTTTCCGGCGCTCCCCGTGACGGCAATAACCGTCGTCCCGTGTTTGCGCAGCATGACCTCTGCCCACCGCAGCAGCGCCGTCTCCACATCGCGCATGACGATCACCGTCAAGCCCGTTGTGTCGAAATCGGGCGGGCGCTGGCACATAATGCCCTGTGCGCCGCCCTCTAGCGCCTCCCGAATGTAGCCGTGACCGTCCCCGCGCTCGGTACGCACGGCAACGAACAACTCACCGGGCTTCACACGGCGGGAATCGTAACAAAAATCGGGAAAGAGGACAGCCGCCACATCGCCAAAAAGCTGCCCATCGCCAGCTTCAAGAATATCGTAAAGGTTGATCACATCCGCTACGCCGCCACCATGATCGTTTATGTCGTTGTTGCTAAGAGACGTTCACCCCCGTCCCCTCTCCCGCAAGGCGGGGAGAGAGTATCCCGCCCGCCGCTAAAGCAGCGGGCTGAAAGCAGCCACCCCTACGGGGCTTGAAAGGCAGCACAGCGCACCCTTCTTTAAGCCCCAACGGGGTGATTAGTCCTAGCGCGGGCGTTTTAACCCCGCGCCATGTGTTTCCCCGCACCCCGTAGGGGCGACCCTATGTGGTCGCCTACCCGTTTTCGCCCCGTCGCCCGCCGCTAAAGCAGCGGGCTGAAAGCAGCCACCCCTACGGGGCTTGAAAGGCAGCACAGCGCACCCTTCTTTAAGCCCCAACGGGGGGGTATTCCTCACCCGCACACGTAGGGACACCCCTTGGGGCGTCCGCCTGACCCCGCCCCGTTTCGCGTTAACGTCGCGGCAAGGATTGATACGGTCCCAGCAAGTAGGCTTGATATTGCCACATGATCCAGCCTTGTTTGCCGCCGCCCACGTCTATGAGCGCCCAATCGCCCCGCGTGTTCAAGGCGCGGACATCAAAGACCTGCCCAATGCCCACCCCGCCCAAGAAAATGCTCTCGGTGGTCGGCTCGCTGTAGAGATCGACTTTTTCAAGGATGATCTTTGCCGTCACCGCCACGCCCGGAATGCGCAGGGTTGTATCCGCCGGAAGGGGCGAAAGGACGGGGCGATTCGTACATTCATAGCTCACCGGTGCTAACTGCCCAGAGCTATACGTGCCGGTGCTGTCAATTTCATAGGCGGTGACGGCAATCGTGCTGCCTTCCCGCGCCTTGAAGTACAAGCGGGCATTCACCAAAAGGGGCTGCCCGTTCCGCTTCACCTGCTTGAATACCTTTGGCTCGCCTGTCTCGCCAAAGACGCCGTTTCCGTCAAGGTCGGCGGCAAAAACGGCATAATAGGGGGCGCTGCCGCCGCCGGCAAAGCCATCATAGGCAAGGTACACAGAGACGACATTGCACGAACGGCGGTGCAGCGTCAGACTGGCAATGTTTGCCTGAGCCGGCGTGGGCGCTCCCAACAGCGGCACAAAAATAGCGAGGGCAAAAGCAAGGATAGTAATTCCTCGTAGGCGCATTGGTGCGTGACTCCTTCGTTTCATAGCATAGCCTGTGGTGTGATTTCAAAACGTCTCATGAGTAGCGATTGTACTACCATCCCAACCTGTGGCACAATTCAGCTATGTCAAAACGGCGCTCTTGGGTACGGACAATCCTCGATCATCTCGGTTGGGCAGCGGCATCGCTGATGGTGGCGCTCATTGTCTGGTATGCTGCCAGCGCAACCCAAAACCCCGTCAGGGAGTCGCGCTTTGGGGAGGCGATCCCCATTGCGCTGACCCCCGATGCCGGATTCATCACCGTCACCCGTTCCCACAGCAGCGCCACTGTCACCCTTCGCGCCTTAACGTCCTTTTGGGGCAATGTCCAGCGCGACGATCTCCGCCTGAGCGCCGATCTCAGAGGGTTGGGGGAGGGCGTCCATACCGTCCCCCTCGTCGGGATAATCAAGGGGCTGAGCGGCGGCACAATCACGCGCATCCAACCCGAACAGATCACCGTAGAGCTTGCCGCACGCGGCGAAAAGATCGCCAATGTTGCCGTCTTTTTCACCTCCGAAGCGCCCGTTGGCTATACGGCAGCGGCGCAGCCCGCCCAAGCTGCCGTGCGCGTCGCAGGGGCTAAGGCGAAGGTCGATCAGGTTCACAGCGTCCAAGCGCGGGTCAGCTTGGTCGATCAGCGCCTCTCGTTCACCAAAAGCGTCCCGCTCATTGCCCTTGATCAGGACAACAAGCCCGTCACCGAGGTGGAACTGATCCCCCCCGAAGTGACGGTTGAAGTCACCGTCCGCCAGCGGGCAGATGTGACCGAACTAACCGTCGATCCGCAGTTTATACCGGGGACGCTTCGCCCAGGCTACCTTCGCCCCAATTATTCATGGCAGCCGCTGCGCATTTTTGTGCGGGGCGATCCCGCCGCCATTGCCGCCCTAAAGGGTGTCGCCCCCACCGAGCCAATTGACCTCAGCGGGCGGCGGGAAACCTTTAGCCAAGTCGTCAAGGTGGTGCTGCCGGAAGGGATCGTCATGCCCGACCCAACAGACATCACGGTGACCGTCGTCATCGAGCCGGTTATGTTGAGCCGTGAATTTGCCGAAATTCCAGTGGTGGCGCAGGGTTTAGACCCCGCCGATTACGCGATCAGTTTTACCCCGGAGCGCGTCAGGGTGATCGTCACCGGTGCGCAGACGGCAGTGAACGGTCTAGCCGCTGACGATATACGGGTTTTTGCCCCCCTTTCGGGTCTGACGGCAGGAACGCATACCGTCACGCTGCAAGCCTCGATCAGTCAGGCAGAGATCAAGCCAGAGGATGTGCGCATTTTGACGGAAACGGTAGAGGTCATCATCACGATGCGTACCCCAACGCCCACCCCCCTCACCCCCTGACCCCCTCCCCCGCCTCTATCCAGGGTGGGGTGGGTTTTGTCGGGTGCTGCTCTTTTAGGTGTTGGAAAACGCGCATCATATAAGCGGCGGACTGCTCTGCGCTGAGGGTTTCGCTAGTGGCGCGGGCGGCGGCGCTCATTGCCGTCCACTGTTGCGGGTGGCTCAGAAACTCGCGCAGGCGCTCACGCAGCGCCATGACATTTTCTGCCGGAAAGATATCCCCGTTTACCCCACGACGAATGACCGCCGCCGCCCCACATTGATCGGAGCATAGGACGGGAACGCCAACGGAGAGCGCTTCATTGACGACCAGCCCCCACCCATCCCACCGCGAGGGCAACACGAACAGCCGCGCGGCGGCTATCCGCCCTTCAATCTGGTCGTAAGGGAGCGCGCCGGTGAAGGTGATTGCTGGCGAATCTGCGGCAAGACGCTCGAGTGCCTCCCGATCTCCCCCGCTGCCGATGAGTGTCAAACGCAGGGCGGGAAATTCAGCAAAGAGCGGGCGTATCGCCTGAATCAGGATATCAACGCCCTTCCGTTCGATCAATTGTCCGGCGAAAACGATCTCAACGCCTGACGACTTTTCCCCATTGGGAAGGGGGCGGGCGCGGCGGTGATAGGCGAGCGGATAGAGGTGATCGACGGGGTAGCCAAAGGTGGGGTAAAGAGCAAGGGCGGGTTCGGCAACGGTGAACATATACGCGCCGGGCAAGCGCCCGATGAGGTGCGCATAGAGTGCCTTCGCCGTCCGCTTCAGCGGGGAGCGCCGCAGGTGTGGGTTAGGCGCTTCGCAATATTGAATGGTGGGCAAGCCAAGCGCCCGCATGAATAACAAGGCGACCATGAACGAACGCTCTCCCCACATGGCATGGACAAAATGCCAGCGCGTTCGCTCATGGCGCAAACGCCATACCTCACGGAGCGCATCGCGTATCGGCGCGTGGGGGGTGAGCGTCCGTTGGGGGAGGGTGTCCATCGGCGGCGGCTGCCACCCAAGCGCCACCCGCTGCGCGATCAACGCACGGGCGTAAATCACCTGAACGTCCGCACCGAGATCGCGCAGGGCGCTAAAGAGATCGTGATGATAGAAGGCAGGCATGTTCAGCCACGCCGTAAGCTCTATTGCAGTACCCTCACTGGTTGGACTACAACCAGCCTTCTTACAAGAAGGACGGGCGTCGTTCGGCTACCCTTCATCACTACCGCCTGCCCATCGGTAAGTATATCGCCATAAGCGGGGCTGTCAACCACTCAGGGGTCAATCTCCTTGAAAAATACTGTAGGGGTGATTCTACCACGTCAGATGAAGGCGGACGCAAGCGAACGCACATGGAGCGGGGTTAAAACGCCCGTACTAAGGCTGATCCCCCCGTTGGGGCTTGAATACAACATGGTGTGAGTTGCCTTCCAAGCCCCGTAGGGGTGGTTATTCTTAGCCCGCTACTTTAGCGGCGGGCGATCATCATCGGCGATGGACGGACGCCGCAGGGGGCGTCCCTACGCTGCGCCCCTCACTTAGACCACCAAACGCGCCCCGCGCACCATGTCGAAGAAATAGCCGTGCATCCGCGTATCGGGGGTCAGTTCGGGGTGAAAGGATGTCGCCAGCAAATGTCCCTGCCGTGCGGCGACAATCCGCCCATCGTCCAAGCGCGATAAGACCTCCACCCCCGCCCCAACGGAATCAATGATTGGGGCGCGGATAAAAACCGCCCGCAGCGGATCGCCGCTGAGTCCTTTCACGGTCAGGTCGGCGGTGAAACTGTCGATCTGCCGCCCAAAGGCATTACGAAGGACGCGCATCGCCATTAGGGCAAGATGGGGCGGTTCGCCGTCAATCTCGGTGGCAAGGAGGATCGCGCCGGCGCACGTTCCCCACGTGGGGTGGGTGGCGCAAAACGCCCGCAGCGGCTCAAAAATGCCGCTTGCCTTTGCCACCTTTGCCATCGTTGTACTTTCGCCGCCGGGCATAATCAAGCCCGCCACCTGCGCCAGATGAGCCGGCGTGCGCACTTCCAGCGGCTCTGCCCCCACCTGACGGAGCATCGCCGCATGTTCGCGGAAATCCCCTTGCAGCGCCAAGACACCTACCTTGATCATGACAGACTATCCTTACAGCATTTTTCAACGAGATTGACCCTCAGTGGTTGACAGCCCCGCTTATGGCGATATACGTGGTGATGGGCAGGCGGTGGCGATCAAGGGAAACGAACGACGCCCGTCCTTCTTGTAAGAAGGCTGGTTGCAGTCCAACCAGTGAGGGTACTGCAATAGTCCTTTAGACGTTACACCGTTGCCCTCATCCCCTGCGACCCGCCTTCGGCGTGTACCCGCTCTCCCAGTGGGAGAAGGGGGAATCTATTTTTTGAGGGGGCTTCCCCCTCAAACGTCCCCTTTCCATAACTATAGGGTAAATAGGTTCAACTGCGTAAGTTCTCTTTCTTGTCAGCACTTTAACGTGGGGCGAAGGGTGACGCCTCTTTGACAATCTCGCCGCCAAGCCGCATCAGCGGGATGTGCTGCTCGTCGTCCCGCGCCTCGTTGATCACAATATAGCCCTGCTGAACGTCGCTGAAAGTGTAAAAGCGTTTGACGCCCTCGGTAAAGGTCGTCTGGAGCGCCTTCATCAGCACCGCTGGATCGGGGCTAAAGGTGAACACGGTGTATTTTGTCTCGGTGCGCTTGCCGACAAAATCTTCCGGCGTGCCGTACTGGATCACCCCTTCGCGGAGGGTTGTCCCAGTGAAGCCCAAGACATCATCGGCAGACAAAAAGCCGTAATTGCTGCGAAAGGCGTTGAACCCGTAAATTTCGAGGCGGAGGTGCGTCCAGCCGTCGCGCATTTGGAGGGCGTTATAGACCTCATCGATCACCTCGTTGGTGGGCAGTCCGGTGATCGCATCTTGGATCGATTCCCGCCCCGCACGGCGAAGTTGGGCAGCCACCCGCAATTTTAGCTCATCTATATCAAAAGGTTTTGTAATGTAATCATCCGCGCCCAATTCCAGACCGGCAACTTTATCGGCGCGGCGGTCACGCTGCGTCAGAAAGGTGATCGGGATATGCTTCGTCAGCAGCGTTCCGCGCAGTTGGCGGCAGACATCAAAGCCATCCATATCGGGCAGCATGACATCCAACAGAATCAGGTTGGGCGATTTTGCCCGCGCAAGGGATACCCCCTCGCTCCCATTTTGGGCGTGGATCATGTCGTAGCCTTGCGCCGAGAAATACGCCAACAGCATTTCCGACACGTCGAAATCATCTTCGATCAACAGGAGTCGTTTCTTCGACATGGACGATCTTTCGCCTCCGGCGCTTAATCTAGAACGGCATTCACACGAAACTGCCCCTCAAGCGCACTCGGGGCGTTTGCCAACGCCTTCTCACGCGGGAGGGAGGGGACGATTTGATCGTCACGAAACACATTTTCCAGCGGCAAGACAGACGCCGTAGGGGGAATATCCGCCGTGTTCAGCGCATCTAAGCGGGCGGAATAGTCCAAAATGGCGGAAAGCTGCCCCGCATATTGATTAAGGTCGTCTTCGCTGAGCGTAAGTTTCGCCAGTTCAGCAATCTGCATCACTTGGTCGCGGCTAAGGCTCACGGGTCTGCTCCTCGTGGGTTGTGTCGATGATCGCCCCTGATCTTAGCGCGGAAGGGGCAAGTTGCGCAATGGATCACTCATCACGGGAGTCTCGCAATCGAACGCGGCTGTGGGCTTACTTAGGGCGTCAACAGCACCTTCAAGACGCCCCGTCCGGCGGCGTGATCAAATGCCCGCAGCGCCTCCCGCAGCGGGTAGCGTGCCTCAATCAAACTGGTCACGTCGATCAGCCCCGCTGCCATCGCCCGCAGCGCGGCGGGAAAGTCCCCACAGCGACTGCCAACAATGCGCAGTTCATCAATGACAATCCGGGTGAGGTCGGCGCTAGGCACGCCCGCATAGGTGCTTTTCAGAAGGATCGTCCCGCGTGGACGGCACAGGTCAAGGGCGAGGGCGAACCCCTCTGCCGATCCGGTGCAGTCGATCACGACCTGCGCCGAATGACGCTCATAAGCAGCCAACCAACCCTGATCATTGCCATCTAGCGCGGGGATTCCCCACTGCCTTAGCAGCGCTAAGGGGCGCGGTTGGCGGGCAAGGACGCTCAGATCGCAGCCTGTCAGCCGGACAACCTGCGCGGTGAGCAAGCCGAGCTTTCCCGCCCCAAGCACAATAACCCGATCTGCGGGACGAATCGGCTGCATGGCAAGCGCTTGAAAGGCGGCGGCAAGCGGCTCAGCAAAAACTGCCACCTCGTCGGGGACAGCGGCGGGGACAGCGTGTAGGTTGCGGATGGGCAAGCGGAGGACTTCGGCAAACGCCCCCGGATAGCGATCTATGCCCATCGTGACGCGGTGGGGGCATTGGCTGCCCATCCCCGCTGCGCAATAGGGACAGCGCTCACAGGCGACATTGATCTCGCCCACAACGCGCTGCCCAGCGGGAAAGTCCCCCGCTGGCGCGGCTAATTCCCCAACAAATTCATGTCCTAGAATCCCCTGAAAGCCCATGTACCCCCGTGTGAGTTCGAGGTCGGTATGGCAAATGCCCGCCAAGCGAAGGCGGATGAGCGCCTCATCGGGGGCGGGTGTGGGCAGTGGTTCATCGCCCACCACGCGGAGGGCATGATCAAAACGGAGGGCGTCCATAGGCGGTATATCTCCCTGTGCGGTGTCCGTAGTGTACCTTGTAAAGGGAGGTTGCGGGTGCGGGGGTGGAGGCACGGAGCTGAAGCCGCCGTGCTAGGAATGATCACCCTGTTGCGGCTGAAAGACGCATAGAGGATGCGGCTTTTTGCCTTTAAGCCCCGAAGGGGTGGCTGCTTTCAGCCCGCTGCTTTAGCGGCGGGCGCTCACCGGCGGCGATGGGTGCAAGCATTGCGCCTCTACGGGAATTACTCTGCCAACAGAGCCTAGACCCCTCGGCACTTTGGCGACTCTCTTAGGCTGACCTCTTTGCGGACACGCCTTTTAGGGGCGGGTGCGGGTCGTCCCTACTGGTACGGGTCCCAGACCTGTTCTCCGGCAAGGATGCGCTTCAACTGCGCCGGGAATTTCTGCGCGCTCAACGGCTTGCCGAGGAAACTATGAAAGCCCGCCGTCCGCGCCGTGTCCACCTCGCTAATGTGGACGGTATAGGCGACAACGGGAACATCGTGCAGGCGTTCATCGGCTTGGATGATCTTCAACGCATCAAAGCCCGTCGTCCGCGGGAATTCCAAATCAAGGAAAATCACGCTTGGGGTCACCGTCGCCATAACTGACTCAAGCTCGTTTGGCTCGGAAAGGGCAACCGGATGAATGCCCTGCTGCTGGAGCAGCAGGACGAGGACATCGGCGTTTAGTGGGTTATCGTCAATAATCAAGGCTTCCATGCGCGGTTACTCTCCATCCCAAACGGTTTCACCCGCCAACAAGCGGGCGATTTGCTGTGGAAAACGAATCAGGTGAATCGGTTTGGTGATGAACCCCACGAACCCTTCTGCCCGTGCGCGGTTCATCTCTAAACCCGGATCGGCAGCGGAAACCACCGCCACCGGAATGGTGCGCAAGTCGGCTTCTTCCCGAATACGGTGAAAGACATCATAGCCTGTCACGTTGTTGGGGAGCATCAGATCGCACAAAATCAGGTCAATGGGTAAGCGCGTCTTGAGCTTAGCAATGACATCCTCGCTGCCCCACCGGTCATAGGCGATTTTCGCCCCTTCACGCTCCAAAATCATCTGGACAATCGAACGGTTACCCGGGTTATCTTCAATGTAGAAGATCGTTTTCCCCCGCAGAATTGTTGTCGGTGGTATTGCCATTAAGAGACCTTTCTACTCCCTGCCTGCCAATAACGAGCTGCCAAAGAGATTAGGCGTTACGCCCTTGCCCTCACCCCTAGCCCCCTCTCCCGCTGCACGGGAGAGGGAGAATGCGTTTTTTTGAGGGAGCTTCCCCCTCAATCTACCCTGTTCGAGGAATACAAGGGAAACACGTTCAACGGCATAAGCCCTAAGAGAGATTACCCAGTTCTTCGGAGGGGGGTGTAGGGGCGCATCGCATACGCCCGCCCCTCCTTCCCATCCAAACGCCGTGATCGGCGTCCTTATTCCCCGATATGCCACACGGCTTGCCCTTCCAAGATGGTGCGCAGCACCTGTGAAAAGGTTGTCAGGTTCAGCGGTTTGGCTATTGCCCCATCAAAGCCGGCTTCGCGCAGCCGTTCGACTTCCTCGTTCATCACGCTGGCGGTGAGGGCGACGACGCACGCCCCCGCATAGGTCGGGTTTTCGCGCACCTTGCGCAGCAGGGCAAAGCCATCAACCGGCTTCAGATGAATGTCCAAGAGGAACACATCGGGCGCTTCGGGGAGCGCCCCTAGACGTTCTTCAAAACAGCCACTATCCTCGAACATGTAAAAGCGATTCGTCTTCAACTGCGTCTTAGCGATCAGGCGCATCACATCGCGGCTGAATGGATCATCCTCTACATAGAGGTAGACATGCTCCCTAAGCATGAGTCGCCTCCGGCAGGGCATCGTTTTCGAGCGTGGGCGTCAGCGGCAGGCTGAAGAAGAATGATGCACCCTCACCGACTTCGCTTTCTAGCCAAAGCCGTCCGCCGTGCGCCTCGGCAAGGCTGCGCGAGATGGGTAAGCCCAACCCTGTGCCGCCACCCGCCTTGACCCCTTCTTCCGATTGCAAAAATGCTTCAAAAATAGCGGACTGATCTTCAGGGCGAACGCCGGGACCGGTATCGATCACGGCAAAGAGGAGATCAGCTGCCCGGCGTTTGACGCTCAGCGTGATGCTGCCCTTCTCGGTGAATTTCACAGCGTTCGAGAGCAGATTCAGCAGAATCTGACGGATGCGGCGGCGATCCACACGCAGGCGGGGCAGCGGCGTGTCAATATCTTGAATGAAGCGGAGCGGTTTGTTTTTCAACAGCGATTCGGCGGCGGCAATGACCGTCTTGATCTCCTCCTCAAGGTTCACGTTGTCCTCAAGGAACATCTTCATCTTCCCCGCTTGAATCTTCGCCACATCAAGGACATCGTTGATCAATGCCAGCAAGTGACGCCCGCTGCTCAGCGCTTTGCCGAGGGCGTCCACTTGTTCATCGGTGACGGGTCCCAAGACGCCCATTGAGACAAATTCCGTGAAGTTTAGAATGGCGTTCAGCGGCGTCCGCAGTTCGTGGCTCATGCTCGCCAAAAATTGGCTTTTCATTTGATCGGCAAGGCGCAGTTGGTCAACGCTGCGCACTTGTTCGGCGTAGAGCCAGATGCGATCCAATGCCGAGGCGCACAACTGCCCCAACGCCCGCATCGCCTCAATCTCATCTGAGGTAAATTCATGGGCGGTGGGAAGGGTCAGGTTCAACCCGCCAATGATTCGCGTCCCCACTTGCAAGCGGGCATACATGAACGCCCCTACCCCGCTTTGGCGCAGAAAGTCAGCCGTTTGGGTCGGGATAGCGTCATGGGGAACGCTCAGGTCGTTCACCACGAACACACTGTCTGTCACCCACGTCCGAAGGTGTTCGGCATCAAAGCGGTTGTGCGGCTCAAATACCTCCGCCGATCCCGATGGGCGCAGCGCCAATACCTCAAAGTGGGCTGCCGTCGCCAAATCAAAGCCCTCAAAGGCGGTCAGGACAACATTGTAAGCGGGGTCGTTCAGGTACGCGGCTACCGCTCGGACAATATCGCTGTAATGTTGGGCGGCGTTCATCTCTTGGCTGGCACTGTAAAGCCGTTCGGTCAGATCGCGGGCGGCACGGGCAGCCAAGTACGCCCGCCGTCCGGCAATGTTATCCGTCAGACGGGGGATGATCGTGGAGATCATCTCCCGAAATTCGGGGCTAAAGGTCTGTGCCGTGTTCCACAACAGGCGGATCGTCGCATGGGAACGCCCCCGCGAACGGAGCGGGAGGAGAATGTTTGCCACCCCACCATAGCGGCTAAGCGCGGCTTTGTCCTCGGCTGACCAGCGTTCGTCTTGGCTAATATCCTCAATGAACACCGTCTCCCCCCGCCCCAAGACGTTCGCCATCATGGGCGATTCGGCAAGGCGGCGGCTGCGAAACGGCAGCTTATCGAGCGGGACACTGTTCCCCTCTCGATCCCGCACAGCGACAATTTCCAAGCGCTGCGGACTCTCCGTGTTGTCGTAGTGAATGTAGGACATGCTGATTGTGTCTGGCTGCTGTTCAGCAACGATCTCGTTAATCGCGGCGAGAATGTCTTGTTCTTCCGTTGCTTGGGAGATGCACAAATTGGTAGTTGCCAGCAGCGCCGCCGTCCGGCGGGAGCGCTCTGTTGCCTCAAAGAGGCGGGCATTGTTCAAGGCAATGGCGATCTGCCCCGCCAAAATGCCAAAGGCTCGTTGATCATCAGCGGTGAAGCGGTTTGTCTGTTCCGACTCCAAATCCAAGACGCCCACCAGCGCCCCACCCACCAGCAGAGGGAGGCTGAGTTCAGAGCGAGTGAGCGGGGCAAGCGGATGCGGGCGGTACAAAGGGACTGTGGTCACATCGTTCACCAAGACCAACTCACGGCGTTCTGCCGCCTCGGTGACAAGGTTCTGATCGCGCCCGATGAGGAGGACTTCATCCAGAAGTTGCAAAGCGGCATCCGTCGTGGCGCGGAGCGTCAGCCGCCGTCCGAAGGGTTCATAAAGGAAGATGCTGACAAGGTATAGCCCAAAGGTGTTCTGAAGGCGTTTCACTGTCTGATTCAGGAGATCGTTCAGGTTCATCAGGGTGGAGATTGAGCGAGAGGTTTCCGACGCCAATTCCAACTCGCGGGTGCGTGCCTCTACGCGCTGCTCAAGCGCCCCCTCCGATTGGCGAAGGGCGTTGTTCGCTGCTTGCAGTTCCAAGCGTCGTTCGTTTTCGATGGCGTTCCGGTGAATCATGTAGATCAGCACCATGCCGCCATTCATCAGGGTGAAGAAGATGCCGTCGGCGTTTTCCAGAGGGATGATGTCCCGTTGGGGCAGAAACAGCCAGGCTGCGCCCTGTGAGAGCAGGCTGATCCCAAAGAGGATGATCGTCATTTGCGCCGAGAGCAAGATCGCGCTGAGCAGCAGCGAGATGAACGTATAGAACAATACGTACAGGTTCAACACATTGAGCAAGGGCAAGGCATGGAAGCTGATATAGCCCGTCCCCACAAAGAGCCACGCCGCAAGGCGGTAGCGCCCGCTCCGGTTCAAGGCATATTGAAGGGCAATTGCGGCACAAAAGGTGAGGATGACGAACGGGGCGCGGGGCGAATACTCTTGGTAATTCACCATATACCACAGGTAGAATAATATCATGGGCAGCAAAACAGCGATGAACCCCGAAAGCAGGCGGCTTTTCCGCTGTGTTTCAAAATCGGTGATAGAAGGATGGGGATCGGTCAGTCGTTTCCACAACAAAGACAGGAACATACAACACCAAACCTTGTTCGTTTCTAGCGGTATCTATAACAGTACGCTAGTTTGTTCAAAAACTGTACTATCTAGACCGAGAGTCTTTCACCTGTATTTTTAGACAGGTGAAACGACAGGGTGGCTGCAAGCCACAAGGAACAATGATAGTCTGATCAACGTCTGCTAAGAGGATTACATCTGTCCGGCATTGTGGTATAGTAAATTCGGTATGGCTTTCACAGGAGGTTCGCAGCATATGAAACGCATTGGTTTAATGCTCGCAGCGGTGGTGATTTTTGCTGCCGTCTTTGCCTTGACGGTTGCCCCGTCCGGTGTGGGCAGCGTTGCTCACGCAAACCCGCCCCTTCAGGCAACCCCCACTAAGGGACCGAATATCGGACCCGAAAACCCCACACCCACACCCCCCAAACCAACGGTGAAACCGCAGCCCGGGGATGGCATTAATGGGACGCCCGTCGCCCCGCCGCCTTTTGACCCACCGGCTTCCCTCGATGATCTGTTGGTCACCTTTCCCGATCTTGCCCCCTATTTGGATCAGGTGAAAGACCTGACGGCGGATCAATTTGACTTTGCCGAACTCTACAGCCGTGTGATCGCCATTTACGAGGCGGAAGGCGCTTCTGGGGTGGCGGCGTTTTTGAAGGACAGCGGCATCCTCGAAAAGCTCAACATCCCCCTTGCCTACCTCGATCTGCTGATCGCCTTTGATGAGGGCGGCTTAGAGGCGGTGGAAAAGCTGGCGGCTGAGCGCGAATATATCAACAAGAACGGTGAGATCGTCGGCTATCTGGGCGTTGACGAGAAGGCAAACTACGATGCGCTGAAGGCAGACTTGGAAACGCGCCTCGGTGTTGCCGTCTACGATTACCTGTTGGATACCGATGAAGTTGAGATCGGGATTGCCCTCGATCTGCTTGCCCAATACCAAACGCCCGGCTCGCTGCTTGGCTACCTTGTTCAAGTTGCCACCGCGCCCCATGTGATCAGCTTCCGGGGGACAGCCCCCGTCAGCTCCTCCCTGGGACCGAAACTGCAAGGCTCGCCCTCGGTTGGGGCGGTGACCATGGGCGCAGATAAATGGCACGCCGCTGGAATCACGGGCAAGGGCATGAAGGTTGGTATTTTGGATATGGGGTTCGGTGGAATCAAAGACCTGTTGGGGACGCAGCTTCCCTCAACGGTGACGGCGAACGTCGATCTCGATGAGTTGAACGTGCAGGATAACAATCATGGGACGGCATGTGCGGCGGTGGTGCATGGCATTGCCCCCGATGCCGAGATCGTGATTGCCTACTTCGATAACGGCAGCGATGTCAGCTTTTTTGCCGCGCTCGATTTTCTTGCCGCGCAAAAGGTTGATATTGTCAATTACTCCGTCGCTCGGCTGATCGGTCCGCGTGATGGCTCGTCGCCCAGTTCGCAGCTTTCCGAAGAATTCATGCGCCAGACGGGGGCGCTGTGGGTGAACAGCGCCGGGAACTACGCCACCTCGCACACCGTGTTCACCTTCAACGAGGGGAAGAACAAGGCGCACTTCTTCGATACGGATGTCAATTTGCTGCCTTTTATGGCGTTTTCCCCAGTGACAGCGGTTGCCATGAACTGGGATGGAAATTGGGCGGGCGGCGAAAAATCGGAATACAACTTCCTCGTTTTGGATAGCGCCGGCAAGGAGATCGTCAGCGCTGCTGAGATTCGGAATGGAAAGCGGACGCACTACCCCTTCCAGATCACCGGTTTTTCCTCGACTCCGGGCGAAATCTACTACCTCTATATCACCCGCACACGCGGCACAGTTGATAACGTCATTGACATTGTGATTCCCAACGCCGATTTTGTCCCCTGGGCGCAAGTGCCGCTGAGCAGCGTGGCAATTCCGGGCGATGCGGGGAGCGTCCTCACCGTTGGCGCGGTGGGCTTATCGAACGATGTCCTTGAATCCTACAGCTCGCAGGGACCCACCGCCGACAGCCGCATCAAGCCCGATGTGACCGCCCCCACAAACGAAGTGGTGGCGGGCTACACCAATGGCTTCAGCGGCACATCTGGCGCAGCGCCCGCCGCAGCGGGGGTAGCCGCACTCGTCAAACAGGCATTCCCCGATCTCTCCAGCGCCGAACTGAAGGCGTACCTCATGGCAAACGTCACCGATCTGGGTGACAGCGGCGAGGATAACCTCTTTGGGACGGGACGGATCGCGCTCCCCCCGCCCGAAAACAACAATACAGAAGCGCCTATCAGCGGAAAGACGCCCGTAACCACCGAGGCAAAAGCAACCTTCACCGACATCACCCCCAAGTTCAACGTGAAGTTCAAGGGGCGTTTAGGCTTCACCATTACGGTGAGCTTTGAGCTTGAGAACTTCGAGGGCAAAGAACTTGTCGTCGGCGTTTTGTTCTACGATGCGGCGACGAATAAACCCCTTCCGGCAGCCGTTGATGATTACAACATCGGCGGTGTGGTGGGGGCGGGCTTGCGCTTCAAGGTGAAGGGACGACAGACCAGCTTTAAGGATGTCGCCTTCTTCATTGATAATGAGGCGTTCGATGCCACTCCGCGCACGGTGAACAGCATCGCCTACAAAGTTGTCGTTCTTGACCCAACAGACCCCAAGAATCCGACTGTTTTGGCGATCAGTGAGCCGAAAACGTTCAAAATCAGTTGGGATTAGGGTGGGTTGGCAGTGTAACGCCCCTAAAGCAGCGGGCTGAAAGCAGCCGCCCTTAGGGGCTTGGAAGCCCTGCCCCCCCCCCACCCCGTCACAGAGAGAGGGAATCTATCCCCCTTTCTCTGCCTGCGGGGAAAGGGGGTAGGGGGATAGGGGTTCTGAACCAAATACATCACCAGAATCTCGTTCCACCAGTGTCCCCTCCCCATCGGCACGTTCTATCGGTGGGGAGGCTTAAATTTTTTGCGTACCCTTTTTGGAGTTCTCGTGATGACCCCAAAAAACCTTACCTTGTCTCAGGTGGAGACAATGACGAATCATGTTGCACGCGGCTGGCTAGAAGATGGGCGGATCGCCGTGTTTCGGATCACCGACAGCACCCGTGTCGATATCGACGCCGCCAAACAGATCATGACGCGCACGATTGAAGAATGGGACGAGACGCGCCCCTACACCGCCATTTACGATCTGACAAACCCCAATTTGATCGTCTCGCCCTATACCCAAAAGATGATGAAAGAAGTGCGCCTTATCCGCCCGACGCTCAGCGGCTATGTGGCGGTGGTTGTCCCCCGAGGGTTGATCACCTCCATCTTGAAACTCTTTATCCGAACGACGCGGGGGACGCGGCAGATCAGCCTCTTTTTCACCCTTGAACAAGCTGTCGATTGGTTGAATTCCAAAGGAGTCTGAGTAGAATGAGTCATTAAATCACCTTACGCAAAGCAGTGTGATTCTCCCTGAGATTAGCTGCATAAACGGGGGGTGAGGGCTTGCCTTAAACGTTACCTACCAGTCATTTCAAAACCCAACCGCAGCAGCGGGCTAAGCGTAACCACCCCTACGGGGCTTGAAAGGCACCCCGTGTTGTATTCAAGCCCCAACGGGGTGATCAGCCTTAGCGCGGGCGTTTTAACCCCGCGCCCTCCCTACGGGGCTTGAAAGGCGAAGGCGCATCCTGTATTCTGTTAAGCCCCAACGGGGTGATTAGTCCTAGCGCGGGCGTTTTAACCCCGCGCCCCCACCGCCCCGTCGCCCGCCGCTAAAGCAGCGGGCTAAGAGTAACCACCCCTACGGGGCTTGGAAGGCAAAGGCGCATCCTGTATTCTGTTAAGCCCCAACGGGGTGATTATTCCTAGCGCGGGCGTTTTAACCCCGCGCCCTCACCGCCCCGTCGCCCGCGCCCACACCCTCTTTATCAACCCCGCATACAGAATCTTCTGAAAGCGTGTTAGAATTCGGGCATATAAGAAACCTTCGCCTCACATACTACACACCGGAGCGAGACTGATGCCTGTCGTCTTCGGGCAGGTCGAGATGGATGACCTTGCCAAAAAATTAGCAAAAATGCGCTTCAACCGCGCCAAAGCGCACATTCGCAGTTTGGACAAAAAGGGACGACTGAACATCTTCCGCGTCTCTGTGGGGGGCAATCGGTGGCACACGAAGTACACCCTTCCCACCCTGAATTTGCAAATTACCCTTGTCGAACGGCGGGAAGAAACCGGCTCTGCAAACAACCTCGGCTTTCGGCGGACGAAATTCCGCTACATCGAGGCGCATGTAGAGGCGATTCCCCCAAAAGTGCGCGAACGGCTCGATGAAGAAAAGGCGCTCCGCGAGGCAGCGGGGGTTTAGCCCTTCTGTCGTTAGCCTGCCTCAGCCGTTGCGCTGTGTTCGCGGCGGCTGGTGATGTAGATCGCCCCTTCCTCGCTAAGCAAACGCAGCACGCGCTGTTTTTGGCGCTGTGCTTCCTCTGCCGAAAGCCAAAAACTCAGCGTCCGTTCTTTGCGCTCCGCCAGTTTGGAGAGCGCCGCCAAGACATGGGCGCAGGCAACCCCTCCATACCGCGCCCATGTGCAGGTGCAGCGGGCGTGAATATCCCCCTTGCGGTTGAAGCGGAGCGTCACCACATGGTTGAACGTGCTGCTGGTGCGGCTCTCTACAATTGCCGTGTAGGGGTCGTTAGGACGGGCGGGATCAAACAACCGAACGCCTAAATCGCGGCTTTTATCTTGCAAGTCTTTGATGTTTACAGGGCGCATTGCTAAGCCTCCCTCACCCATTGTCCTATACGATAAGTATAGCACATAAGTTCTAAGAAGGCAAGGGCAGCGCTCAACGCACCGTTCTTGTGATGAGGGACTGCGCACGTGCCTCATGGGTGTGTTGGCATTGTAACCCCAGTGATCCCGCCGCTAAAGCAGCGGGCTAAGCGTAACCACCCCTTCGGGGCTTGAAAGGCAAAGGCGCATCCTGTATTCCGTTTTAAGCCCCAGCGGGGTGATCAGCCTTAGCGCGGGCGTTTTAACCCCGCGCCCTCCCCCCGTTGCCCGCCGCTAAAGCAGCGGGCTAAGCGTAACCACCCCTTCGGGGCTTGGGAGGCAAAGGCACATCCTGTATTCTGGTTTAAGCCCCAGCGGGGTGATCATTCCTAGCGCGGGCGTTTTAACCCCGCGCCCTCCCCCCGTTGCCCGCCGCTAAAGCAGCGGGCTAAGCGTAACCACCCCTACGGGGCTTGAAAGGCAAAGGCGGCACGGTGTATTCCGTTTCAAGCCCCAACGGGGTGATCAGCCTTAGCGCGGGCGTTTTAACCCCGCGCCCTCCTACGGGGCTTGAAAGGCATCCCGTGCGGCGTCACCAGCACCAAAGTCTCCTATGTGAATTCAAAACGAATTTTGTGTGAAAAATAGTTTATCAGGATTCGTTTTTCGTTATAATAAGGTTTGTTTTAATAACCCGTCTTAGACACAAGGTAAGTGAACACTTTCGTTCGAGTCTGTAGGGATGATTTTTTCGGACAAAGGAAAAGCCGTTCCACACCGTCATATCGCCGCTTACGTCATGCGAAAGGATGCATCATGAAGAAACGCCTCGCCATCTTGTTTGTACTTATTGTCACGATCGGCATTGTGACTACGGTTCATGCACAGGCACCAACGCTAACCACATTGACTTTCAGTGATGATCCAAGCACTCCTCATGTTGGAATATTTGGTGTTAATCCCGTTGTCTATGCCGATAACGCTGGACCTACAATCTACAATTTTACACTTCCACCATGTGGTGGATTTACAAGTGGGTTTAACATTCCTAGTGGTTATCTATGGCTTCAGATAGGAGGGTTCGTTTCTTGCTTTACTGGCGCAGGGGATGGAACAGTTTTCACTATCACCGCCGGCGGAATGTTGGGATCCCCGTCATGTACAATGACAATCGTTGGTCCCTATCGATATTGCAATATTTCCCCAGATAATGACAATGATGGCGTTCCCAACTACCTTGATGCCTGCGTCGATACGCCCGGTCTGCCCACCTACAATGGCTGCCCCCCACCCGATACAGATGGAGATGGGGTAACCGATGATGTTGACCAATGCCCGACAACCCCCGGCGTAGCGCCCGTTGGCTGCCCGGATGCGGATGGGGACGGCGTGTACGATCCCCCCTTCCCCGGTCCTACCGACCAATGTCCGACTACCGTTGGCGTAGCGCCGGTGGGCTGTCCTGATGCCGATGGGGATGGGATATACGACCCGCCCTATCCGGGGCAAACGGATTTGTGTCCGACCACCGCCGGGCTTACTCCCTTCGGCTGCCCGGACACAGACGGGGACGGGGTGTTTGAACCCCCCTTCCCCGGTTATTCGGGCTACCCGATTGATCAATGTGTGGGCGAACTAGGACCCCCTTCTAATCAGGGCTGTCCGATTGATTATGATTTCGATGATGATGGCGTCCTTGATGTGGACGACCGCTGCCCAACCGTCTTTGGCTATTTGGACAGCCTGCTTGGACCCGGCTGCCCGCATGAAATGCCAGCGCCTGAACCCACCCCCACCGCCCTCCCCCCCGTGAAAATCGTGACGGCGCTCTCGCCCGATCCCTTCGCCCCCTGCAACCTTACGGCGCAGCCGGGGAACACGCTGGAGGTGAACGTTCGCAGCCAGCCGACGACGAATTCCGTTGCCCTCGGTCAGTTTTTGCGCAGCGAAGGGCGTTTCGGCGTCACGCGGATCGATGAGGAAAACAACTTTTACGGGATCATGTTCAACGGGGTTGAAGGGTGGGTCAGCATGAGCGTCTCGCGCATTGGCGGGCTAAACTGCAACACCCTGAATGGACGCCCGACGGTGGACAGCCTGGCGCCCAAAGGCTACGACTCGATCATCAACCCCGTTTTGGATGTCCTCCCCCCCGATATTGAGGCGATTACCTACAAAAGCGTTGATGTTCTTTTGGGTGGCTGCCCACAGCTTGCCCCCGAATTCGTCCAATATGCGCTGACGCTTGCCAAAGGGAATGATGGGGTCACCCTCCTCAATGCCCTGATCGACCAGATTGGGGCGGCGGGAAGCGCCTGCGACAACACACTTGCCGTGCTGCGCGGGACAATGCCCCTAACGAACCTGCCCCCCGAAGCGGTTGTCGATGCCACGATTGCCCGCTGCTTGCCAAACAGCACGGTCAGCCACCGCGAACGGATCGGCGTCTATGTGAAGGATTTCGCCCTAAACCTGAACGAAACCGACGCGGATGCCTGTGCGCTGGTGAAGGGTGTCATTGCCCTAGAGGACTTCACCCCGACGGAAGATGCCTTTTACAAGGGCTTACAAGATTCCTGTAAGCTGAAGCCCAACGCCGCCTTTAAAATCACCCACTATGCCCTTCAATTGGGCGTCGATGTGCGCGATGTTGTCACAACAGTGGGCAAAGCGGCAGAGGGATCGGACGACTGTGACGTGAGCGGCATCCTTGAAAACATCACCAAGCGGCGCGGGCGCCCGCCGGCGGCAAACAACCGCTTTGCCGCTTGTCCAGACTGGGAAGCACAGTTTCTCCGCTTGAACCCCGCCGCCGAAGTGCGCGAACGAATCACGAACGCCCTTGACTCATGCAGCGCCGCGTCGGACTTTCTGAACTATCGCAAAACGCCCGAACTGCCGGCGAATGCGTCGTTCTTGCCCGTGCTTGGCTCGCCCGAAGCGCCCGAACTGCCTGTAGAGGTGGCGTTGGGAAGCTCCCCCGACACCCCCGCCGGATTCACAACCGTTGAAGTGACGCCCATCTTGGAGACGCCGCTCACCGTTGTGGAGGAAGTTATCGGCGGCGGTGGCGGCGGCGGCGAAACAACCAAGACGCGGGTCGAGGCGGCGGTCATCCTTACCCCGCGCATTGTCCGCGACGATCTGAGTGAAGGCGTCGGCTTGTTCATCGGCATCTCTGCCGATGGAAAATCGACGGACATTTACTACCTAAAGCACGGAGAAGCTGTTCCCCTGACGCCAAACACAGGTGAGAGCGAGACGAGTCTGGCATATGAACCAATCTCAAAACGCTTTGCCTACCTGCGTACAGGGGCAGACGGGGTGAGTCGCTTGATCATCCACTATGGTCTGTACGAAAAGTTTGCCGGGCAGATTGACGCACCAACAGGCTTGGCATTTGTCCCTGAATCGCGCTTGGCATGGTACGGCGGGCAAGAGATGTGGGCAACACTGCAAGACGAGTCAGGCGGGCGCCACATCGGACGCATCAAAGTTGACCTGTGCAGAGAAAACAATGCCTCCCCGGACTGTATCCGTGTGGTGGTGGCGAACGCGGCGAACCCGGTAGTGATCAATGCCAACCTGTACTATGAACGCCAAGAAGGGGAACGCAGCCTCATCTTCTATCGCAAGGCGACAGCGCTTAACAACGAGACGCTCTATAAAGATCAGCCAGAGGGCGCATCCTGCACCTACCCAAGCACATGGCGAGAGAAGGGGATCATGTTCCTCTGCACTGTCCCCAACCAGCGCGGCACGATGATCTACTTTGGTCTGGGGAACATTGCGCCGATTCTCTTGCCCAATTTCCCTCGGATCACGCGCTTGGAGAGCGTGAAGTACACAACGCTCTACGTGACCTTTGACGACGGCACAAAAACGTACCTTGTCTCTGTGGAGGGGGAAAGCAAGGGGAAGGTGCAAGAATACATCGCCTCACGCGGGAAAGCCTATGGCTTGCAGTGGATGGGGAGGTAGTTTTCCTTGCCGTAGGGGGGGCGCGGGGTTAAAACGCCCGCGCTAGGCATGATCACCCCGCTGGGGCTTAAATACAACACGGGGTGCCTTCCAAGCCCCGTAGGGGCGCGCGGGGTTAAAACGCCCGCGCTAGGACTAATCACCCCGTTGGGGCTTAAAACGGAATACACCGTGCCGCCTTTGCCTTCCAAGCCCCGTAGGGGTGGTTACTCTTAGCCCGCTGCTTTAGCGGCGGGCGACGGGGCGGACGCCAGCCCTATGGCGTCGTTTTAGGGAGATCGACAAAGGCGAAATGGAGGCTGCCCAATTCTGGCGGGGGGGCGACGAACGTATCCCGCTCCCAATAGACGGGGCGGATAAAGGCGGCGGGTTTCTTCCGCGCTTGCATCAACTTCAGGGCGTACTGCCATTCCTCTTGGCAATATTTCGATTGTGCCGAACGCGGTGACCAGAACAACTGGAAAATATCGGCTTTCTCGATGAACTCAACGAGTTTGGCGTTCCAATCCTCGCCTGGGCGGAGCGCATCTTTATCGCGCAGGAAGTCGTAACCAAGCGCTTTGTAGGCATTCCGGCAGGCAAGGACGATCCCTTCATCTTTGTGGCTGTAGGAGGGGAAAATCTGGCTGGCGCTGTAGAGTGAGGCGCTGATTGCCGTTGGCTGAACCTCTTGCGGCGGGGGGGCGGCATCCGCCTCGGTGAACAGAATCCCCAATTTGATCGTCCCCACGATGAGCGCCCCTACAAAGATTGAGACGATGATGTTTCCGGCAAGGTCTGCCATATCCGTCCGCGCTCGAAAGCGGAAATCAGCGCGGTGCATATCCTCTGCCCATTTAAAGGTGACGCGCTCTGGGTTAAAGATCACCCCTTCGCAAGCGGGAACGATGCTGATCTCTGTGCCGCGTGCCAGTTTCGCGGGCGGGCTTGCCTTTGCCTCGCGGGGGTTGCCGCCCATCTCCGCCTTGAAACGATCCGCATCGCGGCGGACTTTATCAAGGGCGGCGTCAATATGGGTGTAGACGAGCAGGCTGTACCACTCATCCACCGCCGCCTGACGGGGGGCAAACCCCGTGAAGCGCACATCCTCGGTGCTGACCCCCCCGCCGCGCAGATCGTCTGTGCCGCCCGGTGCCCCCTCACCAGCCGACACGCCCCCCACAGGGGCGGCAGCGATAGGGGCGGGCGGGGCGGGAGAGGCAGGCGGCGCGGGGGGCTTGGGCTGTTCAGGGGGGGTAATTCCCCGCATCGGAGGCAGCGGCTGCGTTTTCTCGTTATCGCGGTCTGGTTTCCAGGTGCGGCGCGGCGAGTCGCTTTTGCGCTGTTCTTCTTCGTCCTTGCTGGCGGCGGGCAGCGCTTGGGGCGGCGGCGGCGTCTCGGCGGGCGGCTCTTGCGGCGCTTTTTTCGGGGTGGGTGTGGTCAGCGGTTTCGTCACAGGCTTGCCAGCCGGCTTTGAGCCGAGTTTTTCCCTAACGGGTTCGGGTGTTGGCGGGGCGGCAGACTCTTTGGCGACCAACACATCGTCCAGCAGCAAACCGTCCTCAGTGTCCTCCCCCACAGAAGGCAGCGGGACGGGGCGCAGCGCCCGCAAAAAGGCGGGGAGCGTCGTCATCGTCAGCATGACGTGTTTCATATAGCGCGAGCGCAAATTTGGCGCTTCTTCCAACAATAAGGTAAAGATGGGCAGGCTTTGCTTATCGGCTTCATCCCACCACGCCCGGAGAGGCTGAAATTTTTCGGCGTTGCGGGTGATCACGATGATGATAAAGCGTGCCTCTTGCATCTTAAAGAGGATCGAATCGCTCCACGTCTCGCGGGAGCGGGCATAGTGACCGACCATGAAGGGTTTTAGCCCCACAGCGTTTAACTCACGGCGCAAGCCCTCTACGCGGGGGGCATCGTCTGGGGCATAGAAAAGATAGACATCAGACATATAGGGATAATGCCTCTCGTTCGGTATAGTGGGTGTGTCTCAGCTTATTTTTTTGGAATCTGTGAGGTTGGCTCATCGCCCGGACTGCCCTGATCGCTGCTCGGCAGGTTAGGACGCATCACCCTCGGATTCGTCGGCTCATCGTCGCCAAACGGTTTGGGGTTTGTCATGTCACTGACTTTCATCCCCCGTGCCATGCCTTTGGGAAGGTGGATGTTGTCCTCCTTGGCGGTGGGGAGGGGCGGAATATCGGGGACGGGGGCAACAGTCGCCAACGGGGTGACGGGCGTCCGCGCCACCTGACTTGTTTTGTCGTCAGGAACGGGAATCCGAAACTGACCGGTTGGTTCGGCATCGTCATCGGCAATGGGAACTTCCCATTCGGGGTGAAAAAAAACGGGGGGCCAATAGGACGGCGCGGGGGCAGCCGGCGGGCGGCGGCTATTCATGAGCGCCATCGCCCATATGACGATCAGCACCACCGCCCCAAAGATCAAAATGGTTGTTTGAGTAGTGTTCATTGGGTTGCCCCCTGCGTCGTTAAGTTAGCTATGTGTGCGCATGGGGACATTATAGCACGGGGCAGCGGATGGGGGGCTTTAGTTCGCTCCTAAGGTGCGCAGTACGGCGATCACGGTTTCGGTAGGGATATCCCCCCGCACCAGCGGGAATGCCGGCGCATGGAGCAGCACAAAACGCAGATCAGCGCCCTGTCGTTTTTTGTCCGTCTCCATCGCGGCGGCAATGTCGGCGGCAGACATCCCCGAAAGGTGTGTGGGCAAGCCCACCCCCGCCACGAGGGATTCCACGTGGGCGGGCAGTTCCGGCTCGCAGAGGTTCAGCGCCGCCGAAAGCCGCGCGGCGGCGATCAGCCCAATGCCCACCGCCTCGCCATGCCGCCACGCAAAGCCGCTGACGCGCTCCACCGCGTGGGCAAAGGTATGCCCCAGATTCAGGTGAGCGCGCTGCCCGTGTTCGTAGGGGTCGGCTTCGACAACGGCGATCTTGATTCCGACGGACTGCGGCACAAATCCCGCCGCCGCCGCCGCCGGATCGCCGCTGTGCATGTAGCGCTCAAGATACAGCAAATCGGGATCGGCAATCAACCCGTGCTTGATCGTCTCAGCAACCCCGCAGCGCCATTCTTCCGGCGGGAGCGTGCGCAGCGTCGCTAGATCAATGACGACGAGGGCGGGCTGTTTGAACGCCCCCACAAGATTCTTTCCCTGTGGCAGATCGACGCCCACCTTGCCGCCGACGCTGGCATCAACCATCGCTAAAAGGCTGGTGGGTGCTTGGACAAAGGTCACCCCGCGTAGAAAGGTTGCCGCCGCAAAGCCCGCCATATCCCCAATCACACCGCCGCCGAGAGCGATCACCACGCCGCCCCGATCCACCCCCGCCTGAAGGAAAGCATCATAGAGCGTCCGCACGGTGTCCAGTGTTTTGAACGCTTCGCCATCGGGGAGGGCGACCAGCGGGCAGCCCAAACGGGCGGCAAGCGCCTCCCCATAGAGCGGGGCAAGGGTCGTGTTCGTGACGAGGATCGGCGCTCCGCCAATGCCTTGCGCCGTCAGCAGGGCAGGGAAGGCATCAAGCAGCCCGTCGCCAATGTGAATGGGGTATGCCCCCTCCGGCGTTTTGACGGAGAGGGTGAGGGGAGTGCTAGGGTGGATCATGGCTTGTTTTTTGTCCGGTTTCCTCGTTGGCTGCTACACTCGTCGGGCGATGCTCTATGGTCGCCCCGACCTCCACCCCACCCTATGGGGACGCGCTGTAGGGGCGTGCGGTAACACGCCCGCTTTTGCCCTTTCCCCGTGGGAGAGGGGATAGGGGGCTTGGGTTCTTTTTCCTACGGGGCGGTGGTGGGCGTTGGCGCGGCGGGCGCGTCCCCACTCTCCACGATCAGAATGCGCCCCTCAACTGCCGGTGTGACAGGGCTGTTGAATTCGATGTAATTGATCACGACTTCGGAGATGAACCGCCCAAAATCGTAAGAGTCAATTGCCTTCTCCGCGAGAACATTATAGCCATCGCCGCCGCGCCGCAGGAAATCGATGGTGGCAACCGTGTAGATCGTATCGGGGACGATGGGCGTGAACGACTTTCCATCCTCGCTGGCGATCTCCACACTGACGATGCGCTCCCCGACGGGGGCGCTTAGCAGATAGCTGTAGCGCAGCCCGGAGACTTGTAAAAAGCGTCCTGTGCCGCTGTCAGCATCGACGCGAGACACGCTGTTTTCTAGCGCCAAAACGACATCCGAGCCGCGCAGTTTGAAGGTAGAGAGTAGATTCTCGAAGGGCAAAATTTCGAGGATTTCACCGTTCGTAATCGTCCCTGCGGGCAGTCCGGCGCGAATGGCGCCGCCGTTCATAATGGCGATCTGCGCCCCCGATTCAAAGCGCATAGCATCGGTAATCAAGTTGCCAAGGGCACATTCTTCGCCGCGACAATCAAGGGCAGCATTGCGGCGATCAAAGGGAAACTCGCCCGTTGCGTTGGCGGGTTCATTTTTGAGCGTGCGGATGGGCGTCGTCAGCAGTTCGTCCACCTTCACCTGAAAACCGCTGACGACGGCTGACACCGCCGGATCGGGGGCGATGTATTGGGAGAGGAAGATCGTATCGCCCGCCCATGTCTCGGCAACGCCCTCGGCGTTGAAAGTGACATCCAGCCGCCCCATAAAGAGCAAATTCCCGCCGCCCGCTTGGACGATTAAGACGGGTTCGCCGTCTTTGCTCTGGGCGACGGTGGGGTAAACATAGGCGGGGTTATCAACGCGGTAGCGGTTGCTCAGAAGGCTCCAACTGTTCCCGCCGATGATCACATCGACGCCGGAAATTTCCGCCGCCAACGCCTGATCTGCCTGATAGCCAATCTGCGAGAGGAGGATGATTTTGTTGACGCCCTCGTTGCCAAGCAGGATGACTTGCCGTTGAATGGCGTTGGCATAGCCGCCGTTGAAGGCGATTGCCTGACCGGGCGAGGATAGCCGAGGGGTGTCGGCAGGCGTCAAGCCGAGGATACCGATCTTCTCGCCGTTGACTTCGATGATCACCGAGGGGAGGATTTTGTTGCCCAAAATGGAGCGGCTGGCGTCAATGTTTGAGGACACGACGGGGAAATTAAGCCCCTCAATAAAGCGCAGCAGCGTTTGGTCGCCGTCGTCAAATTCGGTATTGCTGAGCGTCATTGCCTGATAACCGAGCAGATTCATGATCTGGACGTTATCGGCGCCCTTATAGATTTTATGAAACAGCGTTCCGGTGAAGCGCCCGCCCGCATCAAGCAGGATCGAATTTTTCGCCTTTGCCCGAATCTGCTTGATCACGGTTGCCTCACGGGCGGCGCCGCCATCACCGCTGCTTTCGGGCAGGTGGCGGGCGCGGGTGTCGTTCGTGTGCATGATCGTCAGCGTATACGTGGTGTCTTGTGCTTTTGTTGGCAGGGCGAAACCACCCCACAAAAGGGCGGTGATCAGACACCCCAAGAGCAGACCCCGCATGGAGATGAGATGGTTGGTAAATGAACGCATGAACGGATTCCCTTTTCGTTTAATGGGCTTTATGCAGTCACCCTCACCCCTAGCCCCCTCTCTCCTCGTGGGGAGAGGGGGAATCCAGTTTTGAGGGGCGTTCCCTTCAAACTCCCCCTTTCCTAAAACACAGGATAAACAAACCCACCTGCCTGAGGTGAGCTTTTAATGGTCTCTGCTGCCCACACCGCGCTGTAGGGGCAGCGCTGTGTGGTCGCCCATGGAAGCAGCGCCGCCGCGCGTCTGCCAAAATTTGGATTGCCCTCAGCCTAATTGGGCAAGGCAATCCGAAAGCCCACATCAATCGAGCGGACGCCGGGTTTGCCGCTGCTGCGGTGCGCCGTTCGCCCCTGATTCGGACCGTCTGACCACGACGCGCCGCGCAAAACACGCGCCTCGCCATTCATCACCCCAAGCGGATCGCTGATCTCATTCCGGTTTTGATACACCTGCGGGTCATACCAATCGGCAACCCACTCGCGGACGTTGCCGGCGAGATCAAAGATGACGTTTGGGGCGCGATCTGTGAGGTACGTTCCGACGGGTGCAGTCTTGAACAAGGGGTTTCCGTTCATCGCTGAGTCGTTGAGGTTGGCGCTGCCCGCTTTGTAATCATCCCCCCAGGGGTAGCGGCGGGTTGTCCCGCCTGTTGCCGCGTATTCCCACTCTGCCTCGGTCAGCAAGCGCCCTCCGCGCCAACGGGCATAGGCTTCCGCCTCGTACCACGAAACCCCCACGCGGGGCTGGTTAGGGGCATCAAAACCGCTGAAGGGCTGCGGAGCGCCAACGCCTTCTGCTTGCAACCATGCCCACCCCTCTAGCGACCAATAGCGGGCATTGTCATAGCCGCCGGCATCAATAAAGGCTTGGTATTGAGCGTTCGACACCTCATACTGGTCAATCCAGAAGCCCCGGCTCAGGCAAACCTTATGCTGCGGCGTTTCGTTAGGATCGGCTTCCCGGCGGAGCGCCGGGTTGCTGCCCATCTGAAAACAGGCGGGCGGCAGCCACACTTGGGCAATACCAAGCGCATCGGTGCGTGTGGCGCCAGCGGCGGGCATGGGCGTGGCGTTGGAGGCAGCCGCCGTCACGGGCAGCGGGGTTATCGTTACCTGCACAACAGCGGAGGTGGCGGCGCGGGTTGCGGTTGGGTTCGTGGCGGGTGTCCCGCGCAAGGCGGCAAAGGCAACGAGGACGATCAGCGCCGCCGAGACAAGCCCCGCCGCCAAGATCCAGCCCGGCACGCTGCGCCGAGGGTGAGGGAAGGCGTCCATCGTCGCCGTATCGTAATTGTAGGATGCCTTCAGCGCCTCAGTGAATTCGCCGGCTGCGTTAAAGCGCACCGCCGGGTCTTTGGCAAGGGCGCGGAGCAAGAGCGATTCGGCGTACTGCGGGATTTTGTCGTTGAATTCGCGGGGGGAGGGCGGAATCTTCGTCAGGTGTTCGTACATCAGGTGGACAGAGGTCTGCGAGCCAAAAGGGACGCGCCCGCTGAGCATTTCATAAGCAATGACGCCCAAGCTGTAAATATCCGCCCGTGCGTCCACCTCTTTTGTAGGATCCCACTGTTCGGGCGCCATGTAAGAAGGCGTCCCCACCGTCTGTCCGGTGGCGGTCAGCGAGGGGTTATGGAGCAGCTTGGCAATGCCAAAGTCGGTCAGGTAGGCGTTTTCCGCCTCGTCCAACAAGACATTCTGCGGTTTCAGGTCACGGTGGACGATGTTGCGGGCGTGGGCGTAATCCAGCGCCGCGCCGATCTGCGCCAACATGCGGAGCGCGTGCGGTGGGGAGACATGCCCCTTGCGCAGCCAATCGTTCAGCGTGCCGCCGTGCAGCAGTTCCATGACGATATAGACCGTATCATCCTGATGCCCGTAATCAAAGACCTTTAAAATATGGGGGTGGCTCAGGTTTGCCAAAAGCTGCGCTTCACGCTTGAACCGCGCTAAAAAGTCGGGGGATTGATGGAGCAGATCACTGTGAATGACCTTGATCGCCACCTCGCGGTTAATGGAGGGCTGCAAGGCGCGGTAGACACTTGCCATACCGCCGCGTCCGATGAGTGCTTTGAGTTCATATTGTCCGAGCGTTTGCCCGCTGAGATTATTCACGCCGCTCGTGTCTCCGTGTTAGGGAATAGATTGGTTGGATGACCCCACACCGAAGGTATTATAGCCTGAATCGGATTTGCAAAACGGACATTTGCAAAAAGCGATCACCAAAGTATGCGCCCGCCGCTAAAGCAGCGGGCTGAGACTAACCACCCCTACGGGGCTTGGAAGGCAAAGGCGCATCCTGTATTCTGGTTTAAGCCCCAACGGGGTGATCATTCCTAGCGCGGGCGTTTTAACCCCGCGTCCACCTGACCCCCGTTTTTTATCTGGTTGTACCCTCTGCACAACGAAATAAGAATATATTTGTGAGCAAAACCTGTTGACGCCGAACCCCTTTTTCGGCTATCCTTTACACAACACTCAGACAAAAATAATCTTAGGTTGGCTTTCTTGCCCCCTTTTTAGCAAAAAAGTGGGTATTGAAAGCCATTTTCGCACACCCGCAAGGTAAAAGGGGACGTTTATGAATCCGTTGATCGGGATACCGAGTTTCTACGACACCTCTGCCCCGGAAAGTATGCCACCGCGCTTTGGGATGAGCCGTCCCTACATTGGCGCGTTGGAGTGTGCGGGGGCGCTCCCGGTCATTCTTCCCCTTGCCTTAGGCTCAGACACGCTGCGCAATTTGTATGAGCGTCTCGATGGTGTCTTTATGGCGGGCGGTGGCGATCTGAACCCCGAACTCTACGAGGCGGAAAAGTACAGCAAAACGGGCGGCATTGATGCGCTTCGCGACGAGACGGAAATGACCCTGATGCGCTGGGCGCTGGCGGATAACAAGCCGATCCTCGGCGTCTGTCGCGGCTCTCAACTGCTGAATGTGGCAGCGGGCGGCACGCTCTATCAGGACGTGACCGATATGCTCCCCGACGCCATGCGCCACCAATATTTCCCCGAAAAACCACGCGAATGGGTTGCCCACAGTGTGGAAACCGTGCGCGGCTCTGCCCTCGCCGGAATTTTGGGCGGCGTGGCGCGGGTGAACAGCTTTCACCATCAGGCGGTGGATCGCGTTGCGCCGTCGCTGCGCGTTGCCGCCTATGCCCCCGATGGTGTTGTGGAGGCAGTCGAACACACCGAACGCGATTTCGTGATCGGCGTCCAATGGCATCCAGAAAGCCTTGCCGCCACCGATCCGGCGATGCAGAACCTCTTTGATACCTTTGTGAACGCGGCGATCAAGATGATGCGCCAGCCCCGCCGCGCCAGCGTGAGTGCGCCCCGTTCGGGAACAGACGCCAACCTGCATTAGCTGCTCAGTTTCTTTGCTCCTTATCCCTTTCACGGATGAGGGGCAAAGGGTGAAAATCATCCCCTGACCCTACAATACAGTCCTCCTTTAGCCAAATTTTGATAATCTCCTAAGAAAACCTCTTCAGGATGAGATAGAATAGAGACCGGCTAACCTATACAAAGCTGAAAAACACCCCCCCCTATAACTTTTTGTGTTGGCCACAGCAGGATTGAAACAAAGCGAACTCGAAGTGCTATCCTTGATCCTGGCTCGATTTCTTATCCCTAATAGGACTTACGCAGTTGAACCTGTTACCTCGTATTCATCGAAAGGGTGGATTGAGGGGGAAGCCCCTCAAAACCTTTTTTCCCCTTCTCCCTAAGGGAGAAGGGGTAGGGGATGAGGGCAAGTGCGTAACTCCATTAATGTCTGCTGAATGAAGGATATAACGATGCGTCTTGTTGATTTATCCGCGCCGATCTCCCAAAGCCCAGATACGACGCCACCCTTTCTCTGCACTGATATAACTTATTCTACTCACGCCGAGGGTGCAGCACAGGCAGAGGCGATTCTCGGTATACCACCGATTGTCTTTCGTGAAAGCGAAGGTTGGGCAGCCGAGACGTTCACCCGCTTTGGCACGCACGACAGCACCCATATTGACGCCCCCTGGCACTATAACAGCAAGTGTCAGGGGCAGCCTGCGCAAACTATCGATCAGCTTCCGCTAGAGTGGTTCTTTCAGGATGGCGTACTGCTTGACATGAGCCATAAACAGGATGCGGATGTGATGACCGTTGAAGATGCACAGTCCGCGCTGAAGCGCATTGGCTACACGCTTAAGCCGCTCGATATCGTGCTAATTCGCTGCGGTGCAGATGCCTTCTATGGACGCCCAGATTATCTATTTCACGGCTGTGGCGTTTCCGCAGAGGCAACACGCTGGCTGTTTGAGCAGGGCGTTCGGGTGATGGGGATTGACGCTTGGGGTTGGGATATGCCGCTGAATGTGCAAGCCCAGAAAGCGATGGCGGGCGGCGTGCCGACGCCCGGCGTGTTCTGGGCGGCTCATCAGGTCGATCTCCCTTATGCCCAGATCGAGCGACTGATGAACCTCTCTGAGCTGCCACCATTTGGCTTTAAGGTTTCCTGCTTCCCGCTGCGGATTACAGGCGGCAGCGCAGGCCCAGCGCGAGTCGTGGCAATCTTACAGGATTGATCTAATTTTAAGATAATTACTCACCTTACGCAGTTGGGTTTGTTCACCCCGTATTCGTCGAAAGGGGCAGTTTGAGGGGGAAGCCCCCTCAAAAAAGTGCATTCCCCCTCTCCCGCGTGGCGGGAGAGGGGTTAGGGGGGTGAGGGTCTGTGCGTAAGGTGAGATAATTAGCCTTATGGCGCAGAAACTCCACCTTGTGACCAATAGGTATCTATGCGTCTGGGGTGGAGAACGTTCAATGCGCCATTTCGTTCAGTTGAATCACTTAGAACTTACGCAGTTGAACGTGTTTACCCTGTATTCATCGAAAGGGGAAGTTTGAGGGGGAAGCCCCTCAAAAAATGGATTCCCTCTTCTCCCACTGGGAGAAGGGGGGTAGGGGGATGAGGGCAACGGCGTAACGTCTATCACTATCACTATTGGATAATATCTATTTCCTAAGCCAAATCGTTAAGAGTTCGTTTCGCCGTTGAAGGGAAACCGTGCTATTATGAGGAACATGATCATACTCCCACCCATTGCAGGATGAATTGCCGATGCGCGTCTTGATTATTTCTGACATTCACGCAAACCTCGCCGCGTTTGAGACCGTCCTCAAAGACGCCAAAGGCGCATGGGATTACGTTTGGTGCTTGGGGGATGTTGTTGGTTACGGTCCCGATCCTAACGAATGCTGTGAACTCTTACGGACACTGCCGCACCTGTGCCTTGCCGGAAATCATGACTGGGCGGCGCTAGGGCGGCTGGATATTCGCACCTTCAACGCCGATGCCCGCAAAGCGGTGACCTGGACGCAAGAGACGATGAAGCCGGAAAACATTGCCTATCTGGATGCGCTCCCCACCACCTTTGTTTTAGGACAGTACACCTTGGCGCACGGCAGCCCCCGCGAACCCGTTTGGGAATACATCCTGGATCCGCTCATCGCCGCCCTAAATTTCCCCCATTTCGAGACGCCCTACTGCCTCGTTGGGCATACGCACACACCGGTGATGTACAAGCTGCTCTCCGATAAAGGCGATACGGACGCCGTTAGCCCAACCTACCGCCAACCCTCGCCGTTGAATGGTCACCGCTTGATCGTGAATCCGGGCAGTGTGGGGCAGCCGCGTGATTCCAACCCTGACTCCGCCTATGGTGTCCTTGAGGTAGAGACGAACGTTTTTGAGTATCGCCGCGTCCCGTACCCGATCAAAGTGACCCAAGACAAAATGCGCAAGGCGGATATGCCAGAGCGCCTGATCGCCCGTTTGGAGCATGGCTGGTAAGGAGGGCGCGGACGCCCCAAGGGGCGTCCCTACGTTGCAACTACGTCCAGCCCCGTTGAGGGTACTGAAACGCGAGATCTTGCAGACGGCAGTAGACACCGTGAACGCGCTGCAACCACATCCAGCCCGTTGAGGGTGCTGAAACTCATTTATCTTGTAGTGGACCCAACGTGATTCACGAAACGACTGCTCACGCCGTCACCGCAACGGTGATTCCCGGACTCCATCAGATTGCCTTGCCCACCCCCTATCGCATTGGGGCGGTCAATGTATTCCTTGCCGAAGGCGACCCGCTCACGCTCATTGACTGTGGGGTGCGCGGAAGGCAAAGTCTTACCGCCTTGGAAGGCGGTTTAGCCGCGCTTGGCTACCGCCTTGCCGACATAAAGCGCTTGATCATCACCCACCACCACGCCGACCATCTAGGGCTTGCCCCGCAGATTGCCGCCGAGGGCGCGGCGGTTTGGGCGCACCCCCTCTGTGTCCCCTGGTTGGAACGCCCCGATGAATCACTTTGGAGGGAGCAGGCGTACATTGAGCGCCTTTTTCGGGCGCATGGCGTCCCCGCTGAGGCGCTGGCGATCATGGGCAGTTTTTGGCAGGCGATTCGCGGGCAAAAGGACGCCGCGCCGCTGGCTGGCACGCTTGACGAGGGCGCTTCTGTCCACATTGCTGGACGCCGCTGGCAGACCTACCACACGCCCGGACATGCGGGCGATTTGCTCTGTTTTTATGACCCCGAAGGGGCTGTGCTGCTGTCCTCCGATCACCTATTGGGGGAGGTCAGTTCTAACCCCGTCCTTGAAGCGCCCGCGACGGCGGATGCTCCCCGTCCGCGCCGCCTTCCCGATTACCTCCGCGAACTGCGGCGCATTGCCGCGCTCCCCCTCCAGATTGCCTATGCCGGACATGGCGAGCCGATCACCGACATTGCCGGATTGGTGGCGAGGCGGCTTGCCTTTCACGACCAGCGGGCAGCCATTCTCTATGGCTTTCTGGCTGAGGCGGACGGACAAACCCTTTATGCCTTGTCGCGGCGGCTCTTTCCCAAGATCACCGATGCGCAGATGTTCCTCACCCTTTCAGAGACGTTGGGACACCTTGACCTGCTGGAAGATGCCGGACGCATCCAAGCGGTGACGGACGACGGCGCAATTACCTATCGGGCTATCCTATGACCCCCCTGAATCAACCCTTATCCCCCGCCCTTCGCCGCCTGCTGACCGCCGTCACGGTGGTGGGCGGGATCATCGGGATCATCCTCAGCCGTGTCTTTCGGTGGGACGATGTGACGACCTTCATTGCCACGCTGTTGATCGCCGCGTTCTTAATTTTGATCACCATGATCATCTATTCGCGCCGCAGCCCGCCCTCGGCGGGAAAGAAGGGCTAAGCCCCTCATGCCCTACCGAATTGTGTTCATGGGAACGCCAGACTTTGCTGTCCCGCCCCTCCATGCGTTGATCGCATCGCCACAGTTTGCTGTTGCGGCTGTTGTCACGCAGCCAGACCGCCCCGCCGGACGGGGCAATAAACTTCAACAATCACCCGTGAAACAAGCGGCGTTGGCGGCGTCTTTGCCTGTCTTGCAGCCGGAAAAACTCCGTGCGCCGGGCGTCTTTGAATCGCTTGCCGCCTTCGCCCCCGATCTGATCGTCGTTGCCGCCTTTGGGCATATCTTGCGGCAGAATATCCTTGATCTTCCGCCCTATGGTTGTGTGAATATTCATGCTTCGCTGCTCCCTCGTTGGCGGGGGGCAGCCCCCATCCAAGCGGCAATCCGCGCTGGCGACGCCGAAACGGGGATCACGATGATGACGATGGATGCCGGTCTGGATACCGGGGCAATACTTCGCTCAGCGGCAATCCCGATCACGGCGACGGAAACAGGCGATACCCTTCACGACAAGATGGCGACGCTTGGCGGGGCGATGCTCATTGAAACGCTTTTGGCGTACCTTGCCGGAGCGATCACCCCAACGCCACAGGCAGAGACGGGCAGCACCTACGCCCCCATGCTGAAAAAAGAGGATGGGCGCATCGATTGGACACAGCCCGCCGAGGCGATTGACCGTCAGGTGCGGGCGTACCACCCCTTCCCCGGCACATTCACCTTTTGGAATGGGGAGTACCTCAAGATTCTGCCCGCGCTGACGCCCTCAACACCATCAGCGCCGCCAACGCTGGCGGGGGATGCCCCGCCCGGACAGGTCATTTTCCGTGATGGGGTGGCTGCCATTGGGACGGGGGCGGGGGTGTACATCCCGCAGCGGGTGCAGGTGGCGGGGCGTCCGGCGCTTTCCGTGAGCGATTTTCTCAACGGGCGGCGGGATTTTTTGGGGGCGCTGTTAGGACGGTGACGTGGGGCGGGGCAGGTTAAACCGCCCGCGCCTTTTCCGTCAGCGCCACAAACACCCCCGCCACAATCAGCGCCCCGCCCACTTGAAGGGTCGTCGTCAGCGCTTGGCGGAGGATGATCATGCTCAGAAGCGCCCCGACCAGTGGTTGGGCAAAGAAGAACAACGATGCCGTCGCCGCTGGCACAAGGGCAAAGGCGCGATTCCACAGCCACGCCGCGCCCGCCATACTAATGATCCCCACATAAAACAAGCCAACTAGAATCTCTAGGGTGAGTGGGGGGGGTGTCCAGCCGCTCAGTTCGGTTAGCCCCAGCGGAATGGCAATGCCCAAGCCGGCGACCATCCCGAACAGGGTCACGCTCAGGGTGGGGTGCTGTGTGGAGAGACGCCGCACAAGGACAGAATATGCCCCCCAAGTGACGGCGGCAAAGACCAGCGCCAGATCGCCCACGAACGCCTCTGAACGGAGTTGAAATGCCTGCGGGTTGAGGACGATCAAGACCCCTACCGACGCCGTGATCAGGGCGATAATCCGCCGTATCGTCAGCGGCTCGGCAAGGAACAGCGCCGCAAAGAGGACGATGAAGGCGGGCGCGGCGCTGGTGATCACCGCCCCGTTGATCGCCGTAGATCGCGCTGTCCCAAGCATCTGCGCCCCCACGCTGATGCCATAACCGAGAAATCCCACCGCAAGCAGCGCCCCCCAATCGGCGCGTCGTTTGGGAAGCGGCGTCCGCGTGAGGATCAGCAGAGCGAGCATGACCATCCCGCTCATGATCAGGCGAATCGTCAGCAAGATGAAGGGGGGAAAGACCTTCAGCAGTTCATCGGCAACGACATACAAGCCGCCCCAGATTGCCGCCGCGCCAATGCCATAGAGTGCCCCACGCACCGTTTGCGGCGTCATGAGGCGATCTCAATATCGTGCCAGAGCGGACTTTCGATCTCGCTGATCAGGGCATGGACGGCAGCCGCCCCCGCATAGCCGCTCTCTGGGGCGGCGTCGTAGAACGTCCAGCGCGTTGGGTCGTCCCCCTCGGCACGGAGAAGGCGCGGCGCACCGCCGGGTGTCACCGTGACCTCAAAGCTGCGCAGCGAAATCTTCATCCCCTCTCCCCGCGCCTTGATGTAAGCCTCTTTCCGCGCCCAACAGGTGAAAAAAGCATCCTGACGGGCATAATCGGGCAGGGCTAAGAGCGCCCGATGTTCGCCCGGGCTAAAGTAATGCCCCGCCATGCCCTTCAGATCGTCCAGCGGGCGAATCTGTTCGATATCAACGCCAATTGCCCGCCTATGGGTGATCCCGATTAAGAGGGAATCATCCGAATGGGCGAGATTAAACTGAAGTCCGCTGGCGGCGGGCTTTCCGGCAAGGGCGGGTTTTCCATCCGCGCCATACTGAAAGGTGAGTCGATCAGGCGGGAGGTCAAGCAGACGCCCTAAGACGATCCGCAGCAGCCCCCGCGCCACAATAAACCGCCGCCGAACAAGGGGCGAAAGGTAGCGTTTTGCCCGTTCACTTTCGTCCCCGCTGAGCAAAAAAGAAACGCGCTCCGGCGCAACGGAGTCCAGCCGTCCGCGCCAAAGATGAAGGGAGGATGAGGAGAGCATAGGCGTCATGTTTCATTCAGTACCCTCACTGGTTGGGTTGCAACCAGCCCTCTTACAAGAAGGACGGGCGTCGTTCGTTTACCCTTGATCACCACCGCCTGCCCATCGGTAAGTCTATCGTGATAAACAGGTCTGTCAACCGCTGAGGGGTCAATCTCGTTGAAAAATGCTGTAGAATCATTTCAGGTTAAGGTGTAAGCTGAGTTCAGCGGCGGATAGTATGCCCAATGAACGGCTCTCACGGCGAAAATTCCTGATCGGTCTGGTGGTGGCGGTGGCGGGCTGCCGTCCGGGGGGGCGGGCTGTGCCAACCCTGTATACAACGCGCTCCCCCAACGAATTGCCGTCCTCCCCGTCCGTTCCCCCGACCCTCACGGCGATTCCGGCGACGCTCCCGCCCGTCCCCGCCCGCGTGCCGCTCACCACCATTGAGCGGCTCTACATCATGTCCTTTCGCGGGCAGCCAACCTTTGATACGGCGGCATGGCGCTTGACCATTGATGGCTTGGTGAAGAGTCCGCTCACCCTGAGCGAAGGGGAGATTCGCGCTCTCCCCTCTCAAAAAGAAGAACGTACCCTGCAATGCATCAGCAACCCGATTGGCGGGGGGCTGATCGGAAACGTTGAATGGGAGGGGACGCCCCTTGCGCCGCTTTTGGCGCGGGCGGGGATTCAAGATGGGGCGACGCACGCCCTGTTTGAAGCGGCAGATGGCTATACCACCGCCGTCCCGCTCAGCCGCCTGACCGATCCCGACACATGGCTTGTTTATGGTGCGGGGGGAGCGCCGCTGACGCCCGCGCACGGCTACCCCCTGCGGCTGCTGATCCCGGCTGTGTATGGGCAGAAGCAGCCCAAATGGATCACGCGCATCACGCTGACCGACCAAGACCGTTTGGGCTATTGGGAGCAAGAGGATCGGGGGTGGTCGAATGTGGCGACGGTGAAAACGAACTCGGCAATCCGCCAGCCGGAAAAAACCGTCCTCCCCTTCACCGCCCCAATCCGCTTGGAAGGCTATGCCTTTGGCGGCGGGCGGGTGATCACCGCCGTAGAAGTGCGGATCAGCGCGAGGGATCAGGGGGAGTCGCTATGGACGCCCACCCGCTTGATTCGCCCGCCGTCGGGGAAAATTTGGACATGGTGGCTTTATGATTGGTCGCCGCCCGCGCCCGGACTGTATGAGGTTGCCATCCGCGCCACCGACGCCACAGGCTACAGCCAAACGCGGCTGGAGAGCGGCTTGTTTGGGAAACCCTTCCCCGAAGGCACGGATGCCATTCATAACGTCTTGATCAAAGTGGGCTGAAGCTAGTCCCTTATCCCCCGCCCCTGTGTACGGCGAAGGGGGCGGGGGATGGGGGGCGCAAAAACGGACGCATACAATGCGTCCCTACTACCCCCTTCACGCCGTCCTGTTCGGAGACGCCTTAAAGCGCCAACGCCCACTGCAAGGCGCGGACAAAGGCGCTGGCTGTTGGGTAACGGTCTTTGGGTTCTTTCGCCAAGACGCGCTCTAAAACCCTCACCGTTGCTGGCGGAAGATTGGGGTTGATAATGAGCGGACTTTCCGGCTTTTGTTGCAAATGGGAGAGAAGGAACGTCCCCCCGTGGATGGCTGCCCCTAAGACAACGCCGACCACCACCCATTTTGTTTGCTGGCGTTCGGTGGGGGTGGAGACGGCGCGGTAGCGGTAGACCTGTGCGGCAATAACTGGCACGGCAAAGATGGATAGGAAAAAAATACTGCGCGTATAGCCGCCGTTGGCAAGGGTTTGAAAAGGCGACAAGGCGGGAAATACGAGCGCTAAGGTTGCCCACGCCGCCGCTGCCATGCTGATGAACATCCCCCACCGAGGGACAAACCGCCCAGAGGGAAACACCCACCCCATTGTGGAGTAAATAACAACCGTTAGATTGAAAATCAGCGTGGGGAGTGGGGTGATCTCTGGATGATTCATCAACAGCAGATTCGCGCTAGGGGCAGAAAAAACATGCAGCAAGGCGGAAAAGGCGGCTAAGGCACGGACACGATCCGTCGGGCGTCGCCAAAAGAAGATCGTCCCTAAGACAGACCCGATCAGGGGGAGTAAAAATTGATAGAGAACCAAGCCATAAGCACAGGCGGGACGGGGGATGATCCCATTGGAGGCAGACAGCGAGCAGCTCGTTGTCGCCCATTCCACAAAGGCGTTAGGCAGCACCAACGCGACATGATGGGTGAACAGCACGGTAACGCTCAGAATCCAAACAAGGCGTAACGCGAATACGATAGAAGGGCGCGGGGTGGGGGCTGTTCCGCTGACAGAGGGCGTCGGTGCTTGTGTGTCGGAAAGAATCCGCGTCACATCAGCGGTATCGGTCATAGAGGCGGACTCCGTTGGCAGCGTAACCGTAAAACCTGCCGAGTATAGCCTGAGATGCGCCGAATAAGCACCCGCCAGATGCCGTTGGGGGGTGTTTCCCCCTCCTCTGGCAGGCTGAGGGGGCTAAGTACAACCACAATGAACAGGCTGCCTGGCGCATGATCCCGCCGCTAAAGCAGCGGGCTGAAAGCCGCCACCCCTTCGGGGCTTGAAAGACATCGTGGCACCGGTTGTTCTATCGTCTTCACCCCAAAGGACGTTTGTGGCGATACATAGGGTGTGTTGACAGTCTAACCCGCCATCCCGCCCGCCCCCTGTAGGGGCGCTTAGCCCACCTTTTCCCCGATGAACACCTTTGCCACGTTGAGCGCCTCGCTAAGTTTTGCCGCGTCTTTGCCGCCCGCTTGCGCCATGGTGGGCTTACCACCGCCGCCGCCGCCGACAATCGGCGCGATCTTCTTGATCACATCGCCCGCCCCAACGCGCTTCGCCAGATCGCCAGTCACGGCGGCGACAAGGGAGGGTTTCCCCTCATTCACCGTCCCTAAAACGACGACGCCCGATTTCAGGGCATCCCGAAACCAATCGGTCATCTCGCGCAGCATCTCCGGTGGGGTGGCTTCCACCTGTGCCACGAGGACATTCACTCCGTTCAGGCGTTCGGTCTTGCTCCGCAGCGCTTCAAATGCCGCCCGTGCCAGCGCCCGCTGTAGTTTCAGATTTTCTGCCCGTGCGCCGGCAATCTCCTGCTGCAAGGCGGTCAGGCGTTCGCCAACCTGATCGGGGGCGGTGTTCAGCGCTGCCGCAATGCCGCGCAGCGTCCCCAACTGGCGGCTGATGTACCCCTGCGCCGCATGTCCGGTGAGCGCCTCAATGCGCCGGACGCCTTGCGCTACGCCACCCTCGGCGGCAATCACAAATGTCCCGATCACCGCCGTTGCCGGAAGGTGTGTCCCACCGCACAATTCGTAGCTGTAGCGCCCGCCGTTTTTCTGGATGGTCACCGTGCGGACGCGCTCGCCATATTTTTCGCCAAAGAGCGCCATCGCCCCTTCGTCTCGTGCGGTGGCAAGGTCTTTTTCGGCAACCACCACCGGAAGGTTCGCCATGATCGCTTCGTTGATCGCCGCCGTGATCGTCGCCATCTGTTCGGGGGTGATTGGCGCATCGTGGCTGAAGTCAAAACGCAGCCGTTCGGGGGCAACCAGCGACCCTTTCTGCTGGACATGCGCCCCCAACACCGCTCGCAGTTGGGCATGGAGCAGATGGGTCGCCGTGTGGTTGCGCATAATGTCCATCCGCCGTGCGGCATCCACCCGCGCCACGCCGGAAACGCCGATGCGCGGCTGCCCTTCGACCACCTCGCCATAGTGGATGATCATCCCCCCAACGGGACGTTTCATATCCTCTACGTCAATCGCCCACCCCTCGCCACGAATCACGCCCGTATCGCTGACCTGCCCGCCCGCTTCGACATAAAAGGGCGTCTTGCCGAGGACAACTTCCACCCGATCCCCCACCGCTGCTGATTCCACTGGCTGCCCCTCACGGAGGATCGCTAGAATGTGAACGTTCCGTTCCAAGTCTCCATAGGGATCGTAGGTGACGCCATCGGCGCCCAACGCGCCAAGTTCCTGCAACCCCCTCAACAGGGTGGAATACACCTGCGTTTCATCAAAGGCGCCCATCGCCTGCCCGCCGCCGCTGGCAAGGCTGTGCTTCGTTTCTTCGGCAAGGAACGCCGCCTCGTCTAGGGCATAGCCCTTCTCTTTGGCAATATCGCGGGTGACTTCAAAGGGCAAGCCAAGCGATCCCTTCAGGAAGAAGGCGTCTGCCCCGGAGAGCGTCCCGCCTGTGGGGAGTTTCTCCAACATCTCATCGAGTTTTGCCAAGCCCGCCTCCAGGGTGCGGGAAAAGCGCACTTCCTCTTGGGTGATCGCCTTACGGATCGCCTCGCGCTTTTCATGAAGTTCTTTATAATGCCCGCCCATGATCTCGATCACCGTCTCGGCAACTTCGGCAAGGAAGGGCGCGGTGAAGCCGATCTTCCGCCCGTAACGCGCCGCCCGCCGAATGACCATCCGGCACACCGAGCCGCGATCTTTCGGTCCGGGCAAGACGCCATCGGCAATCAGGAAAGCTGCCGCCCGAATGTGATCGGCAATGACATGGTAGGGGATCGAATCCGCCTTGCGCTGCCCATCGCTTGCCCCGTTCAGCGCCTGAATCCGCGCCACAATCGGGGCGAACAAATCGGTTTCGTAGTTCGTCCCTGTGTTCTGCATCACATTCGTGATGCGCTCTAAGCCCATCCCTGTATCGACACTCGGTTTAGGGAGCGGCTCGCGTGAGCCGTCCGCTTTTTGGTTGTACTGCATAAAGACGAGGTTCCAAATCTCAATCAGACGCCCGCTGTCCTCAACGTGTTCGCGGGCAATCGTGTCGTGATCGGTGGGCTTGTGCGGCTCCCAGTCCCAGAAGATTTCCGAACACGGACCACACGGACCGGTCTCGCCCATCTGCCAGAAGTTTGATTTATCGCCCAGGCGGTGAACGCGCTCTTGGGGGACGCCGACTTCCTCCGTCCAGATGCGGAATGCCTCGTCATCGCTGGTGTGGATGGTGAAAAACAGGCGCTCTGGCGGCAAGCCGTAGACCTTCGTCAAGAGGTCATAGGCAAAGCGGCAGGCATCGCGCTTAAAGTAATCGCCAAAGCTGAAGTTGCCCAACATCTCGAAAAAGGTGTGGTGGCGGGGTGAGGGTCCGACGTTTTCAAGGTCGTTGTGCTTGCCGGAGACGCGCATACACTTCTGTGCTGTCGCCGCCCGCGAATAAGGGCGTTTATCCACCCCCAAAAAGACATCCTTAAACTGCACCATACCCGAATTGGCAAAGAGCAGCGTCGGGTCGTTCCCCGGCACAAGGGAGGACGAGGCGACGGGCTTATGCCCCATTTCCTCGAAAAACTCCAAGAACGACTGCCTGATCTCTGCGCTGGTCATTTTTTTCATGTGGGGCGTTCCTCGCTGGTGGTTAGGTGTGTTATGTGCTGCTGTGGTCGGAAAAGATTCCAAGAAATAGCCTTCATTATAAAGGGGGAGCGGCAAATACTGTAGGGGGAGTGCGGACGCCCCAGGGGGCGCCCCTACTATAGCAACCCATGTAAACGGAGAAAGGGAATGAATTTTCCCCCTCTCCTCGCTTGCGTGGGAGAGGGGGTAGGGGGTGCGGGGTTCTTCTGGCAAGACGGGCGCCCCTACGGATCATCCCGTTGGGGCTTGAATACACCATGATATGGGACGCCTTTCAAGCCCCGTAGGGGTGGTTACTCTTAGCCCGTCCCCTTTAGGGGCGGGCGATCCGGCGCACGCGGCGACCCTACGAGGGTGAGGGGGGCAGAAGGTAGATGCGATAGCCCGCCCGTTCAAAAAGCGGCTCAGAGAGCGGCAGCCAGGATGGAGGCGATTCGTTGGGCATGAGGACGAGCGCCGCATAGCCTGCCAACTGCCCGGCTTGGGGGGGGTTGCCCACCGTCACCCGGACGCCCTCGGCGTGGTAAGGGAGCAAGCCATCCGTCGTCCAGACCTGTGTTCCGGCGAAATGCGCCCGCAAGTAGAGCGCAGCCGCATAACGCGCCCCAAGCCGAGTCTCATACTTCCGCCCAAGCCCCATGAGCGGATCAGCGATGAGGGCGTCTTTAAAATCAACGGCGTTCCATGCCGCCGGCAAAGCAAGGACGATCATCACCACAGCGGCGAACAGCCCACCTAGCCGTTCTCTCGCGCCGAACAGCGGGGCAATGCCATCCAGAACACGGCGCACCACCCGCCCCGCCATGACCGCCACCAGCGGCGTGAGCGCCAACAAAAAGCGTCCATCGTAAGAGACAAGCCACCACCACGCGGCGAAAAAGGGTAGGTAAAGCGCCAGCAGCAGCGCCCCTGCCGCATCTCGCCGCCGTCGGGCGATGCCTGCAATCGCGCTGATCGCCGTCAGGATAATTCCCGCGCTAAAGATGATCCCAATCACCCCGTAGCGTGGATCGGCAAGGTAGGGGAAAAGCGTCGTCAGCGTCCGCTGTGCCAGCCACGTCCAGCCCGTCGGGGGGATGATGACCCCCGCCATGCTCAAGCTGCGCAGATACCAGGGGGCAGCGGTGGCAGCCACCCCCGCCGCACAGAGCGCCCCATAGATCAGCACCCGCCGAAAGGGGATTCCTCCCCCCCACCACAGAGAAATCAGCCACAGCCCGATTCCGGGCAGAATCAACAGACCGCTGTTTTTCGTCCACGCCGCCAAGCCAGCCATAATCCCCGCGAGGGCAGCGGAGAGGGGATGGGGAGCAGCCCGATCCGCCAAACGATAGAGGTAAACGGCGCTCATCCCATAGAAAAACCCTGTGGGCAGGTCGGCATAGCCCGCCGATGCCCAATGGGTGACCATTGGCGTTAGGGCGCAGAGCAGCGCCGCCAGCCTCCCCGTCCCGCCGCCATAGAGCGCCCTTCCCAAGCAATACGCCGCGCCAATGCTCCCCACGCTGAGCAGCGCCGAGACGAAAAGCGCCAGCCCTTCGTTCACCCACCCCGCCGCGCTATGCGTGAAGGCATAGAGCAGCGGCAGCAGCATCGGGTACGTTTCGTAAAGCATCCCTACGGGGAGGGTTCCGCTCAGGTAAATCTGTTTGCCTTGCCAGCCATAGATAGCAATCGCATCATCAATAGCAAAGACGCCATAAGCGGCGTTGAACAGGATGAGGACGACCATCCCGCCGATAATGCTCCCGCTGAGCCACACGGCGATAGGAAACGCAGATCGTTCTCGATGGGGCATTCGGAGGGAGAGGGGCATCGCCCGCCCTAAAACAAGCCACCCGCACGCCCCGCCACCAATGACCACAGCGGCAGGGATGCGCCAATCGAGGGGAAGCCCAAGCAGCCCACACCAAAGCATCGTCAGGGAGAGTGCGCCCGCCGCCAGCGCCAGCGCCGTACAGCCGACGAGGATCAGATCGCCCTCCGGCACGGCAAGACGCGCACAGGGATAGAGCGAGAGGAGGGTGACAAGCGTGAGCAGCCAGGGGAGGATGTCTATCATGGTTGGGGATTGTAGAAGGTCTTTCCGAAATAGCCTACAGTATTTTTCAAGGAGATTGACCCCTTAATGGTTGACGCCCCACGTATCACGATATAATTACCAATGGGGCAGGCAGTGGTGATCATGGGGTAAACGAACGACGCCCGCCCTTCTTGTAAGAAGGCTGGTTGCAGACCAACCAGTGACGGTACTGCAATAGTCGTCCGATAGGAACATGTCTAAAAGAACCCCGCGCCCCCTAGCCCCCCGTAGGGACGCCCCAGGGGGCGTCCGTCTATGATCCGCCCGCCCCTAAAGGGGACGGGCTGAAAGTAACCACCCCACAGGGCTTGAAAGGCGTCCCATATTCAAGCCCCAACGGGGTGATCAGCCTTAGCGCGTGGGCTTTAGCCCCGCGTCCTCCCCGCCCGGCGGGGCAACCGCCTAACGCCGAGCATGTTCCAAGAAGATTGCTCTCTAGCGGTTGACAAACCGAGTCATCACACTATACTTGTGGATTACGATAGGCTGTGGGAAGCAAGGGGTAGAGACTACCGCTGCCCGTACATCTTGTAAGAGGTCTGGTACAGTCCAACCAGTGAGGGTACTGCAATGTGAGGACACTGCACGGAACACTTGAAATTGATCTCGCCGCCTATCGCCTCACGCGGAACGGCGTGCCAATCCGCCTGACGAAAACGGAGTGGGCGCTGCTTGCCGTCTTTCTGAAACATCACGGACAAGTCCTCAGCCATCGGACGCTTTTGCAGCACGTCTGGGGCGATATGTACGGCGATGAGAGCGAGTACGTTCACACCTATGTGCGCCGCCTGCGCCGTAAGATTGAGGACGACCCGGCAAACCCCGAATACCTCTGCACCGAGATGGGCATTGGCTATCGCCTTGAACTCCCGCTAAGTGCCGCCCCCCCGCCCGAACCATCTACCGAAGCGGCACAGCCCCCGCCGCGCATCCTATGGGTGAACGCCCTCCCCCAAGCGGTGGGCGAGCGCTATGTGGGACGGGCGGAAGCACAGCGCCACCTGCGCACTGTGATCCACGAAGGGGCGCGGTTGATCAGCCTGTATGGGCGGGCGGGGGTGGGCAAGACGGCGCTTGTCTGCAAGGTCTTGGGCGATCTTGAACGGGAGTCGGCAGAAATCGCCGGAGTGGTCGTCCTCACGCCGACGGGGACGGGGATCACCCTCCAGCGCATCATAGACGACTTTCGCCTGATCATCTCCCCAACGGCGCGTGCCGCCCTCGATGCGGCGCTCACCGATTCGCTCTCGGCGGCGCAGCGGGTGACGGTATTCCTCGATTCGCTTGAGGGGAAACCCTACCTGCTCTACCTCGATAACCTTGAATCCTACCAACATTCAGCGACAGGCGAGTTTCACGATCCCGATTTAGCCATTTTTTTTGAGATTGTCCTCGAACAGGGCAGTTCTCTCCAGGTGGTGATCACCAGCCGCTACCCATTGGCGCTGCCGCGCACAGTGAAGGCTTGGGAGCGCGTCATTGCCCTTGAGGAAGGCTTGCCCCCCGCCGAGTCCGTCGAACTGCTGCGCCGTGCCGATCCCGATGGGGCGGCGGGCGTTCGCGATGCCCATCCCGATGTGCTGGAGCGCTTAGCGGGCTTGGCGCAAGGCTATCCCCGCGCCCTCGTCGCCCTTGTTGGGCTGTTGTTGGAAGATTCGCTGCTGACGGTGAGCGATGTGCTATCCGATGACTCCTTCTTGCGCGGGGAGATGGCGTCCCTGTTGGTAGAGGGGGCAATCCGAGCGCTGATTGACCACGCCCCGGAGCTTGGTCAGGTTTTGGCGGCGGCGGCGGTCTTGAATCGCCCCGCCCCGAAAGCCGCCTTTGAGTACCTGCTCGCCCCCTTCCTTGACCCCAAAATCATCCATCAGTCGTTGAATCGACTGGTGCGCAGTTATTTTTTGAATTACCAAGAGCGGCTGTTCAGCCTGCACCCGCTGGATCGTGCCTTCCTCTATGAACAGCTTCCACAGGGGGCAGCCAGCGACGCCCCCGCCGCCTTCACCCGCCGGACGTTGCACGCCCGCGCTGCCGAATATGCCCACATTCACGGCGATGATTCGGAGGAACGGGCGCGGGCTGCCTTTGACCATTACCTTAGCGCCGGCAGCAATGCGGCAGCCGCCGCGCTTTTGGCTGAGATTGACAGCGGTTATTCCTTGCGCGGACGGGATAGCGACCTGCGCGAGATGTATGAGGCGCTCCGCCCTCATGGGGGCGACCTAGACCCAGCGTTGGGGCGCTTTTTGACGCTGCGCTTGGGAAAGGTCTACCGCCGCATGGGGCGAACGCGGGATGCTATTGCCTGTTACGAGGATGCTGGCGAACGCGCCCGCCAACAGGGATCACCCCGCGATGAGGAAAAAGCCCTCAACAGCCTCGGTTGGGCGTATTACGATCTGGGGTTGTTCCGCCAAGCGCGTCACTATTTGGGTGAATCGCTGACGCTTGCCGAGGCGCTCAATGATGCGGTAGCGCAAGGGAAAACGCACAGCGGGTTAGGGTGGGTTGCCTATTTACGCGGGCAGTATGACGAGGCAATCCGCCGCTTTGAAGCCGCCCTCAGCCTCTACCGCGCCATGCCCCCCGATTTTCAGGATGACGGCTTTGAGCCGGTGATCGGCATGGGGATGAACTGGGGCGATCTGGGCGAGGTCTATGCGGCGGTGGGGGATTATCCCCGTGCCATAGACCTTCTGCGCGAATCGCGGGCGATTGCCGAACGCTTAGGGCTGCGCCGCGAGCAAAGTTACAAGGGGGGCTATCTGGCAAAGGCGTTCCTGTGGGCGGGCGCTTTCGATGAGGCGTTAGAGGCGGCGAGCGCGGCGCGGGCGGCGGCGATCTATGGCAACGATCATGTCACCGCCGTACTGTACGGGATCATCGTGGCGCGGTTGGGGCGCGGGGAGGAAGCGTTGGCTGCCTTTCAGGAGGGAGCGCATCAGGCAAAACGCCTCTTGGGATATACCTATGGCTTGTACCACGCCCGCTACACGCTGGCATTGGCAAACGCCGGGATCTACCATCTGACGGGCGAAATGCCCTACGCAGAGGCAGCCCTGCGCGACGCCCAGATTGCGCTCTCCATCTGTGCTGAAGATGGCGTGCGGGCGGTGCAGCAGCGGTTGTGGGAATCCTTGCGAGCAGCGGCGGGCGTGGGCGATATGGCGGCGCTGCAGGCGGATGCGGGGCTGTGAAAGGCGTGTCCGCAGTTAGAAAAAGGAACATCTGCCAAGAAGGGAAACCCTCAAAAGAGACCAACCGAGGCTGTGTTGACCGTTTTGGGTCTTTTGACAGGGATCGACTTTCGAAAATCGGGACAAATTGCTTAACATTTTTGGAATAGGGTGTATGATGATCGCTATCGAGGAACGCCCAAATTTGAACGAAAATGATCCCAAAGGTCATTTTGCACCCCGTGAGGCGTTTGAATGAGGGGCGGTTGCAACCACATCCAGCCCGTTGAGGGTACTGAAACACAAGATCGGCACGTAGGGCATACCATACCACCTTTGGATGCCTACAGCATTTTTCAAAGAGATTGACCCCTTAATTGTTGACGCCCCACGTATCATGATATACTCGCCGATGGGCTAGGCGGTGGTAATCAAGGGGTAAACAAACGATGCCCGCCCTTCTTCTAAGAAGGCTGGTTGCAGCCCAACCAGCGAGGGTACTGCAATATACGCATCTCGAAGCCTTCCTGATGCACTCCCCCTCGCCCTTGACACAACCGAACTTTTGTGCTAAACTAACTCGTGCGCTTGAGGGGTTGATGTGGCGTGCTGCCTCCCTGCACCCACCCACCCCCGCGCCGGGTCTGAGGCGCTCGGCATGACCATCCCTGAACGGGGCGGTGGTTGTGTCGGGCGCTTTTTTGTGGGTGCGGCGGGCGCAACCGGACGCCCCAAGGGGGGGCGCGGGGTTAAAACACCCGCGCTAAGCGTGATCGCCCCGTTGGGGCTTAAAACAGAAGACAGGATGCGCCTTTGCCTTCCAAGCCCCGAAGGGGTGGTTACTCATAGCCCGACGTTTTTACGTCGGGTGCGGACGGACGCCCTAGGGGGCGTCCCTACAGGGGTGCGGGGGTTAGGGGGTGCGGCATGACGGCGGCAGATAAAGGAAGGTGGCGATATGTCCTTTGATGCGTGGCTGGCGCGGCTTGACCCCGCCCAATTGAGCGTTGGCGTGATCCTTGTCTTGGGCGTTGGCGTGTTCGCCTGGCGCAAGCTGTGGCCCTGGTTTGCCGAATACTACATCCCGCAGCGGGCGCGGCTGGAGGCGGAACGGACGGAGATTTTCGCCGTGATGCGCGATACGCTCATTGAGTTGAAAGCGATTGCCGGGCAGCAGGTGGCGCTTCTTCACGAACAGCGGACGATGCTTCAGCACGCCGCCGCCCTCTTAGAAGGGCAGCGCGTGATCCTTGAAACGCTGCGCCGTGAGGAACGCGAGACCCGAGAGGCGCTCAACCATGCCAGCGGCAACTGAGTACGCGCCGGAGCGCTACCGCGAGGCGGGCGAGGCAGAGCGGAGCGCCCGTCGCCATGCGCACGCCGCTGCCTGGGCTGCTTATGAGGGGCGTTTTCGGCGCTCGTTCCCGCCCCGTCCGGGCGAGGCGGACGATAACACGGCGATCAACCTCTTGAAACAGGCGGTAGATCGGCTCTGCGCCTTTGTCGCCCCCGATTTTCCTGCCCTTGACCTTGACCCCCTGCGAGAGAGCGCCGATGAACTCTGGCTGCGGCGGGCGTGGAAGGCGGCGGGCGGGGCGCGGCTCATGACAAAATTCGCCCGCTTCGGGGCGCTTGATGGGCATATTGTCGCCCGTGTGATTCCACCAGCGATGGGCAGCCCCTTCCCGCGCCTGATCGCCCTGAATCCCTCGTTGGTGACGACCTATTGGCGGGCGGACGACGCCGAGCATGTCCTGTGGTACGAGATCAACTACAGCGCGGGCGGCGTCGATTACCGTCAGGATGTCGTCCGGCAGGGCGAGGCGGGGCGCTGGCTGATCCGTGATTTTCGGCGCGAGGCGGCGCGGATTCCGGCGCTCACCCCAGGCGCGTGGACTTTGGCGAACGAGACGGCGTGGGCATACCCGCTGCCGCCCCTAGTCGATTGGGCGCACGATCCCTACCCGGATCGCTACTATGGCGTGGGCGAGGCGGGCAATTTGGCGCTGAACGAACGGGTGAACAGCGTCGCCAGCGACATCAGCCGGATTCTGCGCTTTCACGCCGCCCCGCGCACGATTGGCATCGGTTTCACGGCGGGGGAGGTGACGGGGACGGGTATCGATCACTTCTGGACGATTCCGGCGCGGGATGCGCAGGTATTTAACCTTGAGATGAAAACCGACCTCGCCAGCAGCATGAACTTTCTGAACTTCTGCACGCGCTCGTTCATGGCAGAGCGCCGCGTGATCCAACACGAGGGGTCGCTTTCCGAGATGCGTTACGTGACCAACCTCGGCATTCGGGCGCTCTACCTCGATCAGCTTGCGCGGGCGGAGGAACTGCGCCGTAACTACGAACCCGGCATCGCCGCGCTCAGCCGGACGATGCTCATGCTGTCCGGGCGCTACGACGGGCGGACGCCGCTCGATGTGATCCTCCACTGGCGCGATCCGCTTCCGGTGGGCGACTTGGAGATGCTGGAGGCGCTGGAACGCGAACGGGCGATGGGCATCATCAGCCGCGAGACGGCGGCACGAGAACGCGGGCGCGATTGGCGCATGGAAACCACCCGCATGAGCGGGGAAAGCGGCGTCCCTGTGGGGCAGTTCGGCACGATGGAAACGATGAGCAGAGACGTAGGAGGCTGACCATGCCAGAGGACTCCAGTCCAGTTTTGAACGATGAGCCAAAGGAGGACAGCAGCGCCATCCTTGACGCGCTGCGGCTGCGGGTGGCGCTTCGCCACCACCTGAGCGAGACACTGGCAGACCGTCTGCAAGGGGCAACCGAGGCGGAATTGACAGCGGACGCGCAGCGCTTGCGCAAGGCGATCAGCGAGATCACCCAGAGCGGCGGGGCAAGCGGGGCGAAACGTCCGTCCGCGCCCTCTCCGACGCATCCGGCAAGCGAAACGCCGCTGAGCGCCGACGATCTGCGGGCGCTCTCGCCAGAGGCGATCAATGCGCGGTGGGCAGATGTGCGGCGTCTGCTGCGCGGTGGTTAGGGGTTTTCATGTTCCCCTTGTCGGGACGCCCTTTGCGGCGTCCGCTCCCCGCATGTCGATCAAAAAAACGCCCCGCTCTCTACAAGAACGGGGCGTTTTCGCTTGCTGAGCGGGCGTCTCCCACGCGCCCGCTCAGGCTCAGCCCGACGATGAACGGTTAGTCGGCGTTGACGATGGACAGGGCAGGGGCGTCCTCATCATCGAGCGCCACAGCCACATAGATCGTCTCGCCAGCAAATTCAAACTGGGTCAGACGCACCAAGACGGGTGCGCCCTTGCCGGCAGGGGTAGCAGCGATGTTCTGGATGCCCGCCGGAACGCTCAGCGCACTACTCGCCTTGCCGAATTCCAAGCCTTCCACCACCACCTTGCCGTTCAGCCGAATATCCACCGCGCCAGCGCCCGCCGCCGCATGGATCACATAGACACGCGCCTTGTCTTTGCCCGGATTGCTGGTGTCGAAGGGGAACACGCCAAGCCCAAAGACGGGTTCGCCACCTAAGCGCCCAAACGCCACCAGATCAAGGTTTGCCCCGGGTGGGATAGCGATGGTTGTCTCCAAGAGCGGGTCAACGCCCGCCGTTTCCGCCGCGCCCGCCGCCCAGATGGTGACTTTACGTTCGCCCGTGCCTAAGAGGGCGAGGTCGGTGGACGCCCCAACGGGGACTCCGCCGAAGATCAAGGCATCGTCTACATAAACATCAATATCCGGCGCCCCCTGCGAAGCGTTCGTCAGGCGCACTTGGGCGGGCTGTTCGGTGCTGAGGATCAGCGGTGCGTCCTGCCCCTTCACAAAGACGAGCGTCAGGGTCGTGTTGGCGACCACCTCGCCTTGCGTCAGCCGTTTCAAGACGGGCGACGCCTTGCCAGCGGGCGTCAGGGCAACATTGACAAAGCCCGCCTCAACCTCGATGGGTGTTTCCGTCCACGCCCCAAAGGTGACATCCTTAGCAATCACCTTGCCGTTCACACGGAGGTCAACCGCGCCCGCCTCCGTCGCCGCATGGACAACGTACAGACGCACCTTGCCGCCCGTTGGACCAACATTCGTGGTGTAGGTTTGAACATCAAAAGCGGGGTCGCCGCCCAGTGAGCCAAGCGCCACCACCTCTACCGCGCCATCCGCCGGAACGCTGATCGTCTTGGTAAAGACGGGCAGATTAACCGCCGCCGCCCCTGCCGGACGGATCGCTACGGTGAAGTCCTTCGCCGGAAGGGTGATCCAGTCCGTCGATCCCTTGAAGGCGAGGTCAGTGACCGCTGCCGTTGGCGAGCCATCAAGGTAAATATCAACATTGGGCGCACCCGGCGAAGCATGCGTGATGCGGATTTGCCCCGTCTTGCCCGCCACTGCGTCAGAGATTGCCCCGCTGCTGGCAAGGATGGGCGCATCTTGCCCATCGACGGCGATTGCCGTGTAAATCGTATCTGCCGCGATCTCCGCCTGCACCAAACGGACGATCACCGGACTGCGCTTGCCGGCTGCCGTCGCCGCCACATTGATCAATCCGGCATCGGCGCTGAGCGGCGGGGTGATTTCGCTAAAGGTGACGCCCGTCCCAACCGATTTCCCGTTCACATAGAGATCCACCGCGCCTGCCTTCGCCGCCGCATGGATCACGTAGAGCCGCGCCTTGCCCGCCGTCCCCGTGCGGTCTATATCATAGAACAGCACATCAAAGGCGGGGTCGCCGCCGACGACGCCAAGCGCAACGGCTTCGACAGAGGCGCCGCCCTCAAGAAAGACAAGCGTTTCATAAAGCGGCGCTGTCCGTGCTGGCTCACCCGCCGCCCGAATCTGGACGGTGTATTCGCCCGTCGGCAGTTCGATAAAGTCGGTGGACGCGCCATATGCCAAATCGGGAATGGCGGGAGTGGTTGCCCCGTTCAGATAAACATCAACATTCGGGGCGCCGGTTGCGGCGTGCGTCACGCGCAGGAAGCTGGTTTGCCCAACGGCGGGCGGTTCGCTGCCAAGCGGGATCGCCGCGTTGATCTGCCCCACCAACGCGCCGGGCGTGCCAAGCGCAATCACCGAATAGAGCGTCCCACCAGCGAGCGCCGTATCGTTCAGTTCGATCAGTTTTGCGTCGGGGTTGCCCGGTGCAGCAACGGCAAGGTTATAGCTGCCCGCATCGACATCAAAGGGACCATCAAACTGCCCGTAGGAAAGGGTTGTCAGGACATCTGCGCCAGCAAGGGCATCCACCCGCGAGGCATTCGGCGCGGCGTGGATCACATAGACCCGCGCCTGCCCGTTGAGGTCGCGCATGTTCAGGCGGAAGTAGCCCAAGCGGAGCGCCCGTGCGCCCGTGCCGCCCACCTCGCCCATAATGACCGTCTCGGCAAGCCCCGCCAACGGCACGGCGACATTCAGACGAAGAATGTTGTTCTGCGTCTTATCGCCCGCCGGACGGATCGCAACTGTGTATGTCCCTGAGGGAAAGGCAAAAATTTGTGAGGCGCTGCCGAATTCTAAGTTTGCTACGGCGGGTTGTTCCCCCGCCCCAATGTAAATATCAACCGCCGGACCGCCTGCCACGCCGTGCGTGAAGCGCAGGTAGCCCGTTGAGCCTTGCGCCAAGACCGGCTGCGCGGCGGGGATGGTAAGAACCCCCAACGCGACAGCCACCGTGAGTAAGAAAACAAAGAGAGAACGAATTTTCATGGAAACAGCATCCTTTCACAGGATAGAAACCTAACCTAACACAGCGCACATGAGTTATTTTGATGTACGGTTGTCCACAAGCAAATGTACAAGATACCCTCAATTATACAAACTTCATGGGTGATCGGGTAATCGCGGATGAGAAACACAGGGGGGAATGGCGCGGGGTTAAAACGCCCGCGCTAGGAATAACCACCCCTACGGGGCTTGGAAAGACAGATCGCCCTACGGCGCGGGGTTAAAACGCCCGCGCTAGGAATAACCACCCCTACGGGGCTTGGAAAGACAGCAGCCCTACGGCGCGGGGTTAAAACACCCGCGCTAGGAATAACCACCCCTACGGGGCTTGGAAAGACAGATCGCCCTACGGCGCGGGGTTAAAACACCCGCGCTAGGAATAAACCACCCCTACGGGGCTTGGAAAGACAGCAGCCTTACGGCGCGGGGTTAAACCGCCCGCGCTAGGAATAAACCACCTCCTTGGAAAGACAGCAGCGTTTACGGCGCGGGGTTAAAACACCCGCGCTAGAATAAACCACCCCTACGGGGCTTGGAAAGACAGATCGCCTGCTGTATCCTCTTGCTTTCAAGCCCCAACGGGGCGGTCAGCCTTAGCCCGCTGCTTTAGCGGCGGGCGCAAACGCGCGAAATGGTGCGGGGTTAAAACGCCCGCGCTAGGAATAAACCACCCCTACGGGGCTTGGAAAACAGCAGCCTTACGGCGCGGGGTTAAAACACCCGCGCTAGAATAACCACCACCTACGGGGCTTGGAAAGACAGATCGCCCGCTGTACCCTCTTGCTTTCAAGCCCCAACGGGCGGCGGTCAATAGCCCGCTGCTTTAGCGGCGGGCGCAAACGCGCGAAATGGCGCGGGGTTAAAACACCCGCGCTAGGAATAAACCACCCCTACGGGGCTTGGAAAGACAGCAGCCTTACGGCGCGGGGTTAAAACACCCGCGCTAGGAATAAACCACCCCTACGGGGCTTGGAAAGACAGATCGCCTGCTGTATCCTCTTGCTTTCAAGCCCCAACGGGGCGGTCAGCCTTAGCCCGCTGCTTTAGCGGCGGGCGCAAACGCGCGAAATGGCGCGGGGTTAAACCACCCGCGCTAGGAATAACCATCCCTACGGGGCTTGGAAAGACAGATCGCCTTACGGCGCGGGGTTAAAACACCCGCGCTAGGAATAACCACCCCTACGGGGCTTGGAAAGACAGATCGCCCTACGGCGCGGGGTTAAAACGCCCGCGCTAGGAATAACCACCCCTACGGGGCTTGGAAAGACAGCAGCCCTACGGCGCGGGGTTAAACCGCCCGCGCTAGGAATAACCACCCCTACGGGGCTTGGAAAGACAGATCGCCCGCTGTATCCTCTTGCTTTCAAGCCCCAACGGGGCGGTCAGCCTTAGCCCGCTGCTTTAGCGGCGGGCAGTGGTGGGAGGATGTATGCCTTACTATCGATTGTTTTATCATGCCATATGGACAACAAAAAATCGATTTCCTTGCATTACAATGGAGAATCGAGATGTTCTTTTTGCGACAATGACAGCAAAGATAAATGATGAACAGGGGATGGTACATGCAATAAATGGTATGGAAGATCATGTTCATATTGTAATGACCTTACCCCCTTCGGTAAAACTCTCTGAGATGATCGCCAAAATGAAAGGGTCATCCTCCTTTGTGGCTAGACGTTTACCTAACGCCGATCCAAATTTCGTTTGGCAGGCAGAATATGGCATTCTCTCCGTATCAGAAAGCCAGCTATTAATGGTTGTAGATTATGTTCGCCGCCAACAAGAACATCATGCTAACAAAACGCTCAACAAACTATTGGAAACAGTAACCTAGCAGCCTTACGGTGCGGGGTTAAACCACCCGCGCTAGGAGTAACCATCCTTACGGCGCGGGGTTAAAACGCCCGCGCTAGGAATAACCACCCCTACGGGGCTTGGAAAGACAGATCGCCTGTTGTACCCTCTTGCTTTCAAGCCCCAACGGGGCGGTCAGCCTTAGCCCGCTGCTTTAGCGGCGGGCGCAAACGCGCGAAATGGCGCGGGGTTAAACCGCCCGCGCTAGGAGTAACCACCCCTACGGGGCTTGGAAAGACAGATCGCCCGCTGTACCCTCTTGCTTTCAAGCCCCAACGGGGTGGTCAGCCTTAGCCCGCTGCTTTAGCGGCGGGCGCAAACGCGCGAAATGGCGCGGGGTTAAAACGCCCGCGCTAGGAATAACCACCCCTACGGGGCTTGGAAAGACAGATCGCCCGCTGTACCCTCTTGCTTTCAAGCCCCAACGGGGCGGTCAGCCTTAGCCCGCTGCTTTAGCGGCGGGCGCTCCCTGGGCGTCTGCGCGGCTACCCCCCGCCCACCATCGAAAACCTTGACATCTCAAGCAAAACCCCCACAATGAACAGGGTATAGGAATTTCTTGTTAATCAACCTATGAAATGATGGATCGGGAGGTCTGCAATGACGCCCCGCGAGTCTGTATTATTAGTCGATGACGACGACGACATTCTGAAAAACATTGCCATTATTCTTGAACTGCATGAGTTTGAGGTGCGTACCGCCACTGATGGGGCGAGCGCCCTCGCCCTTCTTCAAGACCTTTCCTGGACGCCCAGCGTCATTCTCAGTGATATTGCCATGCCCGGCTTAAATGGGTTTCAACTGCTAGAAGCAGTCAAAATGATGCCCACCTTGCAGCTTGTGCCGTTCATCTTCCTCTCGGCGCAGGGGACGCGCTTGTCGATCAGCGAGGGGCGCAAGAAGGGGGTGGACGATTATATTGTGAAGCCCTTCGATCCCAAGGAACTTATCGCTGCCATTCGCCACCGCTTGGATCGCGTTCACGCCCTCCAAACCCAAACGGAGACGAACGCCGCTAAAGTGGTGAACAATGTCCGTTCTTTTCTGATCCAGATGCTTTCCCACGAACTGCGCACCCCGCTGACGTACATCACAGGCGGCTTTGAACTGCTGACGGACACGCTGCGGGCAGAGACAGCCAGTGACGACATGGCGATCAGCATTGATTTGATCCGCAGCGGGACGGCGCGGCTAACACGCTTGGCGGAACAGGTCGTCCGCTTTACCGAACTGATGACCGGCGGTTTTGAAGCGCGTATGGGGGAGGCTGCCGCTTGGGTGAGCCTTGTTAGGCTGGTCGATCTGGCAGCCAGTCTGGTGACGACAGAGCTTGCCGAACAACGAACGACCCTTCAGAAGGACTACCACCTTCCCCCTGATGCCGAAGTATGGGGCGTCAGCGAGTACCTTGTGGCGGCGCTTATAGAGATACTCAGAAACGCGATTGTTTACAGTGCGCCCGACGTCACCCTTTGCCTGAGGCTCGAACTGGATAGCTATCCAAGCCCCCCCAACGCCATTCTCCGCGTGATCGATCACGGGCGGGGCATTGCCCCTGAACATCTTGAAAAAGTCTGGGAAGTCATGGTGCAGCCGGATCGCAAGGTCTATGAGCAGCAAGGCTTTGGCTTGGGGCTGCCCATTGTCTACCACACCCTGCGGGCGCATGGCGGAACGGCACAACTGGAAAGCGCCGTGGGCGTGGGGACGACGGTGACGCTCACCCTGCCCCTGCGGACGGCGGAACAAGCGGCGGAACAAGGTGCGGGAGCAGCCCCGTGAGCGTGCCGATTCACATTCGCCCGCTGACCCTGCCCGACATCCCCAATTTGCCCGACATCCGTCCCACCTACCAAACGGAGACCATCCTTCAGCTTGTCCAGCGGGGGACGGGCATTCGCAGTGGGTGGGCGTTAGTGGAGGTGAACACCCCCTACGACAAAGGCGGGCTGTACGATTTTATCCCCGCCGTCCAAGCCGATATTCGGGCGCGGTTTTTGGATGCTGACCAGACCTTCCAGCGCATTGCTGAGGATACGCAGCGGGGGTGTTTGGTTGGGCTGCTCGACGTTCACATCCAAACGTGGAACAACACTGCCTTCATCTGGAATCTGATGATCGACCATGCCTACCGCCGGCAGGGGTTAGGCAGGCGCCTGTGGGGGGAGGCGGTGCGCTTTGCGCGCCAGCGCGGGGTGCGGGCGCTCACCCTTGAAACCCAAAACACGAACCTTGCCGCCTGTCGCTTTTACGAGGCGATGGGCTGTGCGCTGGTCGGTTTCAACACGCTCTACTACACGAACAACCCCACCAAAGGCGAATTCGCCCTCTTTTGGGCGTTTAGCCAGCTTTTCGAGGCTGATCCTGCCCCTTAACCATGTTGGGGGCGCGGGGGCGTATGGCGCGGGGTTAAAACACCCGCGCTAAGGCTGACCGCCCCCTTGGGGCTTAAAGACGGGTGAGGTGTATTCAAGCCCCGCAGGGGTGGTTCGTCATAGCCCGATGATTTATCGTCGGGCGCTCACGGGCGACGATGGGCGCATACAATGCGCCACGCCTCACGATATGCCTTTGTCCATCTGCCGCCCTTGCTGCTGAATCAGTTTGGCGATCAGCCCCGTCCAGCCCGTCTGGTGGGACGCCCCAAGCCCCGCCCCGCTGTCCCCATGAAAATACTCGTGAAACAAGAGTAAATCCCGCCAGTGGGCATCCTCCGCCAGCCATGCCTGATCGCCATTGAAAGGGCGGCGACCCTGGTCATCCCGCGCAAAGATGCGGATCAAGCGCTGCGATAACTCATCGGCAATCTGATTCAAGTTGCGCTGCACCCCTGACCCCGTAGGGCATTCGACCAGAAAATCATCGCTGTAATAGTGGTGGAACTTCTGAAGCGATTCGATCAAGAGGTAGTTGATCGGAAACCACAGCGGACCGCGCCAATTTGAATTCCCGCCAAAAATGCGGCTGTTCGATTCGGCAGGCTCATAGCGAACGCTGTAGGCATTGCCGCCCATGTTCAGCACATAGGGATTTTCGGCATGGTGGCGGCTGAGCGAGCGAATCCCGTAATCGCTGAGGAATTCCGCCGGATCAAGCGCCCGCCGCAAGAGCTTTTTCAGCCGTGTGCCGCGCACCAGCGCCAGCAAACGCCGCTCCCCCGCGCCGGGTTCGTACCAGCGGGAGACCAAACTTGCCAAGCGAGGGCGGTTCGTCAAAAACCATTCCAAGCGCCCCTTAAAATTGGGCAGCCGTTCCAATAGTTCCGGCTCAATCGTCTCCACCGCAAAAAGGGGAATCAGCCCGACGAGGGAGCGCACCTTCAGAGGGAGCGTTTCCCCGTTGGGCAAATGGAGGACATCGTAGAAAAACTGATCGTCCTCATCCCATAGGGTGATGTTCGTCCCCGCCACGTGGTTCATCGCCCACGCAATATAGAGGAAATGCTCGAAAAATTTCGTGGCAATGTTCTCGTAGGCGGGGTTGTCTTTTGCCAGTTCCAGCGCTATCGTCAGCATGTTGAGGCAGAACATGCCCATCCAGCTTGTGCCGTCACACTGCTCAATTTTGCCGCCGGTGGGCAGGGGGGCGCTGCGGTCAAAGACGCCGATGTTATCCAAGCCCAAAAAGCCGCCCTGAAAGACGTTGTTCCCTTCGCTGTCTTTGCGGTTCACCCACCACGTAAAATTCAAGAGCAGTTTATGAAACATCGTCTCTAGGAACAGGCGGTCACTCTTGCCGTATTGCTTTTGGTCAATCTTGTAGATGCGCCACGTCGCCCAGGCGATCACCGGCGGGTTGACATCGCTGAAGTTCCATTCATAGGCGGGGATTTGCCCGTTGGGATGCTGATACCATTCATAAACAAGCAGGCTCAGTTGGCTTTTGGCGTAGGTCGGATCGACCAGCGCCAGCGGCAGGCAGTGAAACGCCGTATCCCACGAGGCATACCAAGGGTATTCCCAGGTGTCGGGCATGGAGATCACGTCCCCGTTGTTCAGGTGAGTCCATTCGCGGTTGCGCCCACGCTTGCGGGCGGGCGGCGGCGGAAGCTGTGTGGGATCGCCCTCTAACCACTGCCCTACATCGTAGTTGTAATACTGTTTCGTCCAGAGCATCCCCGCCAGCGCTTGGCGCTGAATGGCGCGGTGATCGGCGCTCAGGCTGACCGGCTCAATCGCCTCGTAGAAGGCGTCTGCCTCGGCAGCCCGCGCCGCAAAGACCTCCTCGAAATCGGAAAATTCGGGGAGCGCGGGCGTTTCACCGCTCGCCCTCGTCAGCCGCAGGCGAAGGGTGACCGCGCCGCCGCCGGCAATCTCGCCCGCATAGAGCGCGGCAGCCTTCGTCCCGAAATGACCGGGGTTCACGGCGGCTTCCCGCCCGCGAATCAGGTATTCGTGAAAGGCATCCTTCACATAAGGGTTGGTGTTCGGCGTGTTGTAAAGCCGCGCCATGTTCGTCTCGTTCTCGGTGAAAAGCAGTTCCTCGGCGCCCTCGGCGGCGAACACATACTGCCCCATGATCGGGTGGTTGGCACGGATCACCGTCTTGCCAATGCGCGAAAGTCCGGGTCGCCCTGCCTCCCGCCCCCACGCCCATGTATTCCGATACCAAAGGGTGGGGAGCAGCGTCAGGTGGGCGCTTTCGCTGCCCCGATTGTGCGCCGTGATCCGAATCAGAATGTCTTCCGGGGCGGCTTTGGCATACTCTATAAAGACATCAAAATAACGGCTCTCGGCAAAGACCCCCGTATCGATCAGTTCATACTCAGGGGCATCCGCCCCGCGACGGCGGTTTTCCGCAATGAGTTGAGCGTAAGGGAAGGCGGCGTGCGGGTACTTGTAGAGCATCTTCATAGAGCTGTGGCAGGGTGTGTTATCAAGGTAGTAGTAACATTCTTTGACATCCTCACCGTGATTGCCCTCTGGGTTGCTCAAGCCAAAGAACCGCTCTTTGAGGATGGGGTCGCGCCCATTCCAAAGGGCGAGGGCAAAGCACAAGCGCCCGCCATCGTCGCTGATCCCGCCTAAGCCGTCCTCGTTCCAACGGTAGACGCGAGAACGGGCGTGATCGTGGGGAAAATAGTCCCAAGCGTCGCCATCGGCGCTGTAATCCTCGCGGACGGTCCCCCACGCCCGCTCGGCAAGGTAAGACCCCCACTTTCGCCACATCGTGCCGTGATCATCGAGGCGGCGGTGAACGGCGGTGTATTCGGTGATTGTTCGGGCAACAAGGGAATCGAGGCGGCGGTAGGACATAGCAGCACCCCTAAAACCTGAGGGTCATCAATGGTCAAGGCATTGGCATTGATTATACTTAAAGGATGAATTCACGTTTTTGAGAGACAGGGAGACCGCATTTCTATGACCGATCTCACCCCGAAGTTTCATCATGTGGGGACGATCCCGAAACCACCGGAAGATTATATTGCCCACCCTTACACGCTGATTCCTTCGGGAAAGGTGGCGGGACGCGCCAAACAGCTTGACCTGCTGACCGAATGGGCGACGGCAACCGATCATAACGTCCGCATTTTGAACGTCGTCGCCATTGGCGGCATGGGCAAAAGCGCCATGACCTGGAAATGGTTCACCGAGATTGCCCCTAGCGCCCTCCCCAACCGCGCCGGGCGCATGTGGTGGAGCTTTTACGAGAGCGACGCCCACTTTGAAAATTTCATCATCCGCGCCCTTGCCTATGTAACCCAAGCCCCGCTTGGTGAGGTGCGCGAAATTACCGCCCCCGAACGCGAGCGCGAACTGCTCCGCATCCTGGACAAAGAGCCATACCTCATCGTCCTTGACGGCATTGAGCGGATGATGATTGCCTATGCCCGTTTGGACGCCGCCCGCATGGACGACGATGCCCTTGACGCAGAGACGGCAAACGTCGTCGCCGGAGCAATCGGCTTGCCCGCCGATGCCGCCCCCACGATGTTCAGCGCCAACCGCCTGCGCAAAACCGCCGATCCCCGCGCTGGCGCATTCCTACGCAAGCTGGCGGCGGTCAACGCCTCGCGCATCCTCGTCAGCACGCGCCTCTACCCCGCCGATCTCCAAACGAACACGGGCTACCCCACGCCGGGCAGCCATGCCATGTTCCTCATGGGCTTGGACGATCCCGACGCCCTCTCGCTGTGGCGTTCCTTCGGGTGCAGCGGCGACGATGGCGAGCTTTTGGCAATCTTCAAAACCTTTGCCAACTACCCGCTCCTGATTCGGGCGCTGGCGGGGGCGGTCTCCCATTTTCCCGATGCGCCGGGCGACTTTGCCGCGTGGCGGAAGAAAAACCGGGGCTTTAACCCGCTGAAACAGCCCGCCGATCAAGTAAAGTCCCATGTGATGACCTTCGCCCTCGCCGGCTTGGAGGACGCCCAACGGCGGACTCTCGATCTGATCGCCTCCTTTCGGATGCCGGCAACGGTGGAGGCGCTTGGCGATCTGCTGATCAAGCGCCCCGACGCGCCCAAAGAGAGCCAAAAGTTTGCCCGCTTCGATTCTGAGGAGGGGTTAACCGCCGCGCTCACCGCGTTAGAATCACGCGGGCTGATGGGCTGGGATCGTCCCGCCAACCGCTGCGATCTACATCCCATTGTGCGCGGCGTGGCGTGGAATTCGCTGGACAAGGGGACGCAAAAGACGCTCTACACACGCCTGAATGCCCATTTTGGGGCGCTTCCGGCGGTCAGCTTGGAAGATGTCAAAAGCCTTGACGACCTCACCGGCATGATCGAACTCTATAACACGTACATCGGCTTGCACGAGTACGAGGAAGCCTTTGCCCTCTTTACCGAACGCCTGAACATTCCCATGCTGCGCCGTCTGAGCGCCCACCGCGAACGCGCCGAACTGCTCGAAGGACTGTTCATCGAGGGTATCGATAAGCCGCCAGCAATCCGGCGCGAGGCGGCACAAGCGCGGGCGATCAACGCCCTTGCCCTTGCCTACCACGCCGGCGGTGTGCCGGGCGCAGCGGCGGGGCTGTACCTACGAGCGGTGCGCATGGCGGAAACCGAGAACAACCTGAAAAATGTGACGATTGGTTTGAACAACCTCTCCGATGTCCTCCGCCAGATGGGGGCGCTTGGCGGGGCGACAGCGGCAGCAAACCGCGCTGTGCTGATCAGCCGCACGATTGGCGATGCCCCGGGCGAGGCGTTCGGGCTGCACTTCGTCGGCTTGGTGCGGGCGGCGGTGGGCAACCACGACGAGGCGGGGCAGGCGCTCCGGCGGGCGCTGAACATCCTTCGGGCGCAAAAGCACATTCAGTTGGAAGGCGTCTGCTGTGGGCTGCTCTCTGGTGTTCTCTTGGCGACGGGCGAGCGTGAAGCCGCCGCCGATTTTGCCGAGCGGGCTTGGCAGCTTGCCGACCACGCCAAGTTTGAAGGGGATTACGTCCGGGCGGCGTTGGCGCAAGGGCGGGCGGCGTTGGCGGCGGGCGATCACGAACGTGCCGATGAGCGGCTGAACCACGCCCTGACACGGGCGCGGGCGGGGAACATGCCCGATGCCGAACTCCCCGCCTTGATCAGTCTGGCGGCGCTGCGGCGAACGATGGGCGATACAAAAGCGGCGCGGACGCTGCTGAACGATGTGTGGGAGAGCGCCGAACGCGGACCCTATCGCCTTCATCACGCCGACGCCTACACCTTGCTCACCGAGATGGAGATTGACGCCGGGCAACCCGAGGCGGCGATCAAGACGGCGCAAGCCGCCTATTACCTTGCCTGGTGCGATGGCGAACCCTATGCCTACACACCCACCCTGACGGCGGTGCAGGGGTTGTACGAGCGCTTAGGGCAGTATGAGCCAAGCGACCTGAATCCCTTTGATCTTGAGGAGGCGCGTCAGATCATGCCGCTAGAGATCGCCGTTGGGGACGCCTACGACGAGGCGTAAACGGGGGCGTCCCGATGTGGGCGCGGGGAAACACATGGCGCGGGGTTAAAACGCCCGCGCTAGGACTAATCACCCCGCTGGGGCTTAACACGGAATACACCGTGCGGCATTTGCCTTCAAGCCCCGAAGGGGAAGCGCGGGGTTAAAACGCCCGCGCTAGGCATGATCACCCCGCTGGGGCTTAACACGGAATACACCGTGCGGCATTTGCCTTCAAGCCCCGAAGGGGAAGCGCGGGGTTAAAACGCCCGCGCTAGGGATGATCACCCCGTTGGGGCTTAACACGGAATACACCGTGCCGCCTTTGCCTTCAAGCCCCGAAGGGGTGGTCAGTCTCAGCCCGCTGCTTTAGCGGCGGGCGATCATGGGTGGACGCCGCAGGGGGCGTCCCTACTTGATCCATAGCGCATGTCCTACTACAATTAGACATAGTTCACATTCACCGGAGTACTTCGCTATGTGGCTGCTTGTTGAGGACGACCCCGATATCCGTACCGTTGTCTCGTTGATGATGATGATGTGGGGCGAAACGCCGCTGGAATTTCCCGATGGCGGCGCGGCGTGGGATTGGCTGGATAAGGTTGAAACCGGCACGTACTCCGGCGCACTGCCTGATCTTGCTCTGATGGATATTAAAATGCCCGGCTACACCGGGGATCAGGTTGCCGCCCGCATCCGCACCGTCTCCCCGCTGAAGGACATTCCGATCATCCTCATGACGGCATTCACCAAAAACGATGCCGAGATCGAAGGGCTGAAGCAGAAGGCGGGCATTGATCATCTGATGAACAAACCCCTTCCCGACATGGACGTTTTCCGCGATCTCATTTACGGTGTCCGCGACCAAAAACGGGCGAAGAATGCCGCCCAAGCGCAAGCACCTAGCCTCACACCGCCAGCCGCCAGTGTGACAAATGGCAGCACCCCCGCGAGTCCGGCTGCCAGTGCCGCGCCGCCCGCGCCAACGCCGGCGCCTGTGACTCCGCCCGCCCCCCAAACAGAGCCGCCCGCGAGTCCGGCTGCCAGCGCCGCGCCGCCCGCGCCAACGCCGCCGTCCACGCCAGAGCCGCCAAAGTCATAAGCTGATGACGACACCCGCCGCCCCGACGAATGATGCTGAGGACGATCCGATGACGCAAGGGGTCGCACGCTTTGTCGATGAATTTGGGACGGCGGCAGAGCGCTTTTTTAGCCGCCTCTATCGCGGGCTGATGCGCAAACAACCTAGCCGCCGCCCCACCGGAAACACCGAGCAAATGCGCACCTTGCGCCGCGAAAACCGCGATCTCATGGTGCGCATCCAGCGGATGCAAACGGCGGGCGCCCGCTTGAAGGTTGTCTTTGAGCAGATTGGGGAGGGCGTCATTATGCAATCCCCCGAAGGGCGGATCGTCCTCATGAACGACGCAGCGACAAAGCTGGTGGGCAGTATGCGTGCTTTTTGGGAGAGCGATTTAGGGCGAATGTTCCGCCTTGCCGAAAACCTTCCCCCGCCGCCCGGCGAAGAAGTGACGCCCATTGGCGATCCCCTTCGCGTCCAAATCAATGACCGGATACTCGGCGCGAGCATGGCGATGGTCACCGCCCTTGACGGGCTGCCGCTAGGGACGCTGATCATCCTGAAGGATGTCACCCGTGAGGCGCTGGCAGACCGCATCAAGGATCAGTTCGTCACGCAGATCACCCACGAACTGCGGACGCCGCTGACCTCAATCAAAGGGATGAGCGATGTTCTTTTAAACACGCCGCCCGATAAACCGTTGAACCGCAATTTTTTGGAGGCAATCGCCCGCAACGCCGCCGTTTTGGATCGGATGATTGTCGAACTGCTCGATCTGTCGGAGATCAGCGCCGGATCGTTTGATGTGCGCCGGGACGCGGTACGCTTGGACACCCTCTTGTATGACGCCCTCGCCTCGCGGGAAGTCAGTTTTAAGCGCGGGAACCTGGGCTATGGGCTGTACCTTGCGGCTTCGTCAGAGTTAACCATTGAGGGCGACGATCAACGCTTGTTGTGGGCGGTGGGGCATCTGCTGGATAATGCGATCTATTACACGCTTCCCGGCGGCTTTGTTTGGGTACGGGTGGGGCGGGTGAAAAATACCTACATGCTCATCGAGGTCATCGATACGGGAGTGGGGATCAGCGAGTACGATCAGGCGCATATTTTCGAGCGCTTCTACCGAGGGCAGCCGAAAACGCCCGACGGCAAGCAGATTGACCCACGCGGCTTGGGGCAGGGGCTGTACATTGCCAAAGCGGTGATCGAGGCACACGGGGGGCATCTGTGGGTGAGCAGCACGCCCGGCGCGGGGAGCAAGTTTACATTGGCGTTCCCTCGGCGGGGTTTGTAAGCCTTTTTAGGGGGGTATGTCGCAAGTCCCTCCCTGACATACCGTTTTATAGAGCGCTGATCATTGGGTAGACATACCACTGCCTAAAGGGGCTTTCCTTGAATTTACCCATCCCCTGTGGATGGAGCGGGTTTCGCAACTCCCCCCGAAAGCCCGTCGCAACTCGGCGGCTTTTTAAGACAGAGATCGAGTTGCGAAAATCGGGACAAATTGCTTGACATTTTTGGAATAGGGTGTATGATGATCGCTATCGAGGAACGCCCAAATTTGAACGAAAATGATCTCACAGGTCATTTTGCCTCCGGTGAGACGTTTGAATGAGGGGCGTTGCAACCACGTCCAGCCCGTTGAGGGTACTGAAACTGAGGTTTTAATGCAGTAGTCAAGTGTATATCGCTCAGGTTGCAACCACGTCCAGCCCGTTGAGGGTACTGAAAACCGGCGGTCAGATCATCACTGGAAAGAATGAATGCATTGTTGCAACCACGTCCAGCCCGTTGAGGGTACTGAAACATTTCTCACAATGGGGGGGAGGACTTGACGGCGATAGAGTTGCAACCACGTCCAGCCCGTTGAGGGTACTGAAACTAAAATTAAGGGCTGGAAACGCAATTGCTGCCACGTTGCAACCACGTCCAGCCCGTTGAGGGTACTGAAACCTCTTCTCTCTCAGGCAGCCCAACCACCTGCCCATACTGTTGCAACCACGTCCAGCCCGTTGAGGGTACTGAAACCCAGCAGGCGGTAGATTTCAATAGCATCGCTATCGCCCAGTTGCAACCACGTCCAGCCCGTTGAGGGTACTGAAACCCCTTGATCTCGATCTGCAACCGACTGCCGCACGGTGTATTCCGTCTTAAGCCCCATCGGGGTGATTATTCCTAGCGCGGGCGTTTTAACCCCGCGCCATGTGTTTCCCCGCGTCCGTGTGCGGCGTCCACCCATGATCGCCCGCCGCTAAAGCAGCGGGCTGAGGCTGACCACCCCTACGGGGCTTGAAGGCAAATGCCGCACGGTGTATTCCGTGTTAAGCCCCAACGGGGTGATTATTCTTAGCGCGGGCGTTTTAACCCCGCGCCACCCCTACGGGGCTTGAAGGCAAATGCCGCACGGTGTATTCCGCCTTAAGCCCCAGCGGGGTGATTATTCCTAGCGCGGGCGTTTTAACCCCGCGCCTCCCCTACGGGGCTTGAAGGCAAATGCCGCACGGTGTATTCCGTGTTAAGCCCCAACGGGGTGATTATTCTTAGTGCGGGCGTTTTAACCCCGCGCCATGTGTTTCCCCGCGCCTCCCCGCCTCCCCTCCAGACAACCGCCCGCCGCTACCACTCCGCCACTGTGAAATGGACGGCGACATCCGTCCCGCTGAACAGGGAGGCAATCCCCGACCCCACCCGCCACATCAGCGTAAAACTGTGCGATCCGGCGCTTAGCCCCGCGTGCAGGATGGTGAAGGCGATGCTCTGAGCGTTCGTGTCCAGTGTTGTCTTGAGCAGCCCATCCGTGCCACCGATGCGCGTTCCGTCAATGGCGACATCCAGCGAGAGAAGGCGCGAGGCGGCATCAGCATAAAAACTGCCCACACAGGCGATCAGGACGCGCCCGGTGGAAAGGGTCAGGGTGGGGGCAAGGTGCGTCGCATCCACCGCCGCCCACGCCGAGGCGCTGACGGTGTACACCGACCCGTTCGCCCGTGCCAGCGCCGCGAGGGGCTTTCCAGCGTGAAGGTAGGTGAGGTTATCGCGTAGGTAGGTGTTGTAGGCGGCAGCGCTGAATACATCACCAGCGGTGCGCGTGTCGGGGGGTGTCCATGCCATGAGGGGGTGTCCTTTCTGATACAACGTAGAAGATGCCGAGTCGCGGCGCGAACACACGGCGAGTGGCAGCCATGACCGCGTGCGGCGCAAAGGCGGGAAATGGCGTGGGGTTAAAACGCCCGCGCTATGAGTAACCACCCCTGCGGGGCTTGAAACCCCAATGCCTGATAGGACGGACGCCCCCTGGGGCGTCCCTACGAAATATGGGGATTGATTTCCCCCTCTCCCCCTTGTGGGAGGGGGGGCAGGGGGTGAGGGACTCTTCAAGCCCCAACGGGGCGGTCAATTTCAGCCCGCTGCTTTAGCGGCGGGCGACCCTTCACACCGCCGCCCGCAGCGTCTCATCAAACCGTCCATAGAGCGCGTCATCGAACACCCCGTAGGTTTGGTCGTCCAAGCGCCGCACATGGTAGGTGATTCGCGGCGCATCGCGCAGCCCGAAACGGTAGACCACCCCCGCCAAGAGGTATTTTGCCCCACTCACGCCCGTATGCGGCTCGCTGACGGCGATCACCTCCCCGATCTCCGGCGCGTAGAGGCTGACCCCGCCAACGGACTCGACATTCCCGCTGAGTGTCGTCACGCGGTAGTGTGGCAGCGCCCCCCGCGCCAAGCGGTATTCCGCCAACGACGCGGCGAAGGCGGGCGGCGCCGGCAGCGGCAGAAAGAGCCGCTCGGCGTGCAGCCCGTAGGCAGCCGCACTCGCCGGATCATCGGCGGCGAAGGTCAGCGGGGCATAGCGCGTGATCAGCCTCCCCCGTAGTTGCAAGAAGGTCACATAGAGGACGCCCAACGCCGTGTTCCGAATCGTCACCGCCGCCTCGCCCGCCGTCAGCGCCACGCTGAAGGTGAGCGCCTCGAAATAGGTGTAATCGATCCCGCTCCCATCGGGGCGATCATTCGCCGTCCAATCGATCCCCGCCTCCAGCGGCAAAATGACGCCCTCAGCGCCGGCTGTCTCGCCCGTCAGCGGGTCGCGGAAGGGGAGGATCACCGTCCGCGCCGCCCCACCCGGATTCACAATGAGCGGATCGTTAGGGTCATAGCGCCGGTAGCCGCTCCCACCCGGCACCGCGATCACCGAGTCGGCGCGGGCAACGACGCCCGTCCCTTGCGTGGCGCGGGGAGTCGTCGTCACCCGCACAGCGTTCACCACCGCCCCGCGCTCTCCGCGCAGAGTCAGTTCGCCGCCGATGGTCAGGGTGGGCGTAGCCGCCGCTGCCCGCAACAGAAACTCCCCATCGCGCCAGACGAACATCCCTTCGCGCCCTACCCACGCCAACCCCTGCGCCGATTCCGTCACCGCCCGCAGCGCCGCCCGCGCCGAAGTCGCTTCTCGCGTCCAGCCATCGCCCGCCACATCGAACGCCCACCGTCCGGCGTCGATCTGGGCGTCGGCTGGGCGGTCTTCCCCGCCCGCCAGCGTTGCTCCCGAAAGGCTGATCGCCGTCCCGCTCTTGCCCAGCGGAATGGCATTGCCCACCGCGCCGGGGAGCGCCGCCCGCAGGGTCACCCCGCGCCCCTCGCCCGCCGCCCCCACCAGATCACTGATTTCCTCGCCGCTGAGGGGGCGAAGGTGGATCGCCACCTCGTCAATCCCGCCCTGCCAGCCGTTTCCGCCCGCCCCCGACCCAATCCGCAGCGCCGCATTCGCCCCCTCAAAGCCGCCCACCGTCCCCGCGTAGACGATCTCCCCGTTCCGGTAGAGGCGCGTCTGTCCGGCGCTGTGGTCATAGACACAGGCGAGGTGACTCCACACCCCAAAGGGGAGGACGCCCGCCGCGCTGAAGGCATCGTCATCCCAATAGAGGACGCCGAGCGCCCCATCGTCATACAGGCGCAGGGAGAGCGCCTGACGGAACGCCCCCGCGCTGACGGCGCTGAACCAATCTTGCGCGGCGGGCGGCGCGGCGTCGGGCTTGAGCCATGCGCTGATCGTGAACGAACGATGGGCGAGATCGAGCGTCGGAATGGCGATGTGTTCGCCAGAGCCATCGAAATACCCCGCCCCGTCGGGGTCGCCGCCCAACGCCCCGCTGATCACCGTCAGCGCCCCGCCCGTCACCAGCCCATCGCGCCCGTTCACGCCGGAATCCAGCGCAGCGCCAGCGGGGAACACCCCCAAGCGATAATAGCGGATCGCGCCGCTCTCCCGCAGGCGGCGGAAGTACGTCCCCCGCGCCGCCGCCGTGACGATCTCTGGGCGGGGCGTGCCAGCGGTATAGCGCGTCCCGACTCCCTCCGCCCCGTTGATCGCATCGGCAAGGGCATCGGCGCTGTCCTCGGCGTCTGCCCCGATCAGAAGTTCGGCGGGGGTACTCGGCGTGAGCGCCGTTCGGAAGGTATAGGTCACCCCATTCACCGTGATCGTATCGCCATCGGTGGGGGCGGCGCTGAAGCTGACCGTCCCTATCGCGGCGGGGGCATCAAGGGCAAGGTTCAGAATGTGCCGGATAAGCGCCCCGCCCGCCTCGTCCCGCCGCAGCGGGAGGCTGACTCCGGCGCGATCCAGCGTCCCCATCAAATCGCCCGCGATCAGCGTGCAGGTGCGCCGCCCATAGCCGCCCGATTCGGGCAGCCAGCGCTCAGTGACGCCCGTGAATAGGGGGTAAGTGGTTGTCCCCACGCGGGCGCTTAATGCGATGGGGCGGTTCGGATTGAGCCGCCCGTAAAAGGGGCTGCTCAGATTCTCTGGCGAAAAACGCCCATCGGCATTGCCCAAGACAATTCGCGCCCGCCCGCCGCCCATCGGGGAATCGTCGGCGCACAGCCCCGCCTCAATCTCGGCGCTGATCACCTCGGCAGAAAGATCGGTAGGATCGTCGTCGGAGTCAAACTGAATGATCAGGATCAAGGTTGTCATGCATTCTCCTTTCCGCCCGCCGCTAAAGCAGCGGGCTGAGATTGACCGCCCCGTTGGGGCTTGAAGGCAAACTACATCACGGATTCGGGGTCAAGCCCCGCAGGGGTGGTTAGCCCTAGCGCGGGCGGTTTAACCCCGCGCTATTTCGTGTCTTTCCGCCCGCCGCTAAAGCAGCGGGCTGAGATTGACCGCCCCGTTGGGGCTTGAAGGCAACCTACATCGCGGATTCGGGATTAAGCCCCGTAGGGGTGGCTATTTCTAGCGCGGGTGTTTTAACCCCGCGCCGTCATCGCAGATTCGGGATTAAGCCCCGCAGGGGTGGTTAACCCTAGCGCGGATGTTTTAACCCTGCGCCATTTCGTGCCTTTGCGCCCGCCGCTAAAGCAGCGGGCTGAGATTGACCGCCCCGCTGGGGCTTGAAGGCAACCTACATCGCGGATTCGGGATTAAGCCCCGTAGGGGTGGCTATTTCTAGCGCGGGTGTTTTAACCCCGCGCCACACGCGCCCCCGTAACGTCGTTGAAAATCGATTACGGCGAATGGTTCATGCGCATCGTCGTCTACCTTAGAAAGGATTGCCCCATGACTCTCCCACCCTTCAGCGCCCAATCCGCCTACACGCGGGCGACAGCGGCGCTCACCCTTGCCGAGGAAGAATCGCTCAGCACAGCGCTTGATCTGGGCGGCTATACCCCCGTTGGGCTGATCACGCCCGCCGCCCTGACGAACGCGGCGATCACCTTTCAGGTCAGCGCCGATGGCGAGACGTTCTACCCCCTGTGCGATGGGGGAAACGTCCCGCTCAGCCTGGCGGTCAGCACCGCTGCGGCGCGGGCATACCCCTTGAACCCCCGTGATTTTCTCGGCTGGCGCTACCTAAAAATTGAAACGGCGGAGGCGGAGGCGGCGGATCGAGTCTTTCAGATCGTCGTGCGCCCTGTCTAGCCGAGAGGAGTCCGAATCATGGCACACCGCTTGCTCAGCCTTCAACCCGCCGCGCCGAACTTCACCCGCCGCCTGCTGAACGCCTACCCCGCCGCCCTGATCGGCGCATGGGTGCTGGACGAAGGGGCGGGGGCGGCGGTGGCGGTGGATGCCTCTGGGAACGGCTACAACGGGACGTATACGGGCGTGGCGGCGGGGGCAGACCGCGCCCCTGATGGACGCCCCGCCCCGCGTTTTGGGGGCGAGGGGGCGGTGATCGTCCCCGACGATGCGGCGCTGACCCCGGCGGCATTCACACTGGCGTTTTGGCTGCGCCTTGCCGCCCACGCGCCATATGGGGGAATCATCGGGAAAAATGAGGCGTCGTGGTCAGAGGCGGGCTATGCCTTTGCCTTTGCCGGTGGCTACCTCGGTTGGCTGAACAGTTACACCGAAAGCGGGGTTAGCCGCCTTGACCCCGCCCTGAACCGCTGGCAACACTGGGCGCTGAGCTACGATGGCGAGTTCGTGCGGCTGTATCGCGGCGGGGTGTTGGCTGCGGTGCGGGCATACAGCACGCCGATCACGCCCGCCGCCGTACCGCTGACCTTTGGGCGGACACCGGGCGCGGCGGATATGCGCGGGTCGCTCGCCCGTGTTGGCTTGTGGGGGGCGGCGCTGACGGCGGCGCAGATCGCAGCGCTGGCGGCGGATGCCCTGTAGCGCGTCCTCATGAGGGCGCGGGGTTAAACCATCCGCGCTAGGGTTAACCACCTCTGCGAGGTTTGAACCCGAATCCGTGACATGATTTGCCTTCAAGCCCCAACGGGGCGGTCAATCTCAGCCCGCTGCTTTAGCGGCGGGCGCAAACGCGGGCAGCCACACGACGAGAAACAAGAAAGGATACACAAGATGCCCCGATCTGGGATGGCGACGGTGATCGCCCAACTGCGGCTGCTGACGAACACGACGCCGACGGATGTCACTCTGGCGGGCGTCCCCTATTGGACGGACGACCAACTTCAAGCCGAACTGGATCGGATGGCGACGGTTCATAGCCGCCTGGGACTGATCGCCGTGACGCCCCCACCGGTGACGGTATACCGCATCCCGCTGAGCGACCCGCTAGAGGAAGCGGGGACGGATTCCGGCTTTGCTGTGCGGGATCGGCGGGGGGCGGTGGTCAATCCGGCGCTCTACGCGGTGAATTATGCCGCACGGCGGATCACCTTCCTCAGTGAGACGGGCGGGGCGCGGTACGTCCTTGACTGCCGAGTCTACAACCTCCATCGGGCGGCGGCGGCGGTTTGGGCGCAGAAAGCCGCCCTTGCTGCTGCCAAACTTGATTGGGAGGCAGAAGGGCGCGGGGTGCGGGCGGCGCAAGAACACGCCCACTGTTTACGGATGGTCGATCATCATGAACGCTTGGCGGGGATCGTCGTCGGAAGATTCGTCTAGAGAAAGGTGGATCGATGTACCCCTCCTCGGCATTTTTGGAGCTGCGCCGCGCCGCCCTTGCTCAACTCGTCATTTTTTGGGAGGTGGCGGACGAATCACACGCGCTCCACCCCCATTACCTAGAGTTTCGCATCGAACGAAACGCCGATCTCCCCGATGGGACTCCCCACAACGCCCCCTACCGTGATGTCCTGCTGGGGGCGGCGGGCGGCGCAGCGCGGATTGTCCTGCACGCGGAGGAATCCCTTGAGGGGGCGCTTGCCGAGGGGACGCGGGGCGTCCTCATCTACGGGCGCGGCGGCGCTGCGCCGGGGATGCCCAAACGGGGCTTTCCCGCCGTTGTGCAGACCTTCAGCGAACGGCTGAATCAAGGCGCGGCGGCGGTCTTTGAGATCGTCTTTGTTCGGGTGGGGGAATGGATCAGCGAGACGTGGGAATGAGAGGGCGCGTGGTCGCCCCGACGTGGGGTGAGGTTGGGCGGCGGGCGCAACCGTGAGCGCGTGCGGCGCTAGGGTTAACCACCCCTGCGGGGCTTGAACCCGAATACGGGATGTAGTTTGCCTTCAAGCCCCAACGGGGCGGTCAATCTCAGCCCGCTGCTTTAGCGGCGGGCGTCCCTACGTACCGCGCCGGTAGACGACATCGTAGCAATGCCCGACGTCCGCCTTTTCGATGTACAGGTAGCGGGCGATTTCCCTATAGCCACGTGGCGAGAGGAATGCCTCAATATCTTTCAATTGGCAGCCGCCCTTGTAAAGTTCAAAATCGGCTGCCTCCGTTTTGATGTAGCGAAAGCCATCCAAGATAGGCGCTGCCCCTTGCAAAACGAGCAGTTCGGATGCCTGTGTGTCCATGACCAGCGCGTCGTACTTGCTGAGGTCGATCTGTTCGCGCTGCGCCAGCGTGGAGAGCGTCACCGTCTGAAGGGTGAGCGTCTGCCCCATAGCGACCTCGCCATACAGTTCGGTGTGACGGGCGAACTCGAACAGGGAGGACGAGCTCCCCGCATTATCGGCAACATGAAAGGTGATTGGCTGGTCGTCGGCGCTGCTGATGAGGGCGCGGATCGCCCGCTGGCGAGGGAACGGCGCAATGTTTTTTTCCAATTGGGCAAAGACAGCGGGGATCGGCTCAAGCCAGATCACATCCAACCCGCGTGCGGCGTAGAGGTCAGCCTCCTCGCCAGTGTGCGCCCCGACATGAATCACGCCGCGCACATCACGGAGGAAGGCATCAAGGTGGCGCGTCTCCCACCGGAAGCGGGCGACCTCTAAGCCTTTGCGGAACGCTCCCAAACGGCGGCGCAGCGGCGCGGGAAGAAGGGTTTTCAGAGTGGACATGCAGTGTTCCAATAGGGTTTTTGTTGGAAGGTGACATTGTACCGCGAAGAGGCAAAAAAATCGGGGATGGGGTTGCGTGGCGCGGGGTTAAACCGCCCGCGCTAGGGCTAACCACCCCTGCGGGGCTTGACCCCGAATCCGTGATGTACTTTGCCTTCAAGCCCCAACGGGGCGGTCAATCTCAGCCCGCTGCTTTAACGGCGGGCGCAAAGGCACGAAATAGCGCGGGGTTAAAACACCCGCGCTAGGGTTAACCACCCCTGCGGGGCTTAATCCCGAATCCGCGATGTAGGTTGCCTTCAAGCCCCAACGGGGCGGTCAATCTCAGCCCGCTGCTTTAGCGGCGGGCGTCCCTACGGAATGCGCCCGCCTTGCTCTGCCTGAATTAGCCCGCGCCCGCGCCAGCGCCGCGCAAAATCGGGCGGGGCGCGAAGGTCAGCCGCCCCCCACCACCCCCCACAGACAAGAGCTTCGGCGTTCTTCCCCACCACCGCCCCATAGCCTGCCGCCCGCGCCCGCAGCGCGATCCCGATGATCGGGTGGGGGTCGTTTTCTTCTGCCGCCGCCTCCAGCGCCGCACGGATCACCTCCCGCCGTCCGAGGATTGCCCCCCCAAGGGGAACATCCATCCCCGCCCCCCCTTTGGCGGGGATCAGACAGCCCTCACGCTCAGCGGTGAGGGCAAGCCACCCCCCCGCCGCCGCCGCCAGCCCAACGCCATCCCCCCGCAGCGCAGCACTCAGCGCATCCAGCCACGCCGAATCCCGAATCTGCCCATCGGGGGCGATTAGAGCGAGACGCCGCCCGCGTGCCGCCAGTGCCAGCGCCGCCCACCCCTCGGCGGCGGGGCGGGGCGTTTGCCAACGAAGCCAGCGAACGGACCCCGGCAGATCGGGCGATGCGCCATCGACTCCGTTCAACAAGATGAGCGCCTCGCAGTCGTCCCGCGTCAGGGTGAAACGCAGCGAGCGGAGCAGTGTGGCGAAGGCGCCAGCATCATCGGCGGCGGTACGCTGTAAGAGGATTGTCGTGATCGTCCGGCGCATGGTCACACCCCACGCGGCAGCCGCAAAGCGAGCGCCGTCCCCGTCATCCCGCTTTCAAAATCCAGCCAGATCGCCCCGTTCGCTTGGGCAAATCGCGCTGACTCAATGACGAGGTAGCGCGTTGCTCCGGCGGGGATTTCCATGGCGAGATCGCCCATTGGGGCGCGGAAGGCGGGCGGGTTCACCCCCGCCGCAACGGTCACCGTGTAGGCTGCCTCGGCGCTGTTTGTGATCTGGACGGCGATCCGCCCCGTATCGCCACCGGCGGGGAGCGTCGCCCCATCTGTTGGCGAGATCGCCAGCGGCGTTTCCGGTGCGGTCAGCGCGTTCACGGCAAGATCGGTGATCGGGAGCGTATCGCGTGCCATTGGTTGGTTATCCTTTCGGTCAGTTGGTTGAAAAACTCTATGGGGGGCGACCCCGCGTGGTCGCCCGCTCACGCCCGTCGGCGTCCGCCCGCCGCTAAAGCAGCGGGCTGAAATTAACCGCCCCGTTGGGGCTTGAAGGCAAATTACATCGCGGATTCGGGGTCAAGCCCCGCAGGGGTGGTTAGTCCTAGCGCGGGTGGTTTAACCCCGCGCTATAGTTTGGTTGCCCCGCCCCTGTAGGGACGCCCTCTGAGGCGTCCGCCCGCCTTTCACCGCCCTACGCCCGCTGTGCGGAGAGGACGGCGATCCCCATCGGGCGGACGAGCTTTGCCCCATACAGGTGCAGCCCTTTCACCGCGTCGGCAAAGCGTTTTTCCGGGCGGTATGCCTCAAACTGGACGATCTGTTCGGCAAAGGTGATCGCCCCGCCATAGCCGGCGATGATCTTGTAGACCGAGCCAGCCGGATTCGGGGCGTTGTTCGATTCCATCACCGAAAGCCCCGCCGCCATCCCGATCTGCCCATTGCGCAGCGCCTGATCGCCAAGCGCCGTCCCCGAACGGATGAACCGTTCGTCTTTACGCAGCAGGGCGTAATACCAGGGGGGGACAACCACCCACCGTCCGGGGCGGGGGACGTTTGCCTCGGTCAGCATCGTATCGAGATCAACAAGGTATTCATAGGCGCGTCCTGCCGTCCCCAAATCCGTTTTGGGGGTCGTTGTGCTGCCAATCGTGTTCCCCTCCGCCGCATCCGTGTAGAGTCCGGCAATGTAACGATCCGCGCTATCGGCAAGGGCATAGGCGGCTTCCTTCATCGCCTCGTCCATGGCGTCGGGGCTGCTCTGAAGGCGATCCACGTCGTCAATCTGAAAGTGGAAGTACTTCGCTTGGTCAATTTCAAGAACGGTCTGCGCGTCCTCCAGTGTTTCCGGTTCGCCAAGCTGGTCGTCGCGGATGTAATCCTCAATGGTGATCGCCCCAATAGCGTTGATGCGCACACTGTCGCCCTTTTGCCGAATGTCCCCTTCGTAATCGCGGTTCACCACACCCGCCTGCCCAAACACGTGCGCCGTGTGCAGGTTTGCCAGCAGCCGCGCCGTCCACACCGAGGGAATCAAGTTATAAACGCTCATTCGTTCGCTCTCCATGTCACCTGATCAAGACCAGCGGGCATTGAATCACGGCTGAGAATCACAAACGCACCCGGCACGGACTCTCCTGAATCCGTACCGGGCGCGTCATTTCCCGGCTGAGGGTTGGGTCGCACACCACAAGCACCCTCTCAATCGCATGAAAGGCAGTTTAGCACATAAGTTCTTATGTGTCAAGAGTCAGATCGTCCGCCCCCGCACGCCTTGCCCTTCCCGATGAACAAAGGGTATAGTTTGTGACGGCAAGCCGCTGATCATGGAGAAGGCATGACTCATTCGCAAGCTGGACTCAACCGCGTGATTGTCGCCCTGACCCGCGCCAAACTGACAGGGGTCACCGAACACACCCTTGCTGTCGCCTCGGCACGCTTGGCGGAGGATGCCCTTTTTCTTGACGAGATGACCGAAGCGCAGCTTGGCGCGGCGCTGCTGACCCGCGTCCGCTACCCGCTTGACCCTTCGGAGATGAGTCACTTTCTGAGCAGCGCCCCCGCCCTGACGCCGAATCTGCTTGCCGCCGAACAGATTACCGACGAACACGCCCAACACTACGTCCGTTGGCTGCCGGGCTTTCTGTCCGATCCGGCGACAGTGACAAGCCAGAATGCCCGCGTGCTGATGGGCTGGTTGGCAAGCCACCGCGCCGAGGCAATCCGCGCCAAGCCGGACGGTTTGGCGATGCTCCGCCGCGTTGCCGATGATCCGACCACCTCGCCAAAATCGTCGGCGTACATCGCCTTCATGTTGGGCGCGTGCGGGACGATGGACGATTATGATCGGGTCATCCAGCACGCCGAGCGCGTCATAGAGCATGACCGCGAGCGGATCGATCTCGTTGCCGAGGGGTTGTACCGCCTTTACCCGCCCGCCCTGATCAACGCCCTAAACTTTTTTCTGGAGGGGCTGCGCCCGGATTTGAAATCAAAACAGGCGATGACCGGACTCTACCTGTTGGAAAAAGTGGTCGAATTTGAGGATAGCGATTTTTGGAAGCAGTTTTATGATGAAATGGACGCTATCTTAGGGCGCTTGCGCGATCTCAAGACGGAGAACACGTGGCTAGAGCGCCTCGGTGACCAGCTTGAAAAACAACTTGCCTATGCCGGATTTGAAGAGGATGCCTGAAGAAACGCTTTAAAATCGTTACCCGCGCCCACGCGCTGCGGTTAATCGTGTGTTGTGTATTGTCTATTCGCAGTTGAAATCCCTTTTGGAGACGCTCCATGAAAAAATCCTTGCAGCAGATCGCCTCTGTGCTGATCATCGTCTTGGCGCTCACGGTCAGCGCCGTTGGCATCACCCGCGCCGAACCCGCCCCACAAGGCGGAGCGCCGCTTGTGATTGGCGTCATTGGTACCGCCGATAGCTCGCTTGCCCTCGGTGTTTCGTTGGCGGTGGAGACGGCAAACGCCACTGGCAAAGTCCGTTTTGCGGTGGCGGCAGGGGCGGCAACAACGCCTGATGAAGTTCGCCAAGTGGTTGACGCCTTCAAAAACATTGGGGTGGTCGCTATTTTTGGACCGGATAACAGCGCCCTTGCCGCTGCCGCCAGTGATGCGCTGAACAGCGCGGGCGTCCCCGTCTTTACGGGTGCAACAGGCGTTGATTCCCCTCGCGGCGGGCTGATCTTCCATACCCGCGCGGAAGATACGCTCAAACTGCGGGCGCTGGTTGAGGTCTTGGTGCGGGATCGCGCCCAAACGCGGATCGCCGTATATCAGGAAAGCGCCGCCCAAGCGCCCCTCGTCCAGATTGTCACGGACGCGCTGGCGTCCTTCGGCGTTCCGGCGCTGCTGCTGAACGGCGAAGGCGCTGATGGAACGCTGCTTTCGCCAACGGATGCCGCCGCTCAACTCTTGGGCAGTGGGGCGGGGGCGGTGGTTAGCCTTGCCAATTCGCAGACGAGTGCGCTCGTCTTTCGCGCCCTGCGCGATGCCGGCTTTGGCGGGGTGTTTGCTCTTGCCAATGGCGATGACAACGCCTTTTTAGAGGGGATTCCCTTCGGCGGGCGGCGGGGAATCCTCACCGCCATTGATTGGACGCCCATCCTTGATACCCCCACCAGCGCCAGCTTTCTAAAGACGTATGTCACCCTGTTTGGCAAACTTCCCGATGGGCGTGCCGCCGCCGCCTTTGACGGCGCGACACTGCTTGCCAACGCCGTCCTAGAGGGGGCGACCACCGCCGCCGATATTCGCGCCAAGCTGATCACCGTCGGGACGGTGAGTGGCGTGCAGGGGGGACTGATCCCCGCCCGCGAAGGGGGACGGATCAACGAGAATGTCATTGTGGGTGAGGCAAATGTGTACGGCGCACTCCGCCCCGTCGCTATTTTTGATGGGCGGACGCGGGTCGATTTTAGCGGGCAAGCAACGGCAGTCCCCACAACGCCGCCCACCGCCGTACCAACCGTCGCTACCGAAACGCCAACGCCCACCTTCACCCTGACCTTCACCCCCTCCCCGACGTTCACTCCGACGCCGACGCTCCCGCCGACATTTACGCTTGTCCCCTCGCCCACGCTGGATGGCGTCTTTGCCACCGTTCGTTCTAGCACGTTGAATGTGCGGCAGGGTCCGGGGCAAAATTACCCGATCCTCGGTCAGTTGAACCGCAATGAGCAAGTGCAACTCCTCGGCGCGAATGCCGATTTCAGTTGGTTTGCTATTCTGTTCCGCCAACAGCCGGCGTGGATCAGCGGGGCAAGCCAGTTCATCAGCATCGCCGGCGATGTGCGCACGCTGCCGCTCATTGCGCCGCCGCCGACGCCCACCGTGCCGCCAACAGTCACCCCCACGCCCAAAGCGGATATTGTCATGGTGAACGCCTTCCTGACGCCCGCCGTGCCGCTGCCCGGACAGCCCTTCACCCTGACGGTGACGCTCGCCAATCAGGGCGGGATCAACGCCGGACAGTTTGCGGTGGCAGCCTCCATGCGCCCCGGCGAGGTATTCGGCTCGGCAATTGTGCCGGGGCTGGCAGCCGGACAGCAAACACAGGCGATCATCAACTACACCCTCGGCGGGACGGGCGTGGAGACGATTGCTATCGTCCTTGACCTGAACCGCGAGGTGGATGAAGGTGATCTCGGTGAGCAGAACAACAGCCCGTCCTTCACCTATAAGATTGATCGCGGCTTCAATGTGACCCAAGCAACGGCGCAGCTTGCCCCCGGCAGCAGCATCGATCTCTTTGGGGGGACTCAAGACCTGACCTTTGATCCGACCTCCAACCTTGTGCCGATCAACGGCTCGGTGGTTGGGGCGCTCTCCGGCGTACAGGTAGCGCAGGTCCACTATGACTACCTCTCGCCCGCCGTCGTCAACAATGTTGTGGGCATTGCGCAGGGAAATCTGCTGCAAGGCTTGGTTATTGGCGTCTACACGGCGGAAGGTCAGCGTGCCTATATCCGTGTGGCGGGCTACAACGGGGCGAACATTCTCCTCGACATTTGGGTGTACACACCGTAGATATTGCGCACCCCTCGTAGGGGCGCCCCCCTGGGCGTCCGCCGCACGCTCTAGCCCGCCCCTAAAGGGGACGGGCTAAGAATAACCACCCCTACGGGGCTTGGAAGGCAGCCCACACCATGTTGTCTTCAAGCCCCAACGGGGTGATCACGCCTAGCGCGGGTGTTTTAACCCCGCACCCCGTAGGGGCGCAATGCCTTGCGCCCGTTTTGATGGATAACCACCCCTTCCCCCTCATGTGACAACGCCGCCTGTGCTATACTTGTGCAGAATAAACAAAAGACGAAAAGTGGGGTATTTCCTCAAAAAATTACCCCGATTCGTTACCAACAGGAGGGGTTTTAACCAATGTCGGACGATTTTTTGCCAATTAAGCGTATTGATCATGTCGAACTCTATGTCGGGAATGCCAAGCAAGCCGCCCATTTTTACCGGACGGGGTTTGGCTTTGCCCACACCGGCTACAGCGGGCTGGAGACGGGCAACCGTGAGTTTGCTTCCTACCTGATGGAACAAGGACAGATTCGCCTTGTCCTTTCCACCTCGTTTTCCCCTGACCATGCGGCGTCACGCTTCGTTCACCTTCATGGGGATTCCGTCGCTGTGATTGCCATGGAAGTCCCCGACGCCGAGAGCGCCTATCGGGAATCGACCAAGCGCGGGGCGACAGGGGCGATTCCCCCCACCGAACGCGCCGATGAGTACGGCGTCCTTCGTTACAGCGCCATCCGCTGCTATGGCGATGTAATCATCAAGTTTGTGGATCGGCAGGATTATCAGGGTGTGTTTCTGCCGGGCTATCGGGCGGTGAACGCCGCCACGAACGGCACGAATGGGCGCGGCGCACACCACCACAAGGGGATCGGACTCGCTGCTGTCGATCACATGGTGGGCAATGTCGAATTGGGGGCGATGAACCGTTGGGTGCAGTTCTTTGCCGAAACGATGGGCTTCTCGCAGTTGCTCCACTTTGATGATCGGGACATCAGCACCGAGTATTCGGCGCTCATGTCAAAGGTGATGCAAAACGGCACCGGGAAAGTGAAATTCCCCATCAACGAACCCGCCGAGGGCAAGCGCAAATCGCAGATTCAAGAATACCTTGATTACCACTATGGACCCGGCGTCCAGCACCTTGCCCTTTCGACGGGCGACATCATCGGCACCGTCTCCCAACTGCGGGCGAACGGGATCGAATTTCTCACCGTCCCCTCTGCCTATTACGAGCAGTTGACCGAGCGCGTCGGGACGATTGATGAGCCGATTGATCGTCTTGCCGAGCTTGGGATTTTGGTGGATCGCGATGAGGAAGGCTATTTACTGCAAATCTTCACGAACCCCGTTCAAGATCGCCCCACCGTCTTTTTCGAGGTAATCGAGCGGCATGGATCGCGGGGCTTTGGCAAAGGGAACTTCAAAGCACTCTTTGAGGCGATTGAGCGCGAACAGGAAAAACGCGGTAATCTCTAAGGCAGTGTAGTGTGGCGCTGAAAGGCGTGTCCGCAATTAGAAAAAGGAACATCTGCCAAGAAGGGAAACCCTCAAAAGAGACCAACCGAGGCTGTGTTGACCGTTTTGGGTCAGAACCCCTATCCCCCCTGCCCCCTTTCCCCATAAACAGGGAAAGGGGGAGAGAGTCCGTGTCTCTGTTAGGGGTGGGGGCAAGCCCCGAAGGGGTGGTTACTCCTAGCCCGCTGCTTTAGCGGCGGGCGCATCCCCCGCATTTTTGTATGATGCGGTTATTCCGTTTCGCCCCCTTCTTCGGGGGTGGTGACGAGGACGGAATTATCCCCACTAAAGGGGTTAGACACGTACTTGTCGGCGTGCCAATCGTTGTGCCAATCCGATCCGTTGACGAGGTAGCGATACTGGTATTCACGGTTCAAATCAAGATCGAGCGTCAGCGTGAACCGCGTTGTTTTCTTCTTGGCATCCACCTTTTTTTCCATCGGGTGGCTGCGTTCATCCCAGTTGTTAAAGTCGCCAACAAGATAGACGTCCTCTGCGCCTTCAATGCCCGACGGCAATTCAAAGGTGATTTTGGCTTTCGATTTGAGGAACTTCTTCTTGAGCATGATCATTCGTGACCCTTCCATGCAATGTTGATACCCTGTTCATTTTATCACAAGCTAAAAGGGTAGGAAAGCAATGATCATAGGAATCTTAGCTCATTTTTTCAGGCATGTTGCACGAATGGGCAGCAGATTGCGGTAAAATTGATCGAAAGTGGCGGGCGCGGGTGTGGCGCGGGGCTAAAGCCCTCGCGCTAAGGCTAGACACCCCGTTGGGGCTTAACACGGAAGACAGACTGCGCCGCATGAATTCCCCTCTCTCCATCTATGGGGTGGCGGCTTTCCAAGCCCCGAAGGGGTGATTATTCATAGCCCGCCGCTTTAGCGGCGGGGTCACTGGGGTTATAATGGCAACCTATCCTAACGTTACAAAGAACCATTTACATAAGCAACCAGAAAGCGAGTGACCATGCCTCAGATTGGCGAGATTGCCCCCGATTTTGAACTGCTGAATCAGGACGGCAGCCCCGTGAAGCTCTCCGACTTTCGCGGGAAGAACGTCGTCCTTTACTTTTACCCCGAAGACTTCACCTCCGGCTGTGAGTATCAGGCGTGCAAATTCCGCGATGGCTACGAGGCGATCCATGCCGAAAACGCCGTTGTCGTGGGCATCAGCCCCGATACGCCCGAACGTCACACGGAATTTCGTCAGGTGTTAAACCTACCTTTCACGCTGCTGTGCGATCCCGATCTAAGCCTGACAAAGGCGTGGGGTGTTTATGGGAAGAAAACCTATTCCAATGGGGTTGAATACGAGGGGTTGATCCGTTCGCAGTACATCCTTGACGGCGAAGGGCGCATTGTTGCCGCCAACGTTCCGGTGAAAGCGCCGGATAGCTACCCGCTGGCGCTGGAAGCACTAAAGACGATTAAATGAGGGTGGGGGGAAGTGGGCGCATCGTATGCGCCCCTACTCGCCGGGGCGCTCGAAGAACCACAAAAGGGTATTCCCATAGCGGCGCTCTTGAGTCTCCCGTAAGTTGGTCAGGGAGATCGCGCCCTTTTCCGTTGGGTCAATCTGGACAATGATCAGCCCATCGGGAGCGATGTGGGCGGGATTCTGATCGAGGATCGCCAGCGTCTCTGCCCACAGGTTAAGATATTGTGGCGGGGCAATATAGATGATCTCCGCCCCACCAGCGAGATTTTCCGGCGGCGGGCGGCGGAGGTATGCCCGTACATCGTCTTTGACGATGACACCCCCCGCCAACCCTGTGCTGGCAAGGTTTTCCTCAATCGTCCGTTGGGCGATGCGGGCATTTTCAACGAATACAGCGCATGTCGCGCCTCGGCTGAGCGCCTCAATCCCAACGCTCCCTGTCCCTGCATACAGGTCAAGGAAGGATGATTCAGGGATGCGCTGACCCAAGATGCTAAAGAGCGCTTCCTTCACCCGATCCATGATCGGGCGCGTCCCAATGCCGGGGACAACCTTCAACCTGCGCCCCTTCGCCTTGCCGCTGATCACGCGCATCGTCATACGGTTTACTTATCCCTTGACTATTTCTGCCAAATGCTGTGTCACCAGTTTCAAAAGCATCGGAAAGCGAGAGTGTTCGTCCGCCGTCTTACCAATTTCAGCGCGGATCAGGCTTTCTGTCTTGCGAAAGGCTTCGGCAGCTTTTGAAGCCTGTCCCATCCCCTTATAGGTGAGCGCCAAGCCAAAGTTGGCGTCAATGTGATCGCCCCATTCGTCTAAGAGTTTGCGGTAGGCTTCCACCGCCTCGCCGTAATTTTTGCGAATGTGGAGACTCCACGCCTGCCCTACACGCAGGTCAAAATCGGTGAATTCGCGGATGCCGGTCTTTGGTTTGTTGTACATAAGATGCCTCACATGCGCTCAAAAGGATGAAACCGATCTTTCTTTGGCAACGGCGGGTTCAGTATACCTAATCCTGAAAGGATTGGAATGATCAGTCCGCTCAGTCCGGCGCGGCGGGCAAAGACACCCTATCCGCCTACCTGTCTTTCAGGCGTGTCCGCAGTTAGAAAAAAGAACATCAGCCAAGAAGGGGTAAACGCAAACGTGACTAACTTGGCTGTGGTGACGGTCTTGGTTTAGAACCCCTATCCCCGCTTGCAGGGAAAGGGGGAGAGCTGCCCTCTCTCTGGTATGGGGGCAAGCCCCGCAGGGGTGGTTACTCCTAGCCCGCTGCTTTAGCGGCGGGCGCTCATGGGCGGCGATGGGCGGAGGCGCGGGGGGCGTCCCTATGGGAATTACCCTGCCAACAGAGCCTAGACCCCTCGGTGTTTTGGCGTCGCTCTTAGGCTGGACTCTTTACGGACATGCCTTTTAGGGCGGCGGGCAAGCACAGAGGAGTCGCCCTACAAATTTCCCCCCAATCAGGTTAGGATAGGCGCTATGGAGACCCCTCTCATGAAACGTGTGCTGATCGCCGCCCTGCCAGTCACCCTTCTTGTGTGCCTTGCCTTTGGGAACACGCCTCCCGCCGCCGCGTGGGATGTCCCCGATATGAGCCTCTATCCGCTGCTGTTCCAGCGCGAAACACCGCTCAGCGGGGAATCGGCAACAATTCTCGCCTTAGGCGATACGGGGTTCGGGCGCGATCTGACCCGTTTTTCCGACGAATGGGGGATGGACGCCGTTCTTGATCCGACAAAGCCCCTTCTCCAAGCGCCCGATCTGACCGTTGCCAACTACGAAGGGGTGATTGCCCCCGAAGGGGCGGGCGAAAAGCAATCCGGTCCGTTCCGCTTTCGCAGCAAACCAGAAGCGGCAGAGGCGCTCGCTCGCAACGGGTTTGATCTCTTTAGTTTGGCAAACAACCACGCGATGGATTACGGTCCCGCCGGATTGAAGGCGACGATTGATCTCTTTGCGGCGGCGGGCGTAAAGACCTTTGGGGCGGGGATGAAAAAAAAGGACGCCTATCAGCCGCTGATCACCGAGGTGCGCGGGATCACCATTGCCTGGCTTGGCTATACCGCTGTCGTTGACCCGCCACATACGCTCAAAGATTGGGGCGACAAGGGAACACGGGCATGGCTTGACCCCCGTGACACAAGCCCGCTGTTGAAGGCGGTGGCGGCGGCGAAACAGCACGCCGATGTGGTGATCGTCCAACTCCACTGGGGGCATGAATACACCACCTGTCCCGATGCGTGGCAGGTCAAGACGGCACAGGCGGCAATCGACGCCGGAGCGTCCCTCGTCATTGGGCATCACCCCCATGTGATCCAAGATGTGGAGACGTACAAGGGCGGCTTTATCGCCTACAGTTTGGGGAATTTCCTGTTTGACCAAGACGATAAGCCGGGCATGGGGCTGTATATCACCCTCGACAAAGCGGGCATCTACGAAATACGCGGGATCACGATGAGCGCGGGCTATCTTCCGCGTTGGCACGCCGCCCCCACCTCGGCTGCCTACCTTCAGAATTCGTGCCGCCCGCTGCATACCTCCAGCGCGATCATTGGCTATGACCCTGAACAGGACGCCTACGCCGTTTTGCCCGAAACGGCGCCGCCGCGTCCGCTTGCTTGCCCCGCCCCAAGCGCCACACGGGTGATGGGGACGGTTGATTTGCAAGGGGACGGCAGCCCTGAGCGGGTGACGCTCCGCGATGGGCAGTTGACGATCTGGAATGGCGTCCACGCGCTCTACCAAACCGATCCCGATTACCATTTCACCGAGGCGCACATGGGCGACCCCAACCGCGATGGACGCTTTGAGATCATGGCGCTCATGCTTCGCCACGATGCACCCGGCGCACCCGTCACCACCCACCCCTGGGTGATCGGCTATCGCGGTGGGGAATTCCGCACCCTGTGGGGCGGGTCGGCAACCCATTCAGCAGTGAGCGCCCTGACCCTTGCCGATCTCGATGGGGATCACCAAGAGGAATTGATCACGATTGAACGTCCGCGTGGGGCGCTCCCCTGTGATCAGCGTTCGGAAATTGTCATTTTGGCGTGGGGCGGTTGGAATTTCATTCAACAATGGCGGAGTGCGCCCGGCTGCTACCGCGCTGTGACGGTGCAAGCGCGAACGCCGCATCCGGTGATCGTGGCGACGGGGTGCTGAGGGGCGGACGCGGGGGCGCGGGGCTAAAAGGCTTGTCCGGTAAGGGAAAGAAGGGATCGCCTATGGACAATCCAAGACAGCAATGAACGGATTGAACAATGGATAGGGCTACCTTCTCCACTGAATTATAGGTGTAGACGTTACGCCGTTGTCCTCATCCCCCCGCCCCTTTCTCTCTGGGGGAAAAGGGGGCGGGGGGATAGGGGTTCTGAACCAAATACGTCAACACAGCCTAAGTACCACCACAGTGAAAAGGCGGGCTGACGTATGATCCCGCCGCTAAAGCAGCGGGCTGAAAACAGCCACCCCTTCGGGGCTTAAAAGGCATATCCGTATGGGCTTTTCCGTCGTTCCCACCCCAAAGGGCTTTTTTGTTTGTACTTAGTTCTCGGACAAGCCTTAAAGCCCGCGTCCTGAACGCAGCTTTTTCGTCTTTCCCTATTTTCCGCCCCGCCTTTTAGGGCGGGGGTCACACGGACTCTCTGGAGGTCATCCCTCATACGAAATTCTGCCCCTGATGCTACAATACATGAAACCGTCGGGTGAAAGTATCCCACTGATGCACATCTTACGTCTATCTTTGGATGAGGGGCAAAGCGCGGCACTACTGTCCGCTGTACAGGCGAAAATGGGCGATAGGCGGCTGACGATTGTCCATGCCGAAGGGGTTGAAAGGGCGGTGAGGTTTCTGGCGCAGCATCATTACAGCTTGCTGTTGGCTGACCTCCCCTTGTTCCATGCCCTTCATGCCCACTGCCCGCCCGATCTCACCTTCCCCCCAACGATTTTAATCGCCACCCAGACAGAGGAAGCGGAAGCGCTCCGCCTTTGTGAGCGCGGCGACGCCAACGATTACCTTCTGGCGACAGAGCTAACCCACCGCCTTGCCCCCGCGCTGATCCTCAACCTGCTCCATGCCTACGAAGCGGATCGCTATCGCCATAACGTCGGCTTGTTCCGGCGCTTTATCAACGGCACACCGCACCTCGCCTTAGGGGTCATTAACCGGAACATGGAGCGCATTTTTGCCGAGGGCGGGGCGCTGCGGGTGACGGGCTTAACGGCGGATACGATCACCGGTCACTCATGGCACAACGATCCCCGCTGGCAAGCCCATGACGAGGCGTTACAGGCGATGCTGCGGGGCGAGCCGCGCACCTTTGATGTTACCGTGCAGGGGCGCCTGATCAACCTTCAACTCCACCCCATTTGGGATGACGCTGGCGGCGTCATTGGCGGCGGCATCATCGTGCAGGATATTACTGCCCGCCACCACGCCGAAGAAGCGCTCAACCGCCGCCAGATGATCGAACAGACCATTGCCACCCTCTCTACCGATTTGGTCACTGCCGGCGAAGACGATTTTGATGCTGTACTCAACCGCGCCTTGCGCAGTTTGGGCGAGATTAGCCAAGCCGACCACGCCTATTTTTACAAGATGAACAGCGAATGGAATGTTGAACCCTGTGCGCACGAATGGCGGCGCAGTGAGGACATCCCAACCCGATTAGGGCAGGGCATTGGGCTGTCTCTCCACGATTTGCCCTGGACAAAAGCACAGTATATAGCTCGCCGTGCCGTTCCCATCGACAGCCTTGACGATCTCCCCCCCGAGGCGGCACCCGAACACAAGCGTCTCACCTCCATTAATGTCAAATCCGTCCTCTCCATCCCCTTGATTCACGGCGAGGAAATCTTGGGCTTTGTCTCGCTGAATATGTACACCAAAGAGCGCCATTGGGCGATGGAAGATGTTGCCTCTCTGCGGGTGGGGATCGATAGCCTGAGTGCTTTGTTTGTGCGGCGGCGCACCCTTCAGGCGCTTTTGGATAGTGAACGCCGCTTTCAATCCATCGTTGCCAACGCGCCGCTCTTCATTTTTACCCTTGATGAACGGGGCAGCTTGACCTTTGCCGCCGGACGCGGGCTAACCCTCTTAATTCCTCAGTACACAGCGGGCGATCTGGAGTCGGTAGAGCGTTTTTTTCAGGGAATGCCCTGGATGATCGAGAGCTTTGACCGCGCCTTGTGGGGCGATATGTTCTCCACGCTTTTGCGGATGGGCGAGGATAACTATTTCAACACCTGGTTTATCCCCCAATCCAATCAGGGCAACCGCGTTCAACAGGTAATGGGTATTGCCCTTGATGTGACCGAGCGCTTCCAAGCAGAGCGGGCAGAGCGCGAGCAGCGCGTGCTTGCCGAGGCGCTGCGCGAAACCACCGCCGCCATTAGCAGCACCCTCGATAGCGAGATCATCATCGCCCGCATTTTGGATAGTGTCGGGCGTGTTGTCCCCAACGAAGGGGCAACCATCCTCGTGTACGATGGCGACGCTATGCGCATTGCTGGTGTGCGGATGGATAACCCCATCCTGCGCGAGATGTTCGAGCGCGGCGAACGCCTGCCGCAGAACATCTCTACCCAAGAGTACATGCTGAACACGGGCAAAGCCTGCCTCATCTCCGATGTACATGCCCCCGATAATGTCGTTCCCTGGGCGCAGTTACGTGTCAACAATTGGACGGAATCCTACCTCGGCGTCCCCATTTTTGTGGGCGGGGAAGTTATTGGGTCGCTCAATCTGGATAGTTCTATTCCCGGCTTTTTTAAGGAAAGCCACGCCGAGTTGTTGAAGGTGTTTGCCGACCAAGCTGGCAATGCCCTTTACAATGCTGGCTTGTACGAGCGCGTCAAGATGAACGCCGAACCGCTGGCGGCGCTTGTCCGCCTGACGACCATCCTGACGAATTCGCTCAACAGCGCCCAGACCGTTGAAGATGTTGCCGATCAGATTCAAGCGGCACTTCAGACCGAATTTCCGCACGCCCAATGCAAGGTCTACTACGTCCGCTTGGATGACAGCCCATCGCCCGATTCGCTCCCGCAAGGGATTGCCCGTTATGCCCTTGAAAACACCGAGACGATTTATGCCCCAGAGGTGAACTTTGACAGCCGCTATGTACGCACTGACCCCGATGTGCGCACCGAAATAGCCATTCCGCTGATCACGACGACGGCGGTTATCGGTGTCCTTGATGTCACCAGCACGCACCGCGCCGCCTTCAGCGACCACGAGCAGCGCGTTCTCACGGCGTTTTCGGGGCGGGCGGCGGCGGCAATTGAGAGCGTCATGCTCTACGATGCTGTGCAGCGCCATGCCTCTGACCTAGAAACGCGGGTGGCAGAGCGCACCGCTGCCCTTGATCGAGAGCGCACCCAACTGAACGCTATTTTAGAATCGATGGGCGAAGGGGTCTTGAACGCGGTCATTGGCGCGGACACCGAGATCAAGTATGCCAACAGCGCGCTGATCGCGATGCTTGGCTACACCCTCGATGAACTGATCGCCATGCGCCCGAACTTTCCGGCGCTGTTGGAAGAAACGCACAAACAGAGCCAGTTTGCCATGCAGCTTGTCGCTGCCGTTCGGGGCAAGGGCTTTGCCCAAGAAAACATCAAGCTCACGCACCGCGATGGGACGAAGATTGACACCCAACTGACGGTGACGCCCATCCGCTGGCTAGACGATAACCTCTTTGAAGGGGTTATCCTCGTCCGCGATGTGAGCAAGCAGCGGGCGTTGGAATCCCAACGGGAGCGCTTCATTGCCAACGCCTCCCATGAACTGCGCACGCCGATCACCAATTTCAAGATGCGCCTCTATCTGATTCGCAAACAGCCGGAAAAAGCCCTTGAGCATATGAACGTTTTGGAGACGGCGGCGGATCGGATGCAAGAACTTGTGGACGATCTGTTGGATGTCTCCCGCTTTGAGCGGGGGATTGTCGAACTGGACAGCCACCCCTACCCGTTGGATAGGGTGATTCGGGAGGTGGTGGCAACCCAAATGCCCCACGCTGATCAAAAGCAGCAGGTGATTCGGATGGAACTGCCCGACACGCCGATTATCAATCATGTAGATTGGGGGCGGATCAGTCAGGTCATTACCAATCTGCTGGTCAACGCCATCAACTACACCCCTGAAAAAGGTATAATTACTATTGCCCTTCGGCTAGACCAGCACAAGGGAATGACCTACACGGTCATCAGCGTTGCCGATACCGGCATTGGCATACGCGCCGACCAACTGACGCACATCTTTGAACCCTTCTTCCGCTCCAAACTGGGGACAGTGCGCGGGACGGGCTTGGGCTTGACCATCTCACAAGAGATTACCCGCCTGCACGGGGGGGATATTCACGTCCGCAGTGTGGAAGGCGTGGGGACAACCTTCACCGTTTTACTCCCCTTCATCACAGCGTAGGGACGCCCCCTGGGGCGTCCGCTTGCGCCACCTCGCCCCCTCATCGAATTTTGAATTGACCTCTAGGATTGGTATCTTTTTGATCGACATCTCGTTGGCGTGACCAAAGGAATCCTTATGAACCATGACGCCCCTGATTTCATCCCTGATTCCGTTTCAGAGGCGAGCAGCGAATCCCCTGCCGAGGGAGCATCGCCCCTGCCAAACAACACCCCCGCCCCCAAAATACCCCTCCACCGGACGGGCGATAACTCTCGCCGTGTGCGCCTCACCCGCGCTATCATGCGCGTGTTGGGCGATTTGTGCATCATGAAAACAACCTGCAAGGTGACGCTCAGCGGGCTGGAACACGTCCCCCAAAGGGGGGCGACGATCATCCTCTACAACCACATGACCTACCTTGACCCAGTGCTGGCGTGTGCGCCGATTCGCTTTCGGGATAACGTGCCGATTGGCAAGAAGGAACTCAGCACAAATCCCTTTATCGGCTGGATTTCGTGGATGTGGTCAACGATTCCCCTCAAGCGCGGCGAACTCGATATGAGCGCCCTCCGCCGCTGCTTGTACGTCCTCCAAGAGACAAGCGATGTCCTCTCCATTGCCCCTGAAGGACACCGCTACAAAGCGCTTGGTGCGCCAAAGGAAGGATTCATCATGCTGGCGGCGCGAACAAACGCCGTGATGGTGCCAGTGGGCTTGAGCGGGCAGCAGCACTTCCGCCGCAACATGCTGCGGCTGCGGCGGACGCCCGTCACGGTGAGCTATGGGCGTCCGGTACGGCTGCGGGGGAAGGTTGGGCGGGGAGATTACGCCGCCGCCGCCGTTGAGATCATGTACCAGATCGCCGCCCAACTCCCCCCCGAACTGCGCGGCGCGTATGGGAATCTCGATCAGGCGACGATGCGCTTCATTGCCTATGCCGATTAGTCTGCACGCTGCCCCCCCTTGCCCGCCGCGCTATGCCCCACCCGCATAGGTGGATTTGAGGGGGCGACAGCAGCCTTTACGCTCATCCCCATGCGATCCGCTTTCGGTGTGTACCCGCTTCTTCCACAGGCGAGCAAAGGGCGAATCGAGATTCGGAGGGGTAGACCGCCCCCACACCGTAAGCCCCCTTCTCTCCTACGATGTGGGAGAGAAGGGGGCAGGGGGGCTGAGAGGGCTATTGCCATCGCTTATGAGCGAGTGTCGCCCCACCGACATAGGTGAATAGGGCGGTGAATTGCGTAAATCCGGTAGGCACACTATCATTCAGCCTGACCGTGAAAAAGAGCAAGGCTGACAAGCTCATCTCACAAACTGACAAAGGGAGGGGACGCGCTCATGGATTTTCGCTCCGCTGCCGGATTTCTCGGCACAACCGCACGCCTCGGCGCTGATTTAACCGTTGTTGCCTACATTTTACTGATTGTTCCTGGCATGATCATCGGCTTCATCTTCGCCCGCCGGAAGATGTTCGTCCCACACCACAAATTCATCATGACGACCATCGTCATTGTCAATTGGGTGCTGATCGGGCTGATTATGGCGATCTCTTATTCCAACTACGTCCGCCCAAGCATTCCCGAAAAATTGGGACAGCCGTTTTTTCTGACCCCCACCGTTCATCTCTTTTTCGGGGGGCTGGCGCAGATTTTGGGGACGATCCTCGTCATTCGGATGTGGTTTGAGTACCAACTGCCGAAGGCACTTCGTTTTGAGCCGATCAAGCCGGCGATGCGTCTGACATTGGCGTGTTGGCTGATCGCCGCGACGTTGGGCATTCTCACCTACATCACCTGGTACGGTGTGCCGTTTAGCGGCGTCGCCGCGCCAAGCGTCGATGCCACCCCCGCCGCCACCCAAGAGGCTGATCCCGCCGCCACTGGCGAGGCGACCCAACCGCCCCTCTCGGCAACGGGCGAGGCGACGAGCGCCCCGGCGGCAACGGGCGAAGCGACCAGCGCCCCGGCTGCCACCGACGAGGCAACCAGCGCCCCGGCTGCGACTGCCGAAGCCACCCCTGAGCCAGCCGCCACCGCCGAGGCGACGAAAGCACCTTAACCAGCGTAGGGTTTCGTAGGGACGCCCCCTGGGGCGTCCATGTGCGCCCCTGCCACACCAACCACAGAATGACAGGACACCCCTTATGGCATCTTCCCGCCGCCTGACCCGCGCTTTTTTGAACGAACGCCTTGTCCCTGAGCTAGAGGCGGACACTGTTCAGTATTTCGATCACGTCCGCCGCTATCTTTTTGCCCAAACGTGGGTGTGGCAAAAAGAGGTTCTCGATATTGCCTGTGGAACGGGTTACGGATCGGCGCTTTTGTGGCGCGGCGGGGCGCGGAACGTCCTCTCCCTTGATCTTAGTGCGGCGGCGCTGCGCTATGCGGCGGGACGCTGGAAGGGGCTGACCCTCGCTCAGGGGGACGCTGCACATCTCCCCCTTGCGGCGGAATCGCGGGAGGTGGTTGTTTCCTTTGAGACGCTAGAACACCTCCCCACCCCGCACGCCTTCCTTGCTGAGGCACGCCGTGTGCTGGTGGCAGATGGGGTGTTCATCCTCTCCACGCCGAACCGCGCCATCGCCAGCCCTAACAGCGCGACGCCCTTCAGCCCCTACCACACCTTTGAACCGCTGGAAGATGAACTCCGAACGCTGCTGAGCGAAACCGGTTGGCGCATCGACCAGATGTACGGGATGCGCCGTTCGGCGCGTATCCCCCCGCCGCCCGCCCCAACAGAGCGAGGAAGCATCGTAAAGGACACCCGCATTGCGTGGGGGGCATATGCACGGCGCTGGCTGCGGGCGTGGCTGCCGCCAGCCTTCTATACATGGCTAGGGCGTGTGCGCGGTATTCCCGCCCTCGATATGGCGGATACACTGATCACCGAATCGACTGAGGGGGCAGCCTATTTCCTCGTTGTGGCGCGAAAAATGCCCTCCCCCTATAAGGCTATCGGTTAACTCCCCCGCACACAGCGAAACCCGCCGTACACACTGTCCGTGCGGGTAGGATCAATATCGTTTCGGGAACTCCCGCGCAGATCAATCGAACTGCTGAAGTTGTATGATCCGCCCCGCGCCACCCGTTCCTCGCCCGGACGCAGTTCCAGCCCCTCGCGCCCATCGGTGGGATCATAAGGGTAGGGGCGCAAGATCGAATTCACCCACTCCCACACATTCCCGCTCAGGTCATAGGCGCCCACCCACGACATTCCCTTCGGGCGCGATCCCACCGCCGAGGGGCGCGGCGAATTGGCGATTAGGTAGCTCCGCCCATAGTCGTTCCCCCAGGGGAAAAGCAAATTATCGGGACCGCGGGCAGCATATTCCCACTCTGCCTCGGTGGGCAAGCGTCCGCCGCGCTGGAGGCAGAACGTCCGTGCCTCGAACCACGAGATGTTCACACGGGGGAAGAAAGGTTGGTCGGGGTAGCTGGTGCGGTTGACGGCTGCCCCGTTCAAACGGCTGAACTGCTCATTCGTCACTTCGTAGCGGTCAATCCAATAATCCTGATCAAAGCACACTTGGCTCGTCGGTGAGGTCTGCGCATCGTCCGGGTAGCCCATCTGGAAACAGCCCGCCGGAACAAGCACCATCTCCACGCCGTCAAAGAGGCTGCCGCGCGGCAGCCAGTCGTTGTTGCGCATGACGACGGCGGCGGGCGTGGCACTTGGCAGGAGCGTGAGGGTGGGGAGCGGCGTCAGGGTGGGCGGCGCCGTCGCGGTGAAGGTCGCCGTCGCGGTGTCGGTGGGTGTCGGCGTTTTTGTGAAAGAGGCAACGGCGAGGGCGGTCAGCTCTGCGCCGATGGTGGCTGGCACGTCGGGGGTGGGGGTGGCTGTCCAGAGTGTCGCCGTTGCCGTTTGGATGGCGCTAAAGGTCACTTGGGCAATCAGGCGGGCGTCGGGCGTCTCCGACGGGGTGGCGGTGAACGTTTCGGTAGCGGTCGCCGCTGCCGTGAAGGTTGCCGTCGCGGTGAATGTCCCGGTGGCGGTGGCGGTGAAGGTCGCCGTCGCGGTGGGCGTCGTCGGGGGGGGGACGGTGGCGCTGAGGATGGCGGCAAGGCGGGCGACCTCGCTCGCCGTCAGGGTCAGCGCGGCGCTGTCGGTGGTGGGGCTGTCGCCGTTCCCCCGTCCGCTTAAGAGCGCCACGATTGCCACAAACAGCACGATGAGGACGGCGACTCCGGCGATCAGCATACCGCTCCCCCGTCGGGCGGGGGCGGATTGTGAAGGGACAGCCGTTGGGCTTTCCTGCCGCACCGCGCTTGGCATGGCAAGAGCGGGCGCCGTTGAGGTTGGCTTGTCAGCGGCAATCTGCCAGGGCGTTTGCCCGCTCAGCGCTATATCGAATGCGCCCGCGAAGGACTCCCCAGATTGAAAGCGTTCCTTTGGCTCTTTCGCCAGCGCCTTGTTTAGAACAGCCTCCACACTGGGGGGTAAATCAGGGCGTAAGGCGCGAAGGGGCGGCGGCGGTTCGTGGACGTGCTTGAACATCATTTGGTAGGGCGTATCCGTATCAAAGGGGACGCGCCGCGCCAGCATTTCGTAGACCATGACGCCGAGGGAATACAGGTCGGAGCGGGCGTCGATGGGACGCGCCTGCCACTGCTCCGGCGACATGTAAGCGGGCGTGCCTATAATCGCTCCTGTCTGGGTCAGTTGGCTTGCCTCTTTGTTTTCCACCAGACGGGCGATGCCGAAATCGGTGAGGATGGCGTTGCCCGATTCGTCAAGGAGGACATTCTGCGGTTTCAGATCGCGGTGAATGATTCCCCGTCCGTGTGCATAATCCAGGGCGCTGGCAATCTGATTCAGCCAACGGGCGATTTGCGCATCGGGAACGGCTGATTCCTGAAGTGCCTTGCTCAGCGTCCCGCCGCGCACAAGCTGCATAACGAGGTAGAACATGTCCTCGTGCTGCCCAAAATCAAAGAGTTTCACAATATGCGGGTGATCCAATTGGGCAATCGTGTTCGCCTCACGGATGAAGCGTTGGACAAAATCAGTCCCCTGCGCCGAGTCGGTCAGGGCTGGTTTCATCACCTTTAGGGCAACGTTGCGCTCGATGGTGAGTTGGCGTGCCAAAAAGACCGCCGCCATCCCGCCTGCCCCAAGTGAGCTAACGATCTGATAATTGCCGATCTGTTTTCCAATGAGGTCGGTTAAGGTTGTCATAGGTGTTGGTGGTCTCCGCTGTGTGCGGCAAGGTGTACCGTTGATTGTACCGTCTGTGCTATACTTTGACCTACAGCATTTTTCAAGGAGATTGACCCCTTAGTGGTTGACGGCTCCGCTTATCACGATAGACTTACCGATGGGCTAGGCGGTGGTAATCTAAGGGGTAAACGAACGACGCTCGCCCTTCTTGTAAGAAGGCTGGTTGCAACCCAACCAGTGAGGGTACTGCACTATGAACACGTTTCCCCCCCGTACTGTCATTGCCCACGCCGGCTACCGCCGCGAACGCCTCCCCGGTGAGGTCGTCGCTATGCGCCTCTTAGACGCCCGCCGCGAGACGCTCGATACGTGGTTTGCCGATTGCCACAAGGTGATGTCCGCGTGGCGACCCGGACGGCGGCTGCGCTACCTGCACGATATACGCGGGGCGGAACGGGTGACGCCCTATGCAACGGACAAAGTGATCCGCGTTCTGCGGCAGATGCGCTACCTCCCCGTGACCGATGGGCGCGGCGCCATCTTGCTGACGAACGACGCGGTGGCAGCGCTTTTGGCGTCGTTTTTCAAGCGCCGTCCCTATGCCAACTGGCACATCCACTTTTTCACCGCCGAGGAAGACGCCCTGCGCTGGCTGCGGGAGGGTGCGCCCGAGGGTAACCCAGCGGGCTAAGGTTAACCGCCCCGCCCTAAAGGACGGGGCTTGGAAACCCTCACCCCCTAGCCCCCTCTCCCACAAGGAGAGAGGGGGAATCCATGCGTCGCACCCATCTTGCGTCTTAAGCCCCAACGGGTGATTAATCCTAGCGCGGGCGTTTTAACCCCGCGCGTATCTCCCACCCCGCAAAGGAAAAACAGGGCGTTTTCGGGGTATTTCGCAAGTCCTCTCCGACATACCGTTTTATAGAGCGCTGATCGTCGGGTAGACATACTCTTTCTTGAAGGGACTTTCCTTGAATTTACCCATCCCTGTGCATGGAGCGGCTTTCGCAACTCCCGCCGAAAGCCCGTCGCAACTCGGCGGGTTTTGACAGGGATCGACTTTCGAAAATCGGGACAAATTGCTTGACATTTTGGAATAGGGTGTATGATGATCGCTATCGAGGAACGCCCAAATTTGAACGAAAATGATCCCAAAGGTCATTTGCACCCCGTGAGGCGTTTGAATGAGGGGCGGTTGCAACCACATCCAGCCCGTTGAGGGTACTGAAACACGGGGTGACGTTCAAGATGCGTGCGGAGACGGGTTGCAACACATCCAGCCCGTTGAGGGTACTGAAACAAGTGAGGGTTCATGCCCCTCCCCCTCCCTTTACCTTGTTGCAACCACATCCAGCCCGTTGAGGGTACTGAAACCTTGGTCAACGTTCACCTTGTCTTGTGCCTTCAAGTTGCAACCACATCCAGCCCGTTGAGGGTACTGAAACTGTTTGGTATAGGGGCAATCGTCTATGTGGCTATCGGTTGCAACCACATCCAGCCCGTTGAGGGTACTGAAACATTGAAGTTGGGGTTCGGGACGGTGTTCAAGAGGTTGCAACCACATCCAGCCCGTTGAGGGTACTGAAACTTGTCAATGACAACCACCCTTGCCCCCTGCTGCGCTGTTGCAACCACATCCAGCCCGTTGAGGGTACTGAAACTGCGCGTTTGCCAGTTGCGCGTTTTCAGCTAGGCGTTGCAACCACATCCAGCCCGTTGAGGGTACTGAAACAATGGTGGGCGAGGAAGTAGAACACGCGGGCTGACAGTTGCAACCACATCCAGCCCGTTGAGGGTACTGAAACGGCTTAGACAAGCTGCTGATGGATGCCCAACCAGTTGCAACCACATCCAGCCCGTTGAGGGTACTGAAACTGGGAGGGGGGGAGGCGTGCGCCCGCTTGCATCTGCCGCACCCCGACGCCCGCCGCTAAAGCAGCGGGCTAAGGCTGACCACCCGCCCTTTAGGGGGCTGAAAACAGAAAGGCAATTCCCCGCGTCCGTGTTAAGCCCCAACGGGGCGGTTATTCCTAGCGCGGGTGTTTTAACCCCGCGCCTTGTGTTTCCCCCCGCCCCGTCCATCCATGATCGCCCGCCGCTAAAGCAGCGGGCTAAGGCTGACCACCCCGCCCTTTAGGGGCGGGCTGAAAACAGGGGAAAGGCAACCCCCCGCGTCCGTGTTAAGCCCCAACGGGGTGATTAGTCCCAGCGCGCGGTGTTTTAACCCCGCGCCTTGTGTTTCCCCCCGCCCCGTCCACCCATGATCGCCCGCCGCTAAAGCAGCGGGCTAAGGTTGACCACCCCGCCCTTTAGGGCGGGGCTGAAAACAGAGAAAGGCAATTCCCCCCGCGTCCGTGTTAAGCCCCAACGGGGTGATCATGCCTAGCGCGGGTGTTTTAACCCCGCGCCTCCCTACGGGGCTTGAAGGCAAAGGCGCATCCTGTATCTGGTTTAAGCCCCAACGGGGCGGTTAGTCCTAGCGCGGGTGTTTTAACCCCGCGCCTTGTGTTTCCCCCCGCCCCGTCCATCCATGATCGCCCGCCGCTAAAGCAGCGGGCTAAGGTTGACCACCCCGCCCTTTAGGGCGGGGCTGAAAACAGAGAAAGGCAATTCCCCCCGCGTCCGTGTTAAGCCCCAACGGGGTGATTAGTCCTAGCGCGGGTGTTTTAACCCCGCGCCTTGTGTTTCCCCGCCCCGTCCACCCACGATCGCCCGCCGCCAAAGCAGCGGGCTAAGGCTGACCACCGCCCTTTGGGGCGGGGCTGAAAACAGAAAGGCAATTCCCCGCGTCCGTGTTTACCCGCGATCGCCCGCCGCTGAAAGCGGCGGGCCAAAGCAGCGGGCTAAGAGTTGACCACCCGCCCTTTGGGGCGGGCTGAAAACAGAGAAAGGCAATTCCCCGCGTCCGTGTTAAGCCCCAACGGGGTGATCACGCCTAGCGCGGGTGTTTTAACCCCGCGCCTCCCTACGGGGCTTGAAGGCAAAGGCGCATCCTGTATTCTGGTTTAAGCCCCAACGGGGCGGTTAGTCCTAGCGCGGGTGTTTTAACCCCGCGCCTTGTGTTTCCCCCCGCCCCGTCCACCCATGATCGCCCGCCGCTAAAGCAGCGGGCTAAGGCTGACCACCCCGCCCTTTAGGGGCGGGGCTGAAAACAGAGAAAGGCAATTCCCCCCGCGTCCGTGTTAAGCCCCAACGGGGCGGTTAGTCCTAGCGCGGGTGTTTTAACCCCGCGCCCCCCTACGGGGCTTGAAGGCAAAGGCGCATCCTGTATTCTGGTTTAAGCCCCAACGGGGTGATTAGTCCTAGCGCGGGTGTTTTAACCCCGCGCCATGTGTTTCCCCGCTTCTGGTTTGCCCCCTTCCCCTGTGGACGGGGTGGCGGTTCTGCCCCTTCTTTCCCGCTGACAGGATATACTTTCCCCTCGAAGGAGACTATCCGTATGCCGACGATCATCACCCCATATGATAATAAAATTGGGCTGTGGCATCACAAAGGGCAAAACGTCACCGAAAAGACGGTTGACGAACTCGCCCAGACGATCCGCCGCCACTGTCCCGCCGCCTCGCAAGTCTTTGTGAAAACGAGCGACGGGGTGGATTGGCAAGGGCGCTATGATCGCAAAGCAAGCATGGCGATCACGGGCAAGGATGCCATTCTTCGCTGGGTAGAAACCCTCCAAAAATACGGCTTGGAATTTCATGCGTGGTGCGTTCCGCAAGGGCTGAACATTGAAGGCGAGGCGCGGGTGATCATCGACACCTGCACCACGCCGGGCGTCCGTTCGATGGTCTTGGATGTCGAACCGTATCGCGGCTTTTATCAGGGCGGGCGGGCAACCGTTCGCCCGCTCATGACGCGCATCCGCGCCGCCCTGCCCGGCGCCTTTCACCTCGCCATGACCGTTGACCCCCGCCCCCAACATTACACTTCTGTCTTTCCCGAAGAATGGTTTCCTTTCGTCAACAGCGTTCATCTTCAACTCTATTGGAAAATTTTTGGCGCCACCCCAGAAGCAACGCTCCAAGCGGGTTTCAAAACATGGGGCAAGTTCGGACGCCCCCTGTTCGCTCTGTTGGAGGCGGATAATGTCCCCCCCGCCGAGGCGGAACGGGCGCGGGCGTTGGCGGTGAACACCTACCGCTCGCCCGGGGTCAGTTGGTGGGTGTTGGGGATTCTGAGCGCGAGCGAATTGGCGGCGACCAACCGTGCCGCTGCCGGCTACACACCGGAGACGCCCCCCGGAACGGATGGGGCAGCCGTCCGCTATGGGGCGTCGATCCTCGTTCAGCCCGGACGGGCGGGCTACACCGACGGCAAATTTCCCGACGCCGAACCCGGAACGGGGACGTTCCAGAGCTATGTTGGCTACCTGGGCGGGACGGGGAAAACCCACCCCACAAATGACCACGTGGCAAACGTCTGGGCGCGGTATGACCCGCAAATCCGCCGCAGCGGGTGGTATACGATTGAGGCGTTCATCCCCAACCTCGGCGCGACAAGCGGCAAGATGCGCTACAAACTGCACGGCGTTCGCGGCGAACCCTCGGAGATCATCCTGACCGTTCCGCAGGCGCTCTACAACAACGAATGGGCGACCCTCGGCACGTTTTACATTGAGGCGGGTGGGCAGCAGCCGGGCGTGATTTACCTCAACGATTGGACGTTTGAACCTGGCTTGGCGTTTGCCCTCGATGCCATTCGCTGGCGTCCGGTGATCACCGAGACGCGCTTGGAGGTCGTCAGCAACGTTGGCTTCACCACCCGCGAACTCTTTCGCAAGGGGCAGACGCTTGGCAGCCGCGCCGATGTGTTCAGCATCGCTGGCGATAGCATCAGCGCCTCGCCGCTGTTCATCCCCGCTTTGGGGCGCGGGGCGGATTTGGGCGCATACCGGGCAGAGCTTGAGCCAACCCTTCAGCGCTACCTTGCCGGCAATGCACGCGGCGGTCAGAATTCCTTCCTAAACCCGCCCATCGCCGCTGGCAACGGGTGGGGGGCGGATCGCATCTTACAAGCGGGATTCGCTAACCCTACCCTGTGCGGGAACGACTCCCCCCTTGTCTGCGAGTTGAAGAACGTCCGCCCCGCCGTGATGGTCATTATGATCGGGACGAACGATTCCGGCGGGGTTGCCCCCGAAGAATACACCCAAAACCTACGGCGCATCGTTGAGATTACGATGGAGCGAGGGACGATCCCCATCCTCAGCACGATTCCGCCAAAGCTCTTGGGGGCATGGCACACCGAACGGGTGACGCTCTGGAACAACATCATCCGAGGGATGGCATACCAATACGAAATTCCCCTCTGGGATTATTGGTTTGCCCTGCAAAGCCTGCCGAATCAGGGCATTAGCGGGGATGGCGTGCATCCCTCTGCCCCGCCCGATGGGGCGACGGGGCGCTTCACGGCGCAAAACCTCGCCTATGGCTACACGGTGCGCAATCTGGGGCTGCTCCACATGCTGCGGGCGGTGAATGCCGTGATGAATTAGGTTCGGTTGACCGTGTAATTCCTGTAGGGGCGCAAGCATTGCGCCCATCGCCGCCCGTGAGCGCCCGCCGCTAAAGCAGCGGGCTAAGGTTGACCACCCCGCCCTAAAGGGCGGGGCTGAAAACAGGGAAAGGCAATTCCCCCCGCGTCCGTTTTAAGCCCCAACGGGGTGATTAGTCTTAGCGCGGGCGTTTTAACCCCGCGCCCGCGCCCGTAGGGACACCCCAGGGGTGTCCGCGCATGTTCACCCTATACGTCCGGTTGCCGCCTTTTCGCCACTCTGTTACGATTTGCCCCACTGTGACAGGCTGAAAAAGGGACTGCCCATCGTGACTGAGAGCCGTATTGCCCGTCTGGATCAAAAATTGAGCGCCCTCCGCCGCGCCCTTGAAACCCGCCAAGAGCGCATCCTTGAGGAAGCGCTCACCATTCAGGCGATCCCCGCCCCCACCTTTGACGAATCGCGCCGTGCTGCCTATATTCGCCAGCGCTTAGGGGGCATTGCCGGCTTGGATTCGATCCACGTTGATGATCTCCATAACGTCTATGCCCGCCTTGCCGGACGGGATCGGCAGGCGGCGGGCATTTTGGTTTCCGCCCACACCGATACCGTCTTTGATCTTGCGACGCCGCTGACCGCCCGCCGTGAGGGGAGACACATTTACGCGCCGGGACTTGGCGATAACAGCCTCGGCGTCGCCGCGCTGATTGCCACCGCCGACCTCTTGGCGGATCACCTCCTCCCCTGCGATGTGTGGTTTGTCGCCAACAGCCGCGAGGAAGGCTTGGGCGATCTGGGTGGGATTCGGGCTGTCACCGACTACCTGAAAGGGCGCATCGGGACGGCAATCGTCCTCGAAGGGATGGCACTAGGGCGGATTTACCACGCTGGAATCGCCGTCCGTCGCTTGAAAATTCATTGCAAGGGGCAAGGCGGACATAGCTGGCTGCATTTTGGACGGGAGAGCGCCATTCACGGGCTGCTGCGTCTTGGGGCGGGGATCGCCGCGCTGCGCGTCCCCGAACACCCGCGCACCACCTATAACATCGGCGTTATTGAAGGCGGCAGCACGGTGAACACCATTGCTGCCGATGCGTCTCTGCTGCTCGATTTACGTTCGGAAAGCACGGAGGCGCTCGCCCGGTTGGAAAAAGCCGTGCAGATGCTCATCGATCAGAACCGCACCCCAGACCTGACCTATGACGTGACCCTTGTGGGAGACCGCCCGGCGGGGGCGATTCCCCGTGCGCATCCCCTTCCACAGTTGGCGGGTGAGGTCTTGCAGCACCTCGGCATACGTCCCCTTTACGAGACGGGCAGCACCGATGCCAACATGCTCTTGCACAAAGGTATCCCCACTGTGACTTTGGGAATCACGCAGGGCGGAAACGCCCACCGTCTTGATGAATACATCGAGATCGAGGGGATGCTCAGCGGCATGTGGCAGCTTGTCTTGATTATTGCTGGCGCGGCAGAGTACCTCTAACGCCGCTGCGATTTCTTAGGCAGGGGGGACGGACGCGCTGCAGCGCGTCCCTACGGGGTGCGGGGACAATACGGTACAATTTCCCCCCGAAAAGATTTTCGCAGTGAAAGGTAGATTTTTGTGCCTGAGAGAGTCCTCTCCCCCTTTGCGCCGCTCACCCTTGCCGAGGTGGTGGCGATTGCCCGACATGGCGCTGGCTTGCGCCCCATTGCCCCCGCCGAGAACCCTCGCTTGGAGCAAAGCGCGGCGTGGGTTGCCGCCTCCTTAGAGATGAACCCGCCTATCGCCTATTACGCGATCAATACTGGTTTTGGCGATAACGCCGGACGCGCCGTGTTTCGGGACAAAATGGACGCCGAACGGCTCACCCGCAACCTCTTGGTTAGCCATGCCGTCGGCGTGGGCGACCCGCTCCCCTATGAGGTGATTCGGGCGGCGCTGGCGATCCGCATTGTGGGCTTGGCGCAGGGCTATTCGGGCATCCGGCGCGAGGTGATCAACACCCTGATTGAGATGCTGAACCGAGGGGTCTACCCGCTTGTTCCGGGGCAAGGATCGCTTGGGGCAAGCGGCGATCTCGCCCCCCTTGCCCACCTCGTCTTACCGCTGAGCGCCCCCCTTCCCGGCGAGGACGCCGACCAACCCGGCGCGTCGGGGGCGTGCTTTCTGAATGGCGAGATCGTCACAGGGGCAGAGGCGCTGCACGCCGTTGGCATTGCCCAAATTCGCTTGACGGCAAAAGAGGGCGTCGCTCTGATCAACGGGACGGCGATCACGGCAGCAATTGGCGCGTTGGCGCTCCATGATGCCCGCCGCCTGTTGGAGGCGGCACGAGGCGCAGCGGCAATGAGCGCCGAAGCGCTGCGCGGCTTTCGAGATGCCTTCCTCCCCCATCTGAATCGGCGGCGGGGACACACCCAAGCCGAGGAAGCGGCGGCGCTCTACGCCCGTTTTGAGGGCAGCACGCTGATGCGGGGCGACGCTGACCGTGACCTTGACCCCGCCGAAGGTCCGCCCCAAGACCCGTACTGTTTGCGCTGTATTCCATCCGTGTTTGGGGCGGTGCGCACGGCGCTTGATCACGTGCAGACGGTGCTGGAAAACGAACTGAGCGCCGTCACCGATAACCCGTTGATCTTCCCTGACGATGCCGACTCGCCCGACCACCTCCCACGCGGGGCAAAAGTGATCAGCGGCGGGAATTTTCACGGCGAACCGCTGGCGCTGGTCATGGATTACCTCGCCATTGCCACTGCCGAGATCGGGAGCATCGCCGAACGGCGGATGTTCACCCTGACCGACCCCCGTTTGAATCGCGGTCTGCCGCCCTTTTTGATCCATGATTCAGCCGGACGCGAAGGGCTGAACAGTGGGCTGATGATCGCCCAATACACCGCCGCCGCGCTCGTCAGCGAGAACAAAACATTGGCGCATCCCGCCAGTGTGGACAGCATCCCTAGCAGCGCCAACCGCGAAGATCATGTCAGCATGTGTACGATTGCCGCCCGCAAAGCGGCACAGATCGTTGGGAATGTTCAGAAGGTGATCGCGCTGGAATACCTCTGTGCGGCGCAAGCGCTCTCCCTTCGCTTGGCGATGACGCCTACGGCGCGGGCGGGCGCTGCCTCAGAGCGCCTGTTGGCTGCCATTCGCCGGCTAGAGATCGCCCCCGGACGGCGCTTGGCTGTCCTTCAGGAAGATGTCCCGCTCGCCCCCTACATTGCGGCGCTGGTGGCATGGGTGCGGGGCGAAAACTGAGCCTGTGGGACGCTATTCCGGGCTGCCGCTGCTTGTGCTGGCGGCTGTTTTGCAAGGGGCGGTTTTGCCCGAATTTCGGATCGGCGGGGCGGGCTTCGATCTTGTCCTGCTGATCGTCCTCTCGTGGACGATCCTCATGGGGGCGGAAGAAGGGGCGATATGGGCGGTGGTTGGCGGACTGCTCCATGACCTTGCCGGAGGGCGGCTGTTGGGGACAGGGGCGGTGGCGATGGTCGCTGCGTCGGGGGCGGTCAGCCTGATCTTCAACGAGGTCGGGCGCGGCAACCTGATCGTGCCGCCGCTTGCCGCTGCGGTGGGGACGGTGGTCTTTCAGACGGTGCTGATTGTCGTCCTGAATGTGTTTGGCTCGTCTGTCCCCGTTTTCTATGCCCTTGTCAATGTGACACTCATCTCTGTTTTGTACAATGTGCCGTTGATGATCGTCGTGTTCCGCGTGGTGGGCTGGTTAGCCCGTCCATCGGGGCGGGGGCGACGGATGACCTTTTAGCGGGGAGGAATAAAGCACCTACCGCCTCGCATAAATAACGATGAGGACTACCCTTCATGCCTATCACCCGCCGTTTTATGCTCATTGCTGCCGTCCTGTTCATCCTGATCACGTCCCCCACCGCCGCCCAACGATCCCCACGCACGCCCACACTGGTTGCCGCCGTTGGAGATGCCGACCAAACCTCCGCCGTCCTGTGGATTCACTCCCCAAACGTCGGGGCGCTGGCGGTGAGCCTCACGCCCACCGTCACCCTTCCCGCCGCCGCCATCAGCGATCCCCTTCTCCCCGTCAAACTTGACCTCAGCGGCTTGAGCGCAGGGACAGTCTACACCTACCAGATCACCGATGCGGGTGGGCTGACGCTGAACGGATCGTTTAGGACGCCCGCCCCACCGGACGTTCAGCGCGGACTTCGTTTTGGCATTACGGGCGATTGGCAGGCGGCATTCATGCCCTATATCGTCGTGCGGAACGCCCCCGCCCACGCCCTTGATTTCTTCGTCCTCTTGGGCGATACGGTCTACGCCGATGTCACCTCGCCAGATGTTCCCCTTCGGCAGGCGCAAACGCTCGCCCAATTTCGGGCAAAACACGCCGAAAATATGCTGACGGTGAACGACCTGAATCTCTGGCGTGACATTTACCAGACGACCCCCATCTACGCCACGCTGGACGATCACGAAATCACCGACGATTTTGCGGGCGGCGCACCGCCCGCCTCTGATAACCGCTTTGATCGGCGGGGGGCATATATCCACGACACGGCGCTGTTCCAGAACGGTTATCAGGCGTTCCTTGACTACATGCCCATCCGTGCTGAGGTCTGGGGCGCGACGGGCGACCCGCGCACAGCGGGCAAGCCGAATCTCTACCGCTACCGGACGTTTGGGAAGGACGCCGCCTTGTTCGTTTTGGACGCCCGCACCTTCCGCGACGCGAGCTTGGCATCGCCTAGCGCACGGGGCGCTACCGATCCGGCGGCGATACGGACATTCCTAAACAAAGCCTACGACCCAACACGGACGATGCTTGGCGCGGCGCAGTTGGCGCAATTGAAAGCTGATCTGCTGGCGGCACAGGCGGCGGGCATTCTCTGGAAAGTGATCGCCGTCCCGCAGCCGATTCAACAGTTTGGGGTGTTCAACGCCGGAGATCGCTTTGAGGGCTACGCGGCGGAACGCGCCGACCTCTTGGACTTCATGGTGAGGAATGGAATCACGAATGCCGTGTTCGTCGCCGCTGATTTTCACGGGACGTTTGTGAACAACCTAACCTACGCCCTCACCCCGGGCGATCCGCAGATTGAAACGGGCTACTTTGAAATCGTCACCGGCGCGGTTGCCGTCGATCCGCCGTTCGGAACGCTGGCAGTAACTGCTTTCCGCGCCCTCGGTGCGATCAGCCAAACGCAGTACAACCTGTATCAAGCCGCCCCCCGCGCCCTGAAGGATACCTTTGCCGAGGTCGGCTTGAACACCCTGCTCATGGCGTCGGGGTACGATCCGCTGGGGTTGGTGGGGTCGGGCATTGCCTATGAATGGATCACGGGGGGGAATGTCTTGGCACACACCTTCGGCTGGACTGCCTTCGAGATTGACGCCGAGGGTGTTCTGACGGTGACAACCTACGGGATTCCCGCCCCTACGCCAGCGGAGATACGCGCCGATCCGACGGCGTATCTCGCCTATCAGCCAGAGGTGTTGCAGCAGTTTCGGGTGACGCCGCGCTAGGGCGGGGCAAAAACGGGCGCGGGGTTAAAACGCCCGCGCTAAGAATAATCACCCCGTTGGGGCTTAAGACGGACGCGGGGGAACTGCCTTCAAGCCCCGTAGGGGTGGTCAGCCTCAGCCCGCTGCTTTAGCGGCGGGCGATCATGCGTGGACGCCGCACATGGTCGCCCCTACAGTTTATCGGCGTCCACGTATTTCAGGGTCTCGTCGTCGTCTTTCTTGTCGCCGCTCGGTTTGCTGCCTGTGGCGTTAAAGGGTGACCTGCCAAAGGGTTTGTTAAACCCGCCAGAGGGCTTGGGCGGCGGCGCTTCGTCAATGACATCCGCCTCAATCACGTCGGCGTCGATGTAATCCTCGTCCTCAATCAACTCCGCATCAATGACATCATCATCGGCGGGGGATGTTGGCTTGTTAAACGCGCCGCTGGCGGGTTTGGGGGCGGGGCGCACATCGCGGTTGGCAAAGGGTGTGCCAATCTTGGGCGGGTTGGCGGCGGGTGAGGGCGGCTTCAGCGGCGGCGGCGTTGGCGCGGTGGGGAGCGGTTTGCTCAGCGCCCCCGCTGCCCCCCCACTCCCACCAAAGGCGGGTGGCTTTGTCTCGCCGGTTGTTCTTGCCGCCGGAAACGCCCCGCCCGCTGTCCCACCGGATGCCCCCGTAGGGATGGCTTTTGTCTCGCCCGTCGGTTGTTTTGCCGCCGGCGCGAAGGGCGGTCTTAGCGGGCTGGCAGCTTTCGCTGGCTCGTCGGCAGGGGTAGAGGCGATCTTGGGCGGGGGCAAGGGGACGGATGCCGCCGGACGCGGTGGCGGCGGGGCGGCTCTTTCTGGCACGGCGGGCAGCCCCGTCCCTGTGGTGCGGGCGGGCAGGCTGGCAGCGGCGGCGGGCGGGGTGATCGCCGGACGTTCCGCCGGAGCAGGGAGCGTTGGCACGTCGATCTTCGGCGGCGCTTCCGGCGGGGCGACGGGTGGGGCAATGACAATCGGCACATCCTTGCCCGGGATGCTTGGCACGGGCAGGCGCAAATCCTCCACGCTGCGCAAGACGTTTCCAGCGCGGCTCGTCTTTACGGCGGCTTGGGCGGGCGTGTATTCCACCTTTCGATCCGTGATCATCTCGACAAGGCGCTCAAGGACGAACAATCCCGCCGCCACCAGCAGGTTCATCCCCACAATGACGGTCAGAATCGTCGCCAAACCATAGACCAACCGCGTGACGGGTCCATCCAAAATGAGGAAGATCGCGTTGTAAAGCCCCGCCACCATCAGCAAGCCGAGGAACAACACGCCCCCCACCCAGAAAAACCATGTCGCCCGCAGTTCGCTGCTGGTGGGAAGGCAGGTGTTGGCGATCCCAAAGAGGATGTAGGCAAAGAGCAGAAAATTTGGCGTCGTCAGCGTCCGCTGGATTGCTGTGCCAAACGCCGCCCCTTGGGAGGAGGTTGCCGCCGCCATGAGCGCGGGGACGTTCAGCCCGTGCATGGCAACAAGGTAGGTGATGATCAGCCCGCTGATGAAGGGGGCAAGGGCGATCAGCGCCGCAAAGACGGGGTTCAGAACCAGAAAGTGGACAAAGCGAATCTCAACAATGCCATCGCTGCCGACGGTGGGCGTCACTTGGATGAAGGCGGGCTTCAGGCGCAGCAGCCCCGCCACAAAATAACGGCTTCCCTCCCGCAGCAAGACGCCCGGCAGAAGGGCGATCAGGTAGATGATCACGGCGAGGTTGCGTTCGCGGCTGGCAAGCCAACTGACCCCAAAGAGGTGGCGCAGAATCCAATTGCGGATGGTGATCACACAGAAGGTGACCACCGCGAGGGTGATCCATGGGATGAGGAGGTTCAGCACTGCCGCCATAATGATCGCCCTTCGCCTGGGGCTGTCGTCTCGGCTAGAGACCCTTCGCTTGTCGCGCCGCCGCGACAAGGCTGAGGAAATCATCCACCTTTAACGAGGCGCCACCCACCAACGCCCCATCAATATCGGGTTGGGACATAAAGCCGACCATGTTTGCCGGCGTGACGCTTCCCCCGTATTGGATGCGCACTTGGGCGGCGGTCTGTGCGCTGTACAGTTCGGCAAGGACATCGCGCACCGCCCCCTTGATGATCGCGTTGGCTTCCTCTGGGCTAGGGACGCGCCCCGTGCCAATTGCCCAAATCGGCTCATAGGCAATGACCAGAGAGGCAGCCTCCGCCGCAGAAACGCCCGCTAGTGCCGCCCGCACCTGCGCCCCAACGGTGGCAAGGGTGCCGCCCGCCCGATTCACCGCGTCACTTTCGCCAACAGCGATGATCGGTGTCAAGCCGTGCGCGAGGAGCGCCTTTGCCTTCAGGTTGATCTGGGCGTCCGTCTCGCCCTGATAGGCGCGCACCTCGGAATGACCGATGATCACGTAGGCGACAAGCCCCTTCAGCATGGGCGGGGAGACCTGTCCGGTGAACGCCCCGCTGTCTTTCTCGTGGACGTTCTGCGCCCCCACGCGGACGCCGCTGCCGGCGAGGGCGGCGGCAACTCCGGCAAGCGCCACAAAGGGGGGGCAAACCACCGATTCCACCGCCCCATACTCGCGCAGACGGGGGGCGAGGGCTAAGGCGAAATTGACCGCCTCGGCGGGGGTCTTGTTCATCTTCCAATTGCCAGCAATGATCGGTTTCCGCACGAATCACATCCCTTCCAGTTGTCGCAGCACTTCATCACGCACCCAGGTGGGGGCAAGGCGTCCGTTCGCCTCTTCAAAGGCGGCTTTCGCTTTGTCTTTCTGCCCCAACGCCTTCAAGATTATACCGTGTACCAGATGGGTTTCAGCGGCAAGCCGACGTCCGCTGGCGGCATGGGTCATCGCCGCCAGACCGTCCGTTGTGTTGTTCGTTTTCAACAGCGCCATTGCCGAAAGCATCATCAGGTACGGATCACTGTCCGTCTTTTGGGCGAGATCGACCAAGACCTTTGCATAGCCGTTCGCCACCGTTGCCGACTTAGCAAAGGTGAACATGGCGAGAGAGGCGCTGTTACGGACGACTGCTTCGCGCAGGGGGGTATAGGCATAAAGCAGCCCGTTAAGGATGCCAATGGCGGCTTTTGAAAAACTTGTTGGGGTGCGGGCGTTGAACTGCTCGGTAAAGGTGAGCATATCGCGCAAAAGGAACAGTTCCTTCCCCGCCATCTCAACTGCCTTCAGCGCGTTCGCCTCAACCTCTGCTGTCGTCCCCGAAACGCTCTGCCGCAGCGCCAGCGCCATATAGCCATGGACGTTCCCCGGATTCTGAGCGATAAAGGCGGTGATCTCGGCAATGTCCGCCCCGTTGTAAAGCTGCTCCACAGGCGGGGGCTGACCGGGCTGACCGCCCCCCGATGGCGACGGCGGCGGTGAGGGCGGCGGCGCTGAGGGCGGCGGCGGTGTGGCAGCGGCAGGGCGCGGGGTACTCGTTGGGCGCGGCGTGTTCGTCGGGCGGGTGGGGCGTGGCGTCACCGTGTAGGTGGGCGTCCATGTCGGCGGGAGGGCGGCGATGCGCGTCGCCTCTTCGTCGGGCGTGGGGGTATGCCAAAAAAGGAAGGTCGGCGGCACATCAGTGGGCGTTAGCGCCCGCGCCGCTGCGGTCTGGTTCGCCGCGCCGGTAGCGGCTAAATTGGTAACCAATAAGGGGTTAACAGCGGGCGTTGTTGCCGCATTCGCCACGCTTAGGGGGTGCGGGCGGGTGGCAATGACGACAATCAACGCCACAACAACGGCGAAGGCAACCAGCACGCCCCCCCACAAGAGCGCCATCCCTCCGCGCTGGCGGGGAGTGGGTTTCACATAGCCCGTTGGGGCATTCAGCGCTGTCGATTTTCCCTCGGCGGCGGGGACGGCGCTGCTGCGGGCTGCCTTGCTCTCCGCGCCAATCGGGTTGGGGATGGGCGAGGGCGTGCGTTCGGCGGCGCTTTTTGCCACTGAGGGCGCGGTGATCTTGAAATCATTCATGCCAGAAGCACTAGGGCGCGGCGGGCGAACGTCTTTCGTCGCAAAATCTCGAAGCCCGCTTTCTCGCACCGCTGTGGTGAAGGCTTGGGCAAAGGCAACCGCTGTTGGGTAGCGGTCTGCGGGGTCTTTCGCCAAGACTTTCAACAAGACGCGCTCCACCGCCGCCGGAATGGTGGGGTTCATCTGGCGGGGCATGGGCAGCGGGGCGTAAATGTGGTTGTGGATGATGGCGTAGGGTGTATCCGCCGTGAAGGGGACGCGCCCGCAGACCATCTCATAGACGACGACGCCGAGGGAATAAATGTCCGTTGCCGGCGCAAGCGCCCCGCCCGATGCCTGTTCGGGAGAGAGGTACTGCGGCGTCCCCAGAAGCATGTCTTTGCTCAGGGTCGATTCGCCCATGCTGGCGATCCGCGCCAAGCCGAAATCGGCAATGTACGGCTCACCCGTGCGGGTTTCGATCAGGATGTTTGAGGGTTTGATGTCGCGGTGAAGGATGTCGCGCTCGTGGGCATAGGTCAGGGCGGCGCTGACGGCGTTGATCAGGCGCAGCGTTTCCGCTAGGGAAAGCGCCTCGCCGCCTATACGGGCTTTGAGCGTCTCGCCCTCGATAAACTTCATGACGAGGTACGGCTCGCCCTCGTACTGGCTGTAATCATAGACGGGGACGATGTTCGGATGTTCCAGTTTGGCAACGATCTGCGCCTCCCGCCGGAAGCGTTCCTCAAAGGCGGAATCTGCCTTCAGCGCCGCGTGGAGGACTTTGATAGCGACATAGCGATCCAAATTCGCATGGTATGCGCTGTAGACGGTTGCCATGCCGCCAAGCCCTAGCTGCTGTGTGATGCGATACGGACCAACGGTCTCGCCAATGGAGAAGCCCATATGCCCTGCCACTTTCCTTGCTCCCGTTCAGGGGATCGTTCGCTACCCTATGGGAAGATACCTTACAGATGTAAACAGAGTGTGAACGTGAGGCAAAACGGGTCCCCCCCCTAACGCCCTCTCCGTAGACGAGGAAAAGGGCAAGCCGGCAGAGAGTCTTTAGCGATTAGGGGATGATCGTTTTATCTCAACTCAGTATCGCTTTCGTTCAGTATAGCACTCACCCCCTCTGCCACAAGGAGGCAAAGGGGGCAGCGGCGTACCGATGAGCATAACCACTGCGCAGAGGGAGGATGCGGCGGCGCTTTAAACGATCTTGTTCCGCAGAATTCCCAACCGTTCGATCTCCAATTCGATCACGTCGCCCGCCTGTAACCACCCGCCGGCGTTCTCTGCGCCCAACTCCAAAATACAGCCGCCGCCCACCGTCCCCGACCCAATGACATCGCCCGGATAGAGCATGGCATCCTCGCTGGCACGGGCGATCATCTCAGCAAAGCTGAAGGTGATCGTGTTCCAATTTCCGCCTGTGATCTCGATCCCGTTGCGGCGGGCGATCATTGTCAGGTCGTAGCCCTTCCCCGAACGGCGATCCGCCAGGTCATCGGGCGTCACAAGGTATGCGCCAATGGAGGTGGCAAAGTCTTTGCCCTTTGCCGGACCCAAGCCCACCTTGACTTCTTCGCGTTGAATATCCCGCGCCGACCAATCGTTCAGGATGGTGTAGCCAGCAATATAGTGATCTGCTTCGTCTGCGGGGATGTTCATTCCGGGCGTGCCGATGATCGCCGCCACCTCCAATTCAAAATCGAGCGCTTCTGTCCGCGCTGGCGCGTGGATGGGGTCGTCATGGTAGAAAAAGGCGCGGGGGTTGGAGAAATAAAAGACGGGAAACTGATACCATTCGGGGATCATCGGCAGCCCCCGACGGGCGCGGGCGGTTTTGACGTGCGCTTCAAAGGCGTAAAAATCGCGGAAGGTGAACCGCGGAAATTGAGCGTGCCAAAGGGCAAAATCATAGCGCATGAGCCAAAACCTTCTTTAGTGTGTAAGCTTCATAACGAATGGCGCGGGGGCGCTTCGCACAGGTTTGGAGAAGCCCCCCAGTGGCGAGATCAATAGGTTACGCCTGCCTCGCGGGGGGCGTTCGTCAGCGCCGCGCCAATGACGCGCACCTTTAACCCCTCCAGCATCTCGCGGGCGCGGCGGGCATGGTCGCGGCGGGTGACTCCGGCGCGAATGACAAGCAGCACGGCATCGACCTTTGTAGCCAAAAGCGCCGTATCCGTCACGGCGAGGACAGGCGGGGCGTCAAAGACGACCAGATTTGCCCGCCCCTTCAGCGCCGCAATGACCTCATCTATCCGTTTCGAGCCGAACAAATCCGCCGGATTGGGCGGGATTATTCCACTGGTGAGCAGGGCAAGATTCTCCACGCCGACGGGCTTTAGGGGTGGCTCACGAAGCGCCTCGCCGTCTAGGATCATTGTTGTCATGCCCTTCTCGTTGCCCTGTTTCCAAAGTGTATGCTGTGCCGGACGGCGCAAATCGGCATCGGCAAGGATGGTCGACTGCCCGCCTTGCGCCAGGGTGACGGCAAGGTTGGCAATGGCGAGGCTTTTCCCATCTTCTCCTGCACAGGCAGTCACCAGCAGGGTGTGAATGGGCGCATCGACGCCAGCAAATTGAATACTGGTGCGCAAGGCGCGATAGGCTTCGGCAGCCGGCGAACGCGGATCGCGCAGGGTGATTAGGTCAGACAACGGAAATAGCCCTCGTCTCGTCGTTTTTTGCCATTGTACCGTACAGACTATCATTTTGTCTTAACGCCTATGTTTTTTCAAACGCCGATCTATAATCCCTCCTCCAAGTGGGATGAGATGTGGGTATGGACGACAAACAGACTATTGCCTTTATTGGAAACCGCTATCGCCTTCTTGAACCCCTCGGCACGGGGGGTATGGGGGAAGTCTACCGCGCCTATGATCGCCTACGGGGGAAGGATGTTGCCCTCAAACGAATTATTCCCCCCGCTGCCCTCCAGGGGACGACCGAGAGCATCGAGCGGGAAAACCTGCTCGCCCTGACCCACGAGTTTCGCTTGTTGGCGTCGCTGCGCCATCCAAATATTGTCAGCGTCCTTGATTATGGGGTGGACGCTGCCCACCAGCCGTTTTTCACGATGGAACTGCTCGCCGCCCCGCAGGATGTCGTCAGCATCGGGCGGACGCTGCCCATCAGCGGGCGGGTGGGGCTGCTCTTGGACATTCTTGCCGCCTTGCGCTACCTTCACCGTCATGGCATTGTCCACCGTGACCTTAAACCAAGCAATATCGTGATCCCCGTCGGGGGCGGGTTGAAAGTCCTCGATTTCGGTTTGGCATTGAAAGACCATACTCAAAAAATGCCGATTGCCGGATCAATCCTCTATATTGCCCCTGAAATTTTACGTGGAGACGCCCCAAGCGAAGCGACGGATTTGTATGCGGTGGGCGTTATCGCCTATGAATTGTTCATGGGGGAGCGCCCTCTGAACGCGCTCACGCTGGACGCCTTTCTTGATGCCCTGTTTAAGGGAACACGTGACGATAATCCGCTCATCGAGGCAGCGGGCGTTTCGCTGGCGGGGTGGATAAAGCACCTTCTGGCGACAAAGCCAACCACACGCTTTCCTTCAGCGTTGGCGGCGGCGCTTTCCCTTCAGGCGGCGGCGGTGTCCACCCTGCCTGAAACATACACCGTCCGCGAAAGTTTCCTTGCCCATGCGCCCTTCATTGGGCGCGAGAATGAGCTTGCCCAATTGGAGGCGGCGCTCACTGCCGTTGAGGGGGGCAAAGGCACGGCGCGGCTGATTGGCGGGGAAGCCGGCATTGGCAAATCCCGCCTGTTGGAGGAACTACGGATACGGGCGTTGGTGCGGGGTATTCAGGTGCTGCGCGGGCAGGCACAAGAAGGGCGCGGCATTCCTCATGCGCTGCTGCGCGGCATTCTTGCCCCATTGGTGATTCAAAGCGATCTCAGCCCGTTGGAAGCGGGTGTCTTGAAGACAGTGTTACCGGAGATAAACACGCTGCTCGATCAGGACATTCCCGATATCCCCATTTTAGAAGCGCCCCACGATGGTATTCGCCTTTTCCAAGTGATTCGTGGACTTCTGGAGCGGCAGACCTCCCCGCTGCTCATCCTTTTGGAGGATATTCATTGGGCAGAGGATGATACCGATCTGATCCATAACCTCTTTCAGCTTGCCCTCACCAGACCGATAGCGATCATGGCAACCTATCGCAGTGACGATTATCCACACTTTGCCGAGACCTTTCCGCCAGGGACAACCCATCTGAATTTGAAACGCCTCCCTCCGGCGGCAATCGCCTCGCTGACAACGGCAATGGTGGGCGAGAGCGGGCGCAACCCGCAGGTGGTGTCGTTTGTTGCCGATCACAGCGAAGGGAATATCTTCTTTGCCATTGATGTCCTCCATATTTTGGCGGAAACGGCTGGCAGCCTCGATTTCATCGGAGAGAAAACACTCCCCTCGCAGTTGATCTCCAAACACATTTTGAGCGTTGTCCATCATCGTCTTACGCGCCTCCCCGCTGCCTTTCACCCTAGTGTGCGTTTTGCGGCGGTCTTGGGGCGCACCCTTGATCTCGATGTGATCGCCTGTTACGAGCCTGGGCTGAACTTGGAACACTGGCTGAGCGCCTGTGCTGATGCCCATATTGTGGAGGTCGATGGCTATGTATGGCGCTTTAGCCACGACAAGATTCGAGAGGGGCTTTTATATAGTTTGGAGAATACCGAACGCCTTACGCTGAACCGCACCGCTGCCCAGATTATTGAGAGGCTGTACCCTGAATCACCTGCCCATGCCATGCGGCTGCTTTACCATTGGCGGGCGGCGGGCGATGCTGCCAAGACACTTCATTACATCCAACAGGCGACGGAGGGGCACCGCCTTCAGCGAAATTTGCCGGAGGCACTCCGCCTTCTAGAGGAAGGCTTAGCGCTCATTCCGCCGCAAGATATTGCCCGCCGTGTGATCTTTTTGCGCCTGAAGGGGCAGTACCTTACCAAACGGGGCGATTTAAGCGCCGCGCCAGAAGTCTTTCAAGAGGCGCTCAGCCTGTTACCACAGGCAGAAAACTTTGATCCATCCCAAAAAGGGAAACTTCTCCTTGGCTTTGGCAATGCGCTGCTGCGGGCGGGGCGCTTTGCTGAGTCCGAAAAGGTCCTTGAAGAAGGGTTGGCACTCCACACCACCTTAAACGATCCGGTTGGTTTGGCAGCGGGACATTATGCGCTTGCCTATTTCAACCACATTCAGGGGCGTACTCCGCAATCACTTACCAATTATGAACAGGCGTTGGCGGGGTATCAGCACGTGGGTGATATTCAAAATGCCGCCACCTGCGCCTGGGAATGCGCCACCTCGCTCACCTTTTTGGGCGATTATCCCCGTGCCGAAGTTTATTTTGAACAGAGTTATCAGTTGTGCAGCCAGATTGGGGATGATTTTGGCAAGGCATACATTGACATGGGGCGGGGACGGATTGCCTTCTTTCGGCGCGAATACGAGGCTGCCATTGTCTATCTAAGCGCCTCGTTGGAGCGTTTCCGGCAGTATGGCAACCGCTATGAAAGCGCCATGTGCGCCAAAAATCTGGGAATCATCGCCCGCCGGCAGGGGCGCTTTGAGGAAGCCCGCACCTACCTTGAAGAAAGTCTAGCGCTGCGCCGCGCCATGCGTTCCACCCATACGTTGGTCATTGGCTTGGGCAAACTGGCTGCCCTTCATATCGATATAGACAATCTTGCCGAAGCACGCACGCTCTTGTTAGAAGCGATGACGATCATTCCAAGCATTGGCGATGTGATGTGGGTGAAAGTGGAGATCATGACCAGCCTTGCCGCCTACGCCTTTGCCCTGGGACAGCGGGCAAAAGCCGCCATCTTTTTACGGATCGCAGACGCCCACCCCTTTGAGCCGGATCATCAGAATGAGGCGGCGCTGCTGTGGGAACGCTTTCCCAAAGCGCAGCGTGACGCCTTGCGCTCCTTTCCCGCATTGGAAAACGGGCGTTCCTTGGATGAGGTTTTATCCGAGGCGGCGGCGTGGTTAGAACGGCAGGGTGGATAGCGACTACGTATAACCACAATGAACAGGCGGGAGCGCCTATGATCTCGCATCCGTAGGGGCGCGATGCTTGCGCCCGCCGCTGGAGAGGCACTTAGAGAGAGATAAAAAGGTGACCATGTACGTTCTTCTTTTTGCCAATGGCGATCTTCATGAGGGGGAAGCCGTCCACGCCGCGCTCGAAGGGTATCAAACAACCCCTCCTGATCGACGTCTCGCCGTTGTTGCTGATGGCGGGCTGCGCCATGCCCTTCATCTTGGCGTTCAGCCGGATATTGTCGTGGGCGATTTGGATTCGGCTGACCCCCAACGCTTGGCAGAGGTGGCGGCAAAGGGCGCTGAGGTGCGGCGCTTTCCGGCGGCAAAAGACGAAACCGACCTCGAACTAGCGCTGCTCGCCGCGTTGGAGAAGGGAGGTACAACCCTCCGTCTGATTGGGGCGCTTGGCGGGCGTTTGGATCAGACGCTTGGCAACCTTCAACTGCTGACTTTGCCCGCCTTGCAAGGGCGTGATGTGCGCATCGTCAACGGGCGAGAGACAACATGGGTTGCCCACCCCGGCAGCACGTCCCTCAGCGGCGCGGCGGGCGATACGATCTCGCTGATCCCCCTGACCACCAGTGTGGAGGGGATTTACACACAGGGCTTGCACTATCCCCTTCAGGGAGAGGCGCTGCGCGTCGGTCCGTCGCGGGGGGTGTCCAATGTGATGACGGCGGCGGCGGCAGAGGTGCGTTTTGCCTCTGGGTTGCTGCTCATTGTCCACACAACGGGGCGGGCATGAAGCGCCTTCGGCAGCGAATTCTCCCCCCACTTCTTCTGCTGGCGATTCTTCTTGTGGGGTGGGAACTCCTCGTCCGTGCCGATACGAACCGCGTTCACATCCTCCCCGCGCCCTCGGCAGTCCTTGGGGCATTTTTCCGCGATGCCCATCTTCTATTCACCGTCCATATCCCGATCACCCTTTTGGAGGCGGGGCTTGGGCTGCTGATCGCCATTCTCATTGGGGCGGGGTTGGCGGCGCTTTTGGATGTCTCCTCACCCCTAAAACGCGCCATTTACCCGCTCTTGATCCTCTCCCAAACGATTCCGATCATTGCCATTGCGCCGGCGCTGATTCTGATCTTTGGCTTCGGTATTGGGGCGAAGGTGATCACCGTCATTTTGTTCACTTTTTTTCCCATCGCCGTCGCCCTGATCGACGGGCTGGCGGCAACCGATCCCGATTATGTGGCGCTGCTGCGGGCGATGGGGGCGGGGCGGGGAAGGGTGTGGTGGGCGGTGCGCTTGCCCGCCGCGCTGCCGTCCTTCTTCAGCGGGGTGCGTATCGCGGCGACCTATGCGATCAGCGGGGCGATCCTCGGTGAGTTCATCACCGCGCAAAGCGGATTAGGGCGCTACCTACGGGCAAGTTACAACAGCGGCAGCACTGATGCCACCTTTGCAGCGGTGGGGATCAGCGCCTTGATCAGCGTCGCCCTTGTTGTTTTGGTGGGGATCATCGAACGGTGGCTGATGCCCTGGTTTTTCACCGATGCCCGCGCCGCCCAATGGGAGGAACCCGGCATTTACTAGGATTTGGTGACATTCTAACCCCCCGCGCCGCATCCGTAGGGACTCCCCCCTGGGGCGTTCGGCTGCGCCCGCCCCTAAAGGGGACGGGCTAAGATTGACCACCCCGCCCTTTAGGGCGGGGCTGAAAGCGGGGAAAGACGAAAAATCTGCTTTCAGTACGTGGGCTTTAGCCCCGCATCCCCCTGGGCGTTCGGCTGCGCCCGCCCCTAAAGGGGACGGGCTAAGATTGACCACCCCCGCCCTTTAGGGCGGGGCTGAAAGCGGGGAAAGACGAAAAATCTGCTTTCAGTACGTGGGCTTTAGCCCCGCATCCCCCTGGGCGTTCGGCTGCGCCCGCCCTAAGGGGACGGGCTAAGATTGACCACCCCGCCCTTTAGGGCGGGGGCTGAAAATCGGGGAAAGACGAAAATCTGCTTTCAGTACGTGGGCTTTAGCCCCGCATCCCCCTGGGGCGTTCGGCTGCGCCCGCCCCTAAAGGGGACGGGCTAAGATTGACCACCCCGCCCTTTAGGGCGGGGCTGAAAGTGGGGAAAGACGAAAACCTAATCTCAGCACTATGGTTTCGCGGGAGGGCAAGCCTGATACCGCACCGTAGGGGCGACCCCTGGCGCGTCCGCGCCCTACAGCATTTTACAACGAGATTGACCACCTCAGTGGTTGACAGCCCCGCCTAGCACGATAGGCTTACCGATGGGCAGGCGGTGGTGATCAAGGGCAAACGAACGACGCCCGTCCTTCTTGTAAGAAGGCTGGTTGCCGTCCAACCAGTGAGGGTACTGCAATCAATATAGAATCATTTTTCTTGACGTTCGCCCTCTTTAAAGATGCTTTCTGTCACATGGGCGCCTATGCCCCTACAGGATACAATCGCCCTATAGTTTGTGAACAATAAGGGAGATTGCCACATGATGCGAAAAATGAGTGTGCTTGCTCTTGCCCTGATATGCGCCGTTGGGCTGCTCGGCGGAATTCCCCATCTTGCCGCCCACGCCGGTGGACCCCATGTGCGGATTGCTCACCTTGCCGAAGGCGCACCCGCCGTTGATGTCTATGTGGGGGATACGCTGCTTGCCGATGGGGTCGCTTACGAGGACGTGACCGACTACATGAGCGTCGAAGGCTATGAATTCGCGCTGGTTCTTGTTCGGGCGGGCGGGAAGCTGGGCGATGCGCTGACGCCCGAACCCGCTGCCTTCACCTTTGAAGAAGGGGACGGCGGCTTTTACACCTTCGTAATCTACATGGTGGGGGATGCGCTGACGGTTGTCCGCCTGCCGCACGACGGACCGAAAGCGGAAGCCGCCCATTCAGAGGGATCTGGCGAAGGTGAACACAGCGGGGAAATGGTCGTCGCTGAAGGGGGCGCCGGGGTGATCACCATCAGCGGGGCCTATGCCCGCGCCGCCCAAAAGGGGGGCGTCTCCGCCGCCTACATGGTGATCGCCAACAGTGGCGATAAGGCAGACCGCTTGCTGAAGGTTGAGGTGGGCATTCCGGCGATGGTCGAACTGCACGAGACGAAGATTGAAAATGAGGTGGCGAAGATGATGCCCCTCACGGCGGGCATTGAGATTCCGGCGGGGGGGACCGCGGCATTAAAACCCGGCGGGATGCACATTATGCTGATGAGGTTGGGGGAAGACCTTATGGCGGGGACGACGCTCCCCTTCACCCTGACCTTTGAATCCGGCACCGTGGTGAGTCTTGCTGTGCCGGTGAACACCGTCAACTAGGGTGTGTTGAGAGTGAGCGCCCGCCGCTAAAGCAGCCACCCCTTCGGGGCTTGAAGGCAAAGAGGCTCTCCCCGCATCTGGTTTAAGCCCCAACGGGGTGATTATTCCTAGCGCGGGCGGTTTAACCCCGCGCCATGTGTTTCCCCGCATCTGGGCTGCCTCCCTTTCCCCACACGCGGAGAAAGGGGAGAAATCCTGTGGGTGAGGGGGGATGAGGGGGAAGCCCCCTCAAAAAACGTGATTCCCCCTTCTCCCACAGGGAGAAGGGGGGCAGGGGGATGAGGGTCTGTGTGTAAGGTGTGCTAGATAGATACTTAAAAAACACAGACTCCTGTATGTTCTACAGGAGTCTGTGTTTGCATGATGATGAGTTTGCCCCCTCAAGCGCCCCCACCGCCATGCCATCAACAGGAGGGAAACACTGGTTGCACAGTGGTATCAAACAAGTTGAAGCCACAGTATAAAAGACACTACCCGTTTTTTCTTCTGCTAATCTGCCCAAAAATATGCCCTAATTTTTGGGCATTTTGCCCAAAAATTGGGGGCTTTTTCACAAGCGCATCGACCCAAGCAGCCGCCGAATCTTCAATGCCAGATGGACGGCGAGGCGCGTTTCAGGGTTATCAAAATCGATCCCACCAATCTGGGCAATGCGATCCATGCGGTAGAGCAAGGTGTTGCGGTGGACGTGCAAGCGGTTTGCTGTCTGGCTAAGGTTGCCGTGTTCTTCAAAAAAGGTCTCCAGCGTGGCGATAAATTCATCGCTGACGGGGCTGCCATCGGTAAGGTCGCCAAGCGTCTCCCGATAAAAGCTGCGCAGTTCGGGCGTTTCCAAAAGCAGCGAGAGCAAGCGGTAGATGCCCAGATCGGCAAAATAGAGCGGCTGCTCCACCCGCCACTGAATGGCGATGCGCTGCGCGGCGAGCGCTTCTTGGTAGCTGCTGCGCCATTCCGCGAGGGCTGACACCGGACGCCCCACCCCAACCCCGATGCGCTTCCCCGGCGCGTGAATTGCCGCCCGCTGAATAACCGCCTCGGCAAGGTTCTTCACCGCACGGGGAATCATCTTGGTGTGGGCGGCGGCGGCGTCAACAGCGCAGAAGGCGACGATCCCGCCATCCAGCAGTTGGACAAGCGCTTCGTGGCTGCGCGTCGTCAGTTCCTCGTTAAAGGTCGTCTCTAGACGGCGATCCGAGGGGCTGTCCTCGTCTGTCCAGCACATGGCAATGGCGCAGTAGAGCCGCCCGTTGGGCTGATGCCCAAGCCGCACCAACTGCCGCCCCGCCTGATCGGGTGGGATCGTCCCCAAGAGCAGACGCTCCAAAACGCCGCCTTGTACGCGCTTTTGCGCCTCGCGGACGGCTTTTTCCTTCGCCATTTCAAGGGCGCAAACGGCAGCCCCGTGCCGGATGAACTGATGATCCAGCCCGTCAAAACCCGGCGTCCCATCGTCAGGCATCAAGAAAGAGATGAAGCCGCGCCCCATGCGGTTGGCAATGATTGGCAAAATCAAGCGCCGTATGCCGAATTCGGCAACGGACAAATCGACGGGTTCGGGGAGATTCTGGGCAACCTCAAGGCGATTGCGAAAACCTTCCGGCAGCGATTCCTCGCGGCTTAGCTCGCTCTCAATCTCACCCCATGAGGGATGATCGGTCAGGTCGCCCGCCGAGGCAAGCATATCAAAGCGCTTGTCTTGGACGATGATCGTTCGTCCAGAAGAATCGGCAAGGGCGCTGATCAATGCTCGCATCCCGCGATTTTCGGTGCTAAGCTGGATCAACTGTTGGTGAATCTCTGCCCCGCGTAGTTCGACGGGGGGCGGCGGACCGACCAAGACGCGCACAATGTCTTTTTCGATCTGGCGCGTTTGCGTTCCGGCGGGAAGGTTTAGCAGCGGCAGATCGTGATCATCGGCGGCGCTGCGGGCGCGGGCATCCACCGTCCCCACCACGCCGATCCCCGCCACATCCATTTCCGCCAAATCGTGAACGAGATCGGCAAGGGTCAGTTTGTCGCTTAGAAGGTGGAGGGCGTCCATCGAGAGCAGGGCGATCTCGCGCCCTTCGAGGGAGGAAAGGCGGGCGGGCGGGCATGCAAGACGGAAACCCACGTCACCGGACGGTGGACACCGCGCATACCAGCGACGACTCGCGTCCCGATGGGCAGGGCGTGGCGGAGGAGATCAAGGATGGATGCTTGGGCGCGTTGCGGGGTCATGGTCGCTGAACAGCCTCATCCCTTGTGTTGACTCGAATAGGGGCTACTACTAAGGTTGACCTATGGGCTAATACTGATGGAGATAGCGGCGCAGTTCCCACGCGCTGATGTCCAAAATATAGTCGTTCCATTCCATCCGCTTTGCCTCTAGAAAGCCCTCAAAGACGCTCAGACCGAGCGTATCGCTGATCAGCGCGGACGCCTCCATCGCGCTGATCGCCTCGTGAAGCGAGGTGGGCAGGGTGGGCAGTTGGCGGCGGCGGGCGTTGAACAGGTAAAGTTCTTCTTCCGCCGCACTAGGGAGTTCCATGTTGTGCAGAATGCCCTCCAAGCCCGCCCGCACCATGACGGCGAAGGCAAGGTAGGGGTTGCAGGATGGATCGATACAGCGCAGTTCGATCCGCGCCATGTCTGCTTGCCCATCGACCAACCGAGGGACGCGGATGAGCGCCGAACGGTTCAACTGCGCCCAGGTGATGTAGACGGGCGCTTCCAAGCCAGCGACAAGGCGCTTGTAGCTGTTCACCAGCGGGGCAAGGACGGCGCACATCCCCCGCGCATGGGCAAGCTGTCCGGCAAGGAACGCCCGCCCCACTTTGGATAAGCCATATTCGGCGCTTGGTTCGGCAAAGCAGTTTCGCCCGCTTTCATAATGGTAAAGCGTCTGGTGAACGTGCATCCCCGACCCCGCCACCCGCGCCAACGGTTTGGGCATGAAGGTGGCGATTAAGCCATAACGCGCCGCCACTGCTTTGATCGTCTGCCGTGCGGTGACAATCGCATCTGCCATCGCCAGGGCATCCAGTGGGGTAAGGTCAATCTCATGCTGCCCACCACCCACCTCGTGATGGAGCGAATCAATCTGAACGGTCATCGCGCTGAGGGCATCGGCAATCGCCCGCTGCACCTCGCCCGATTCGCCCTCCCCCAGATCAAAATAGCCAGCGTGGTCGTGCGTTTGGAGGTCGGTCAGGGTGATCGGCGTGCGCAGGAGGAAAAATTCCACCTCTGGGGCAACGGTGAAGCGGTAGCCCATCTCTGCCGCCATATGGAGCGCCCGCCGCAAGACGGCACGCGGATCGCCGGCGAAGGGATCGCCAGAGGGCGTATAGACATCGCAGATCAGGCGGGCGCTTTTGCCGCCTGTGTTGGGCAGCACGCTGTAAGTGGCAGCGTCAGGGCGAAGGTACATGTCCGACTCGGCAACGCGAGCGAACCCTTCAAGGGATGAGCCATCAAACCAAATCCCCGTGCGGAAGGCGGTTTCGATTTGGCGGGGGGGAATCTGCACCGCTTTGACAATGCCCATCACATCGGTAAATTGGAGGGTGAGGGAGATGATCCCATCGTCCTGTATGGCACGGATCACCGGTTCGACATCGGGTGGCAGGTTGGGGGAAGCCGTCACAGACGCTCCTGAAAGTTACTTGTTCAACAAGGTGACGAATCCATCCTCTCATTGTTCATCAAGTTTTACTTTTCGTCAACAGGGTTTGGACAAGATGCACAAAACAGGTGTTCGGTGGGGAGATGGGCAGACGCCCCCCATGGGGCGTCCCTACGGGGTGCGGGGGAGTGGGATGCAGGGAGGCACGGGGCTAAAGCCCGCATGCTGAAAGCAGGTTTTTCGTCTTTCCCTATTTTCAGCCCCGCCCTAAAGGGCGTGGACATGGGCGCGGACGCCCACGCTTTGCCCTTCTCACGCCAATGCCGCCGCAAATTCGGCAGCCGTTGGGTAGCGTTCGGAGGGTTCTTTTGCCAAGACGCGCTCAAGCGCCTTCGTTACAGTGGGCGGTAAATCCGCTCGCAGTTGGCGGGGGTCGGACGGTTTCTGTTGCAAATGTGCCAAAACCAGCGCCCCCGGATTATGGGCAATGAAAGGCAGCCGCCCGGTGAGCATCTGAAAGGCCATGATTCCTAGCGCGTATTGATCGGCACGCCCATCGGCATGGGTGGCGGCAAGGATTTGCTCTGGGGCAATGTAATCAAGCGTCCCCAACACGCCCGTTTTCGTTAAGCCGCTGTCGCTTTCGGTCAGCTTGGCAATACCAAAATCGGTCAGGATAGGGCGCAGCGGGGCAAGGGTAAACATATTCACTGCCGTCGTTGGCTGCATAAGGACATTTTGCGGCTTCACATCGCGGTGAACAACGCCGACGCTGTGTGCGTAGTCCAGCGCGTCGGCAAGCTGTTTGATCAAGCTGAGCGCTTCGGCAAAGGGCAGCGCCCCACGTTCACGAATCACCTGGGCTAAATCCTGCCCGTTGATCAACTCCATCGCAATGTAATACATGCCATCAGCCACGCCGAAATCGTACACTTGAACGATGTTGGGGTGGCGCAGTCCGGCGATCACTTTCGCCTCACGCTCAAAGCGGGTGAGCGCATCCCCCCTCTCTTCAGCGGCACTTCCCGCCTGCGCCGCCATGATTTTGATCGCCGCCGGACGGCTGAGCGTAATATGCCGCCCCCGATAGACATCTGCCATGCCGCCCCGCCCAATGGGTTCAAAGACCTCGTAGCTGCCAACCACCTTTCCCATCGGCGCTGCGCTGATGGTCACCCCTTGCCCGGACTGGTTGTTCCGCTGCTGTTGGGTTGCCGTTTTAAGCGCCTCGGCTTTCGCCAGATATTTGGGGTAAAAGCGGCGATCAATGACGGTTTTTAAGCGGTTGAGCGTGGGCGTAAAGGCGAGGGCAATGGAGAACGCGGCGACGACCACCGCCACTTCCGAACGCTGCCCGCCTGTGATGCTGAGGGCGATCCGCTGGATGAGGATCGTCACCCCGAAAAAGACGCCCCCTAAGACCGCCGTGACCATCCCCACGACAAGCGAGCGGGTGATCACCAGATCGGCTTCCCAAAGGCGGTAGCGCAGCGCAGAGACGGCGATCCCCACCGTGCCAAACGAGATACAGATCAGGCGAAGGATGATGCCCAATTGGGTCATTTGCCCCACAAGAGGTGTTCCGGCAAATGCCGTCCGCACGCTCACCTCAAGGATGATCACCGCCAAATAGCTGGCAAAGGCAAAACTGACGGCAAAGACAAGCACTTTCGCCTGCTGCCGTTGGGTGGCGTTATAAGCGTTGCGATAGCGGTAAAGCTGCACCAGAAACGATGGGGCTATACTCAGATAAATAATCAATAAGCCGCGTGTCACCAGACTGGGGGTGTCCAGCGCCGCCACTTGAATGGGGAACGCCCCAGGAATCACCACCCACGACCCAAACCAAAGAATTAGCGCAACGGCAATCAGCCGCGACCAACGGGGGACAAACTGCCCATCAGGGGCGATGAGGAAGATGAGCGAAAGCCAAATGAAGCCAAGGGCGGTGACGGGGAGCGCAAACGGGGCGGTTTCTTGGAAAACGGGGAGGTAGGTGCTGCCCGGTGTGACCGCCAGCCCGCTAAACACAAGCCCAAAGGCGGTGAAGATGGTCATTTTGTCGTGCTTTTTTTGCCAGATGATCAGCGTCCCTAGCAGGCAGAGGAAAATGATGTAAAGCCCCTCGCTTGCCGCCAACGCATAGGCGCAAACTGACTCTGGAAACAGCATTCCGCCGTTAAACGTGGGATTGCATTGGCGGCTTCCCCACCGCAGAATGTCGATGGGAATCATCACCCCAAAAATGTACACACCAAGCCCGATCATGAACAGAATCCAACCGAGGCGAACAAGCGTCAGCCGTCTGCTTCCAGTTGCTGCTGGCGGCAATTGCGCGGCGTTATCAAGCAGAAGGGTGCTGTTTGTTGTGTTGGTCATGATCCGATTCCATGAAAGGGTGTGTTCACCGATGCTTTTGTAGGTTCTGTTGACGTTTTTGGTTCAGAACCCCTCATCCCTAGCCCCCCTCCCACGCAAACGAGGAGAGGGGGAAAATGCATTCCCTCTCTCTGTTGACAGGGTGGGGCTTTCCAAGCCCCGAAGGGGTGGCTGCTTTCAGCCCGCTGCTTTAGCGGCGGGCGCTCACGGGCGACGATGGGCGCAAAGCATTGCGCCCCTACAGGAATTACAAATACACCCTAATCCTACGCCGTTTGCGCTCTTGTGCAAGCTCACCAAATGATTTACACTAGGGTCATTCGCTATACTGTACTTATCAATTCGTCACACTCGGAAATTGCTCACCATGCTCGTTCTGTCCCCGCGCCGCCGCAGCCGCCGTACCACCAGCATAAGGTCTGGATGGCGCCGCTGCATGGACTAAGACGGACGGCGCCGGGGTGAGTTCAAAACCCTCCAGACCACAAACGGTCTGGAGGGTTTTTTGTTTCGAGGGCGAAGATCACGAAAGGGCAAAACCGAAGGAAACCAATGACCGCACAATCACCCAATGCCTCACCAGCCTTACCAACCATCCGCCAGACAATGACCATCCACAACGTTGGCGTGTACGGGGCGACAGGCTACACCGGACAAACCCTGCTCAGCTTGCTTGCCAAACATCCAGCGGCGCGGGTTGCCTTTGCCACCTCCGAAAGTTCTCGCGAGACGGTGGGTGGGCTGAATCTGCTCCCCATTGCCGAAGCGCCGCTGGATCAGGTGGGGACGATTTTCCTCTGTCTGCCGCACGGCGTCTCTGGCGAGATCGCGGCGAAGGCGGCGGCGCGCGGCGTTCGCGTCATCGACCTCAGCGCCGATCTGCGGCTGGACACGCCCGACCTGTATAAGACATGGTACGGGCATGATCACCCCGCGCCCCATCTGCTCCCCGCCGTGTACGGACTCAGCGAGGTCTACGGGGGAGCGATTAAGACGGCGCAGATCGTCGCCAACCCGGGCTGCCATGTGACGGCGGTGCTGTTGGCGCTTTACCCCTTAGCGCGGGCGCGGGCGCTGACGGGCGACCCGATCATTGCCGATACCAAGACGGGCATTTCGGGGGCGGGGAAGGCGCTCAAGCTCGATTCGCTGTTTGTGGAAGTGTATGGCGATGTTCGCCCCTACAAACCCGGACGCAATCACCGCCATGTGCCGGAGATGGAGCAAGAACTTCACAAATGGCAAGCGGATGCTGGATCGATCCTCTTTACCCCCCATGTTGTGCCTGTTGATGTTGGGCTGCTGGCGACAGTCTATGTTCGGCTGAAGGGGGGCTGGTCGCTGCCGCGCATCATGGCTGCGTTCCGCAGCGAATACGAGGGCGAACCGCTGATCGACCTTCTACCAGAGGGGACGCCCGCCCCCATGAAGGCGGCGACCCACACGAACAAAGCCGTGATCGGCGTCGCCGCATTGGAAGGGGATACCCTGATCGTCACCAGCGCCATTGATAACCTGCGGAAAGGGGCGGCAAGTCAGGCGGTGCAGAACTTCAACCTGATGAGCGGTCTGCCAACGGAGACGGGACTGCTATGACACTCGTCTTGAAAATTGGGGGAAATCAATTGGATGACCCCGCCTTCATCGCGGGGATGGCGGCGGCGGTGAAGGCGCTCCCTGCCCCGGCGGTGATTGTTCATGGCGGTGGGCAGAGCATCAAGGCGCTTCAAGAGCGCTTAGGAATTGTCCCCCGCTATGTGGGCGGGCTTCGCGTGACCGACCCCGAAACCCTGACCATTGTCATGATGAGCCTGATCGGGGCGATCAACCCGATGCTTGTCGCCGCGCTGCAAACACAGGGCGTTCAGGCGCAGGGCTTCAATGGGGCAGATCAAGGGCTGCTGCGGGGGGAAAAACTGAGCCACCCTGATGGCGATCTCGGCGCGGTGGGGGTGATCACCACTGTGCGTGCGGAGGTTCTGCGCGGGTTGTTGGCGGCGGGCATTGTGCCGGTGATCGCCCCAATCATGCTAGGGATAGATGGCACATTCTTCAACATCAACGCAGATCGGGCGGCGGGGGCGGTGGGCGCGGCGCTGAATGCAGAGCGCGTCGTTTTTCTGACGAACGTCCGCGGTGTGTTGAAAGAGGGGGCAGTGATTCCCACCCTAAACCGCACGGCGATCCAAACTCAGATCAACGCGGGGGTGATCACAGGGGGGATGGCGGTGAAGGTGAACGCCGCCCTAGACGCCCTGAGCGCCGGAGTCCGCGCTGCTGTAATCACCGACCTTGCGGGCTTGGCGGCGGGGACGGGGACAACGATTAGCCATGACTTGTAAACACTGGTTGAGCGCCGCTGCGAGGGGGGGAATCGTCGTAGATTCTGTTGGAGAATGATAAGAAACATTATCAGAAGTGTTCATGGTGCGGAGGATTGCGGGGCGTCTTTTAAGCCCCGAAGGGGAGGCTGCTTTCAGCCCGCCGCTTTAGCGCCGGGCGCGGCAACCCCACCAAACTCTAGCCCCACCGCCCAAGCGTTGGGGATGTGTATAGGACAGCAGAGAAAAGGAAGAAACGCATGACTAGTCTTGTTTCGCCCGACCAGACCGCCGCCCACATCATGGGGGTGGAGAGCGATCACATCGTCCAAGTTTATGCCCGTCCGCCGTTCGTCCTTTCGCATGGGGCGGGGATGCGTGTGTGGGATACTGCCGGCAACGAATACCTTGATTTTATGGCGGGGATCGCCGTGAACGCCCTCGGTCATGCCGATCCGGGCATTGCCGAGGTGTTGGCGGCGCAAGCGCAAAAGTTGATCCACACCAGCAACCTCTACCACACGATTCCCGCTGTGCAGCTTGCCGAAAAGCTGACGGCGCACAGCTTTGCTGATCGCGTCTTTTTCACAAACTCTGGGACAGAGGCAAACGAGGGGGCGATCAAGTTTGCCCGTAAGTTCGCCCGCGCCAACGGTCACCATCACAAAGCCGGACTGGTCTGTTTTGATCATGCCTTTCACGGGCGGACGATGGGATCGCTTTCCCTGACCCCGAAAGCCGCCTATCAAGACCCCTTCAAGCCCCTTCTGCCCGGCGTCACTGTCGCCCCCTTCAACGAGATCAGCGCCCTAGAGACGGCGATCACCGAGGACACCTGCGCCGTGTTCCTTGAACCCGTGCAAGGCGAAGGCGGGATTCACCCCTTTTCGGCGGACTTTTTGCGGGCGGTGCGGGCGCGGTGCGATTCAGTGGGGGCGCTCCTCATTTTTGATGAGGTGCAGTGCGGCTTGGGGCGCACAGGCGACCTCTGGGCGCACACGGCGGGGGGCGTCATGCCCGATATGATGACGCTGGCAAAGCCGCTGGCGGGCGGGCTGCCCATCGGCGCAATCCTCGTCACCGAACGGGTGGGAGCGGCGCTCAAGCCCGGCGATCACGGCAGTACCTTTGCCGGCGGTCCATTGATCACGGCGGTAGCAAACTACGTTTTTGACCGGATCAACGCAGAATCCTTCCTGACCCATGTTCGGGAGACGGGAACTTACCTGAAAGAACGCTTGGAGGAGATCACCAGCCCACACATCACCGAGGTGCGCGGACGGGGCTTCATGCTGGGCGTGGAGTTCGATATTGCCGTTGCCGATCTTGTCAAAAAGGGGCAAGAAAAGGGGCTGCTCTTGGTGGGATCGGGGCAGAACGTCCTGCGAGTGATCCCGCCGCTGATCGCTGAAAAAGCCGATTGCGATACGTTTGTCGAACGCCTTTCGGACATCTTGGCAGCCCTGTAAGCGCTATAAGAGGCAGACATACCATCACCTTTTGGGCATCATGCTACACTTCCTAAGAGAGGTAGTGGCACGACATTGGTATCGACACTGAGCAAAAGGAACAGCCTCATGCCCGCGAATCTTGAACTTATCGAAGATGGACGTGTTGCCTACATCGTTTTCACCGATCCCTGGCATATGGACAACCTGTACACGAATGCCGAGATGGTGTTCAAGCATTTAAACACCTTGTCCCAAACATCGAAAAAGTGCCATTCACTGATTGATATGAGCAAAATGCGCCATATTCCACAGGGTATTTTGCGCATGCGTGCCTTACCCGGTTGGAAACATCCGAACAATGGGATCGCCATTGTGTTTGGCGCATCGATCATTGTCGATATCCTGTTGCAGGCAATGGCGCGGCTGCTGCCGAACCAACTGATCATCACCAAAACAGAGGCGGAGGCGCGGGCAAAGCTCAGCGCACTCTTGGCGGCGGAGGATGCCCTTCAAGCAAAGGCAGTCTCTGTCGATTTGCCGCCAGAGATAGACACACCGGTAAAATCATCGATGGATGCGTCAAGCGAACCACCCATACAACCACCCACAGAGGGGATTACCTAAACCTACTATGTCGAAACAACCACAACAGTACAAGAAAGTTGTTCTTTCTTACAGCGGCGGGCTGGACACTTCGGTGATCGTCCCCTGGCTGCGGGAGACGTTCAACTGCGAGGTCGTCTGTTTCACCGCCGATCTGGGACAGGGCGACGAACTAGACGGGCTGGAAGAAAAGGCAAAGAAAAGCGGCGCCAGCAAATTGATCATCCGCGATCTGCGCAAGGAATTCCTGACCGAGTTCGTTTTTCCGACGATGCGAGCAGGGGCAATTTACGAGCGCGATTATCTGCTTGGCACGTCCTTTGCCCGTCCGCTGATCGCCCGCCACTTGGTGGAGATTGCCGAAGAAGAAGGCGGCGATGCCGTTGCGCATGGCTGTACAGGCAAGGGCAATGATCAGGTGCGCTTTGAAGTCACTGTCATGGCGCTTAACCCGAAGTTGGGGATCATCGCCCCCTGGCGCGATGACCGCTGGTTCATTCGGAGTCGGGAGGACGCCGTAGAGTATGCCGAAGAACGGGGGATTCCTGTTTCGGCAACGCTGAAATCGATCTACAGTCGGGATCGGAACATGTTCCATATGAGCCACGAAGGGGGACCGCTGGAGAATCCCTGGAACAAACCGGAAGAATCGATGTTCACCCTTTCCAAAAGCCCGCAAGAGGCTCCCGACTTAACCGAAGCGGTGGAGATCAGTTTTAAAGAGGGCTATCCGGTGGCGCTCGATGGCGCTCCGATGGAGGCGCTTGATCTGTTCCTCGCCCTGAACGATCTCGGCGCGAAACACGGTATTGGACGGGTCGATATGGTCGAAAACCGTCTTGTCGGGATGAAATCACGCGGGGTCTACGAAACGCCCGGTGGGACGATCCTCTTTAAGGCGCATCAGGCGTTGGAGAGCATTTGCCTCGACAAAGCGACGCTCCACATGAAGCTGCAGATGGCGATCAAATATGCCGAACTCGTTTACAACGGGCAGTGGTACAGCACCCTGCGCGATGCGCTGGATGCCTTTGTCGATGTGACGCAGCAGCCCATGACGGGCGACGTGCGCCTTGATCTCTATAAGGGAAACGTGATCGTCACCGGACGGCGCAGCCCCAACAGCCTGTACCGTGAGGATTACGCCTCGTTCGGGCGGATGGACATTTACGATCAGAAGGATGCCGAAGGGTTCATCCACCTCTTTGGCTTGCCGAACAAGATCGACGCCCTGATCAACATTGATGGCGGCGGGCGCAGCCGTTACCGCGCCCCCGACTACACAAAGTTCAAGCGCGACTAGGTTCTGTTGACAGTGTGATTCCCATAGGGACGCCAGGCATTGCGCCCATCGCCACCCGTGAGCGCCCGCCGCTAAAGCAGCGGGCTGAAAGCAGCCACCCCTTCGGGGCTTGAAAGCAATTCCCCCGCGTCTGTCTTAAGCCCCAACGGGGTGATCATTCCTAGCGCGGGCGTTTTAACCCCGCGCCATTCGCCGCCTCCCCTCCAGACAACTGCCCGCCGCTAAAGCAGCGGGCTGAAAGCAGCCACCCCTTCGGGGCTTGAAGGCAATTCCCCCGCGTCCGTCTTAAGCCCCAACGGGGTGATTATTCTTAGCGCGGGCGTTTTAACCCCGCGCCATTCGCCGCCTCGTCTATGGTATGCGCCCGCCGCTAAAGCAGCGGGCTGAAAGCAGCCAAAGACCCCCGCGTCTGTCAGCGGGCTGTGTTTTAACCCCGCGCCATTCGCCACCTCGTCTATGGTATGCGCCCGCCGCTAAAGCAGCGGGCTGAGACTGACCACCCCTACGGGGCTTGAAGGCAATTCCCCCGCGTCCGTCTTAAGCCCCAACGGGGTGATTATTCTTAGCGCGGGCGTTTTAACCCCGCGCCATTCGCCGCCTCCCCTCCAGACAACCGCCCGCCGCTAAAGCAGCGGGCTGAAAGCAGCCACCCCTTCGGGGCTTGAAGGCAATTCCCCCGCGTCCGTCTTAAGCCCCAACGGGGTGATTATTCTTAGCGCGGGCGTTTTAACCCCGCGCCATTCGCCGCCTCGTCTATGGTATGCGCCCGCCGCTAAAGCAGCGGGCTGAAAGCAGCCACCCCTTCGGGGCTTGAAGGCAATTCCCCCGCGTCTGTCTTAAGCCCCAACGGGGTGATTATTCTTAGCGCGGGCGTTTTAACCCCGCGCCATTCGCCGCCTCCCCTCCAGACAACTGCCCGCCGCTAAAGCAGCGGGCTGAAAGCAGCCACCCCTTCGGGGCTTGAAAAGTGTACCCTTGCGGGGGAAGGGCGCATTCCCTTCGCTCTACATATAACGGGCTGCTCCCATCCCCACAAGGGCAATCAGACTCAACAGCAGACTGACCATCCCGTTGCGGCGGTAGCGCTCCACGAGGGCGGTCAGTTCGCTGAGGATGGTGGCGGAGATTGAGGGGTTTTCGTCCAAGACCCCGCCATTTAGCGCTTGGGTCAGTTTTGTCGTTAGAGACCGCATGGCGCTTGCCCCATGCCCAAAGGCAAGTAAGCCCGCCAACGTGCCAACCCCCAAAACCATATTCCCCGTCGTGGTAAAGCGGCTTGGCGAACCGGTCGCGTAGAGGATGATTCCAGCGAGGGTGGTCAGGCTGGCTGCGATGGGGAAAATGATTGAAATGCGCGATTTATTCATGAAGGCTTTCATATAGCGCATTCCCTCCTCACCCTTCACCGGCGGGACGATCATCATGGCAAGGGCGAAGGCAACGCCCACCCAGATCACCGCCGAGACAATATGAATCAGGCGGAGTGTGGCAATCAAAAGCATTTCAGTGGTCATTAAAATCCCCTTTGGTTTCTCTGCTGGCAAGTTTGGCACGTCGTTCACCTCAAACGACGATCCGCCGTCGATGATACATCAAAACACTATATCTTTCTTGAGCCGTTCTCCGGTGTGTGTTAGGATCACCCCGTTCCTTAGTGGTAAATTATGAACCTATGGGTTTTCGTCGCGTCCTGATCGTCCTCACCCTTTTGGCGCTGCTCAGCGCGGGCATGATTCGCCCAAGCCTTGCCCAACCACAGGTAGATTGCGGGGTGGTAAACGCCATCGACTACCCGCTGGATGGAATCAGCATTGAGCATGACGATTTTGGCTTTTTTCGGGCGGGCTTTGGCGGCTACCATGCTGGCATCGATATGGCATTCGGGCGCTATGGCGAGCCGGTGCGGGCGACGGCGCGGGGGCGCGTCACCTTCAGCGATACAGCGGGGTGGGCAGACGAAAAAGGGGTGGTCATTCTCGAACACCTTTTCCCCGATGGCAGCACCTATTTCACCCTCTATGGGCATATGGAAGAAGTGAACGCTTACACCTTTCCCAAAGTGGGGCAGTGTGTCTCGTTGGGCGATATCATCGGCGCGGTGGGCAACCCCAAAGCGAGCGCCATTCACCTTCACTATGAGATTCGGCAGATGCGGGCGAGCGCGGGCGGTCCCGGCTACGCCTTTGGCGATCCGCTCTCGGAGGGCTGGTTTCACCCCATTGAGTTCACCGAACAATGGCGGCTGCGCCTGACACCCGCCTTTCGGAATGTGATCACCAGCACCGGAACTCTTTTGGGGATGCCCCTCGTCTTGCCCGATGGGAACGTCGTCTTTGCCGGCACACACCAGATCGAAATGATGGATCCGGGCAATCGTTCGTTGTGGCGGCTGAGTGTGAACGGCTTGTTGGGGGTCGTCTCCCTTCCCGATGGGCGTCTGTTGGGGCGGACGAGGGAGAATCAAGTCCTGCTCTTTCAGGGAGGGCGCTTTGTCGCCTCGTGGCTGCCAGATCGCCCTTTGCGCTCCCCGCCCTTTTTACTTGGGGGGGGCGTCGCCTTCCTCAGCGACGATCACCGCCTTATCAGCTACACCGCCGAGGGCGGCTTGAACTGGATGACGGACCCGCTCAGCGCCTATTTGGAACATGTCGTTGTCAGCGGCGATCTGGTTGCCATTAGCGGGCAGCGGGGAGGTGTGGATCGCCTGTGGGTGATCGACCCGACGGGGCATTTTCGCTATGAGGGCGGCGCTCCCGCCCCGATCATTCCCATCGCCACGCCCTACGGGTTTCTGCTCTTGGTCGGCACACAGGCGAGTCTGCTTGTGCCGGATGGGACGATCATCGGGCTGATGGACATTGGGCAGCCCTTTGGGCGTTCGGCGGCGGCGGCGCTGGATGCGGGAGGGAATCTGTACGTGTACCCTGGACAGGGCGCGTACCTAAACGCCTATGCCGCCGATGGTTCGCTGCGCTGGACGGCACGCTTAGCAGGCTTGCCCCGTGAAGCCCCGCTGCTTGGTATTGGGGCGGGCTGCGTTCTGTACGCTCTTACCGATTCCGGCTCGCTGATGGCGTTCAATGCCGAAGATGGCAGCCTGCGGGGAGTGACGACCCTTTACGCGGGCGGCGCGGCGCAAGTGCCAGCGGCGCGTCTACTGGAGGTGCTGCCCGGCGATATGGTGCGCTTTTCGGCGGGCTACCTCTCGATTGCCACCGTCGATGGTTTTCAACTCGCCGGTGTAGAGTCCTGCGGGTGAGGGAGGGGTAATTGATCTCAGTCCGCTGCTTTCGCGGCGGGATCACTGGGGTTACACGGTCAGCAGAACCTACAGTATTTTTCAAGGAGATTGACCCCTTAATGGTTGCCAGCCCCACGTATCACGATATAATTACCAATGGGTCAGGCAGTGGTGATCATGGGGTAAACGAACGACGCCCGCCCTTCTTGTAAGAAGGCTGGTTGCAGACCAACCAGTGAGGGTACTGCAATAGACAAAATCTCCTCCAAACACTGCACAGCGAGTAACCTGTTTTTTCAATATCAAGAAAGATACGAACAACCCATGACCCAGTTGATTGACAACGCCACGCTGATCACCCCTAGCGGGACGCTCACAAAAGGATGGCTGCTGCTCGATAAGGGGCGTATTGCCGTTATCGGCGAACACCACCCGCCCCCCGCTGATGACTACCTGAACGGGCGGGGCGATGAAGGGTGGGTCGTCTTGCCCGGTTACATCGATATCCACGTCCATGGCAGCATCGGTTGTGATACGATGAACGGCACGCCCGAAGCGTTGGCGGCGCTCTCCACCTTCTTTGCCTCAAAGGGGGTCACGGGATGGCTGGCAACAACGGTGACGAACTCCGACGCGGCAACGCACCGCGCCCTTGAGAATGTCGCCGCACACATGGGCAAACGGATGCCCGGTGCGGCGGTTTTGGGGGCGCACCTTGAGGGACCCTATATCAACATGAAGGCAAAGGGGGCGCAAAATGGGGCGTTTGTCCGCCCCGCCGACCCCGCCGAATATGAGCGCTGGCTGGCGACGGGGGCGATCCGCCTCACGACGGTTGCCCCCGAAATTGAGGCGAATCGGGCGTTCATCCGCGCCTGTCTCGAACGCGGGATCGTTGTCTCTATCGGGCATACCCAAGCGACCTATGAGGAAGCCCTTGCCGCCTTCGATATGGGGATTAGCCACGCCACACACACGTTTAACGCCATGACCCCACTCCACCACCGCAAACCGGGCGTCGTTGGCGCGGTCTTGACCGACCCACGCATCACCTGCGAGATTATCCCCGATCTGTTCCATGTTCACGGCGCAATGGTGAGCCTTGTCGCGGCGGCAAAGGGGAGCGATCAGGTTGCCCTGATCACAGACGCCATTGCCGGCGCGGGGATGTCCGATGGCATTTACGACCTCGGCGGGCAGGCGGTGACGGTGCGCAACGGCGAGGCGACCCTTGCCGATGGCACATTGGCGGGGAGCATCGTCACGATGGATCAGGCGGTGCGCAATGCGCGGGCGGTGACGGGGTTGGATTGGACGACGATCAGCCGCATGGCAAGCGCGACGCCCGCCCGCCAAGCGGGGTACGGGGGGCAAAAGGGCATGATCCGCGTTGACTATGACGCCGATCTGATCCTTCTCGATTCGCACGGGGAGATACAAATCACCATCGTTGGGGGGAACGTCGTCTATCAGCGGAAGTCCTAAGTACAAACACAGTGAAAAGGCGGGATAACGCATGATCGCCCGCCGCTAAAGCAGCGGGCTGAAAACAGCCACCCCTTCGGGGCTTGAAGGCAAATGCGGCACGGTGTATTCCGTTTTAAACCCCAACGGGGTGATTATTCCTAGCGCGGGTGTTTTAACCCCGCGCCCTCCCCGCGTCCCGTCCAGCCATGATCGCCCGCCGCTAAAGCAGCGGGCTGAGGCTGACCACCCCTTCGGGGCTTGAAGGCAAATGCTACACGGTGTATTCCGTTTTAAGCCCCAACGGGGTGATTATGCCTAGCGCGGGTGTTTTAACCCCGCGCCCTTCCCGCGTCCCGTCCAGCCATGATCTTCAGCCTTCGTCGCTCTCTGGTGCGGGCGGGAGCTTCGCCTTCGCCGCCTTATCGAATTCCCGCCGCGTGAGCATGACCCGCCGCCCACAGCCAGCGCACTTGATCCCCACATCCGCCCCCACCCGATAGATCGTCCAGCGATCTGAGCCGCAGGGATGTACCTTCCGCATTTGGATCGTATCCCCAATCTGAATTTGAAGGGGTGTTTTCGTTGGCATATATCCCCATTCCTTGCGGTACTATAGTGGAATCATACCATGTGCCGAACAATCAACACCGTTTAGGAGTTACCAGTTATGCCCACATTTGCAGAGCGCGTCGCTATTGTCACTGGCGGAAGTCGTGGCATTGGACGGGGCATTGCCCTTGAACTGGCAAAAGCAGGGGTGAGCGTCATTGTCAATTACCACAGCAGCGCCAGCGCCGCCGAGGAGGTCGTGGCGGCGATCACGGCGGCGGGGGGGAAGGCGGCTGCCGTCAAAGCCGATGTGAGCAACCTTGCCGAGGCAGACACTCTGATCAAAGCGGCGGTAGATACCTATGGTAAGCTCGACATTTTGATCAACAACGCCGGCGTCACGCGGGATAACCTGATCATGCTCATGAAAGAGGAGGATTGGGATACCGTCTTGACGACGAACCTGAAAAGCGCGTGGAACTGCGCCCGCGCCGCCTCGAAGGTGATGATGCGCAAGCGCTACGGGCGAATTGTGAATATCACCAGCGTTGTCGGGCTGACGGGGCAAGCCGGACAGAGCAACTATGCCGCCAGCAAAGCCGGCTTGATTGGCTTGACGAAATCGTTGGCGCGGGAGCTTGCCGCCCGCAATATCACCGTGAACGCCGTTGCGCCGGGATTCATCACCACCGATATGACCAGCACCCTTGCGGCAGAGATGAAAGCGGAACTAGACAAACGGATTCTTTTGGGACGCTATGGATCGCCGGAAGATATTGCCTATGCGGTGGCGTTCCTTGCCGCAGATGAGGCAAGCTACATCACTGGACAAATTCTCACCGTCGATGGCGGACTGGTCATGGGTTGAGCCGTCTGTGAGCTAGGGTATGTTGATAGTAGGGGCGCAATGCATTGCGCCCATCCCCCTGCGTGAGCGCCCGCCGCTAAAGCAGCGGGCTGAAAGCAGCCACCCCTTCGGGGCTTGAAGGCAAGGCATTGTGTATTCAAGCCCCAACGGGGTGATCATTCCTAGCGCGAGGGCTTTAGCCCCGCGCTGCGCCGCCTCACCTATGGTATGCGCCCGCCGCTAAAGCAGCGGGCTGAAAGCAGCCGTCCCATAAACAACGAGAGGGACTCTCACCCCCTTTCCCCGCTTGCAAGGAAAGGGGTGGGAGGGGATAGGGGTTCTTTCCGTTAGGGGTCATAGGAGTCATGTGGCAAGAGGCGCTCCCTTGCGCCACAATTGACAGACGTTTTATTGGTCTGTTTAGGGGGACACCGCCGTGACTGATTCTGCTGTCTCGCTCGATCAATTGTCGATCAACACCATTCGGACACTCAGCATAGACGCTGTGCAAAAGGCAAATTCTGGGCATCCGGGGCTGCCGCTTGGCGCAGCGCCTATGGCGTATACCCTCTGGCAGCGTTACCTTCGCCATAATCCCCGTAACCCGCATTGGATCAACCGAGATCGGTTTGTCCTCTCCGCCGGACATGGGTCGATGCTCCTCTACAGCTTGCTCCATCTGACGGGCTACGAGGTGACGCTCGATCAGATCAAACAGTTTCGCCAGTGGGGGGGCATCACCCCCGGACACCCCGAAAGCCACCTGACACCGGGCGTAGAGACAACGACGGGTCCGCTTGGGCAAGGCTTTGGGAACGCCGTAGGAATGGCGATTGCCGAGGCATTCCTTGCTGCCACCTTCAACCGCCCCGATTTCCCGCTGATCGATCACTTCACCTATGTGATTGCCAGTGATGGCGATCTGATGGAAGGCATTGCGTCGGAGGCGGCGTCGCTTGCCGGACACCTCAAACTGGGCAAGCTGATCGTCCTCTATGACGACAACCAGATCATGCTCTCCGCGCCCACCGCCGCTGCCTTCAGTGAGGATGTTCTCAAGCGCTTTGACGCTTATGGCTGGCAAACCATCCAAATTGAAGATGGCAACGACATTGAGGCGATTGCCCACGCTATTGAGACGGCGACGACGAATGAATCCCGCCCAACGTTGATCGCCGTGCGGACGATTATCGGCTTTGGCAGCCCCAATAAGGCAGGGACATTCAAAGCACACGGGGAACCATTGGGCGCAGAGGAAGTGAAACTGACAAAGCGCGTTTTGGGCTGGGACCCGGCGGCAGAATTTCTGATTCCCGGTCAGGTCTTGGAGCATATGCGCAGCGCGATTGACCAAGGGGCGCGGCACGAACAAGAATGGAACAGCCTGTTTGCCGCCTATGCACAGCAGTACCCCGAAATGGCGGCACTCTGGGAGGATGCCTTTGCCGGACGCCTGCCAGAGGGGTGGGATAGCAGCCTGCCAACTTACCCCATCGGGACGAAACCGATGGCAACCCGTGACGCCAACGGGGATGCGCTCAACGCGATTGCCAAACGTGTCCCCACCTTCATTGGTGGTGATGCTGATCTCTCCAGTTCGACCAAAACGCAGATCAAGGAATCGCGTCTGTTTTCGGGCGTGGATCGGGCAGCGCGCAACCTGCAATATGGAATTCGGGAACACGCCATGGGATCGATCACCAATGGGTTGATCCTGCATGGTGGAATCATCAAGCCCTACACGGCAACCTTCATGACTTTTTCCGATTACATGCGTCCGGCAATCCGCCTCGCCGCGCTGATGGAAATCGCGCCGATTTTCATCTTCACCCACGACAGCATCGGCGTTGGGGAAGATGGACCGACACATCAGCCGGTGGAACACCTTGCCGCGCTGCGGGCAATCCCCCACCTGACGGTGATCCGTCCGGGCGATGCCAATGAAAGTGTTGGCGCATGGCGGGCGGCAATGACGCTGAAAACGCCGACTGTCCTCGTTTTTAGCCGCCAGAAACTCCCCGTCTATGCGCCGGAAGGCGTCCTAGAGGCGGTGGCGCGTGGCGCATACATCAAGGCGGATGCTCCCAATGGGCTGCCAGAGGTGCTGCTCTTGGCAACAGGGTCAGAGCTTTCCCTCGCTATGGAGGCAGCCGAAACCTTGAGCGCGGCAGGGATTGCGGCGCGGGTGGTCAGTATGCCCAGTTGGGAACTGTTCGATCAGCAAGATCAGGCGTACCGTGATGCCGTTCTCCCGCCAAGCGTCAGCGCCCGCGTCGCGGTGGAGGCGGGTGTTCCTATGGGATGGCACAAATACATTGGCGAGCGAGGGCGGATTGTGGCGCTGAATCGCTTTGGCGCGTCTGCCCCGCAAGAAGTAATCTACAAGGAATTGGGCATTACCAGCGAGGCGGTGGTGCGGGCGGCACGGGAACTCATTGGGCGGTGAGGGGGCGTGTGGCACATCAGCCGCACCGATTGTGCGCGTTGGCAGCCCCGCGCTAAAGCACGGGGCTGAGATCAGGGGGAGACGCTTACCGCGCTTTCCGCACACGTCTTTTCGTCCTGTACTTCCGCTTGCACGCCGTTCCCTAGGGGCGACCCGCTGTGGTCGCCCACTCCCTTTATTCCCATTTGCCCCACCCTCCTAAGAATATGGTGACAAATGATACTTCCCTTCCCTCCCTAGGTGATGTATCCCTAAAGATGGGAGATGGTGAAGGAGTAAAACGATCATGCTACCTATTCTTATTGCTTATGCCAGCAAATATGGGGGGACAGCAGGGATTGCCGAACGGATTGGGACGATGCTCCATGCCGATGGCTTCCCTGTGGAAGTGCGTCGTGCCGAGGAGATCGAGGATGTGGCGCCCTACAGCGCCGTCATTATCGGGAGCGGCGTCTATGCCGGACAGTGGTTAAAGCCAGTGACCCATCTTTTGGAACAACACAGCCTGATTCTTAGCCAAAAACCGGTGTGGTTGTTCTCCAGCGGACCGACGGGCGAGGGCGATGCCTCTACACTGATGAAGGGCTATCGCTACCCAGACACTATGCGGCAAACGATTGAAGCCATTCAGCCCCGCGCCATTGCCTTTTTCCATGGCGTTCTCAATCTGGAGAAACTGAATTTCGCAGAGCGTTTGATCATCCGCACGGTGCGTGCGCCGGTTGGTGATTTTCGGGATTGGGCGTCGATCAATGCTTGGGCGCAAGGGATTGCGGACGCGCTGCGGGAGAAACTGCCCGTCTAGCCAGCGCACCCTCCACACCTATGTAAGGACGCCCCCCAACCGCCCGCCGCTAAAGCAGCGGGCTAAGGCTGACCACCCCTACGGGGCTTGAAGGCAATTCCCCCGCGTCCGTCTTAAGCTCCAACGGGGTGGTTATTCTTAGCGCGGGCGTTTTAACCCCGCGCTATGTGTTTCCCCGCGCCATTCGCCGCATCCCCTCCAGACAACCGCCCGCCGCCATATACCCCCACAAATTGGGCGCTGATTTTCCGCCCCGATTACCCCTAAACAAGGGTACAATGAACAAGGATCAGGGAGAAACTCGCTCATGGCAGCCGAAGAAACCATCTTAAACGGACGTTATCAACTCGTCGCCCAACAGGGATCGGGCGGGATGGCGGTTGTCTATAAGGCAACCGATCTCGCCCTCAGCCGTTCAGTGGCGATCAAAATCCTACGCCCTAGCCTGACCAGCGACCCCCAATTCCTTGTTCGCTTTCGGCAAGAAGCGCGGAATGTTGCCAACCTTGCCCACCCCAACATCGTCACCTTGCACGATGTCGGACAAGACGGCAACACCTATTACATGGTCATGGAATTCATCGATGGGCAAGACCTGAAAAAGATCGTCCGCTCCGCCGCGCCGCTCTCTGTTGAGCGCGTGATGAACCTCACCGTGCAAATTTGCGCCGGTTTGGGCTACGCCCACCGCTCTGAACTTGTTCACGCCGATGTGAAGCCGCAAAACATTCTGATGACCAGCGGCGACATGGTGAAGATCACCGATTTTGGCATTGCCCAAGCGATCTCCCAGACACAGGCAGGGGAGCGCCAACGGACGAATGTCGTTTGGGGGAGTCCCCATTACTTTGCTCCCGAACAGGCACGCGGTGAGCCGCCAACGCCCGCCTCCGATGTCTATGCCATTGGCGTCGTTATGTTCGAGATGCTCACCGGAAAGCTCCCCTACAGCGGCAATTCTGGCGAGGAACTCGCCCTTGCCCATGTGAAGGAACAGATTCCCCATGTGCGCGATGTGAATCCGAGTATCCCGCAGCGCTTGGATTGGCTTGTTCACAAGGTGATGTCCAAAGAGCCAGAACAGCGCTACCGCAACGCCGACCAATTGGGGCGCATCTTGGCGCAGATTGTCACCGAAGGGATGGGATCATCGGCAACGCCCCCCAAACCGCCAACACAGGCAGCCCCCAAACCTGTTGGCACACGCGCTGCGCCAAACGTGATCATGCCCGATAAGAGCAGCCCGCAGCCGCCGCCCGACCCAAGCAGCGGGGCGGCGAAACCTGTCTTTTTGCCGCCTGTCGCGCCCATTCAATCGACGCCGCAGCCCTACGCCCAACCTTACCAGCCCGGCGGGGCGCCGGGCACGCCGCAAGCGCCAACGATCAGTCAGGGGGGGAGCTATACCCCGCCCGACCCCTCGCGTCCGGTGAGCGGTGGCTTTGGCAGTCTGGGCAACCAGACTTTTCAGCCGCCGCCCGCCTATACCCCGCCGCCGCAAGGGGTGATGCCCATTCCCACCTACACACCGAATCCGGGACAAAACCAGCCCGTCAGCGGGACGAGCGGCACGCGCAGCGATCTCTTGCAGAGCTATAGCCAAAGTTACAGCTACCAATACATCCCCCCGCCCGCACGGTTGGAGATGGCGACGCTGCTTCTGGCGGGTCTAGCCGCCATTGCCGTCATTGGCTTGATCGTCCTCTGGTTGTTCGTCTGGAGTGCGTGGTCGTCTTAGGGAAAACAACCCTACCGAGAGCAGGCGAGCGAAAACCGATCCGTTCGCCTGTTCCTGTCGTTTGTGTTGGACTTCTTCAAGGGTTGATTCGCTGCGAATTGGCACGCCATATGCCTTTGTGACGGCGACCATCTGTGACCCATAAATCCCCCGATGCCCGACGGTCAGGTAGCTGATCAGCGTCCCCAGAAAGAGGTAAAGAATCGCCCCGCCGCCGAAAAGCTCCACCCCCATGATCGCCGTGGCAAGCGGGGTATTGCTGGCAGCCGCAAACACCGCCACAAAGCCCACCGCCGCTAAGAGGGTCGGCTCAATGCCGAGTGGCTTCCCAAGCACAGAGCCAAGCGTTGCCCCCATGAAAAAGAGCGGCGTCACCTCCCCACCGACAAAGCCCATCCCCAAGCAGATGCCAGTGAAGATCATCTTCCAAAAGAAGGCGAGGGTCGGGACTCCTGTACCGTTTAAGGCAGCGGCGATGAGTGGCGAGCCTAGCCCCAAGTAATCGTTCGTGCCGAGGATGCCCGTCAGGGCAAGGATCACGACCCCGCCCAGAAAGGGGCGCAGCGGTGGATAGGCGATCCGTTTGGCAAGGTGTTTCACGGCGTGGGTGAATTCGATGAAGGCAAGCGCCATAACCCCAAAGGCGATTGCCGCAAGGCTGATCTTCACACCTAAAATGGGGTCTACGGAGAGGTCAGGCAGATGGGAGATATGCGCGTCATGAATCCCTAGCCTGCGGACGATCCAATCGCCGGCGAAGGCGGCGGCGAAGCACGGCACAAGCCCATCGTAGCGAATCCGCCCGGCGGACTGCACCTCCATCCCAAACAAAAACGCGGCGATGGGCGTCCCAAAGACCGCCCCAAAGCCGCCGCTGATGCCCGCCATGATCATCAAGCGCCGATCTCGATGGCGAAGGCGAAGGACGCGCCGGAGCGTATCCGCCAGACTTGCGCCCATCTGCACCGCCGAACCTTCCCGCCCAATGGACGCCCCAAACAGATGCCCAACGACAGAGCCAACCAAGACCAACGGCGTCATGCGGAGCGGGATGCGGGCGCGGGTGGCGCGGGCTTCCTCAATGACAAGGTTGCTCCCCCGCCCGGCAGCGCCCCCCAAACGATGATAGACCCACCCAACGGCAAAACCAGCCAAGGGCAGCAGCACTAAGAGCGTGGGATTGGCTAGGCGCGTCGCCGTCGCCCACTCCAACCCGACAAGAAAGACTGCCGAAGCAACTCCGGCAAAAAGACCGACCAACACCCCCAACAGTATCCATTTGAGACTGACCAAGACGATGATTCGATATTCGGCGAAGGTGGCAGAAGGCTGCATAGAGAGGCACTCCCCAATAGGAAAACCAGAGTGTAACGCAGAGGCGGGGCGAGGAAGAACCCCTATCCCCCCGCCCCTTTCCCCGTCCACAGGGAAGGGGGGCAAACCAGATGCGCGGCGGTTGGTTTCCAAGCCCCATAGGGGTGGTTAATCCTAGCCCGCTGCTTTAGCGGCGGGCGGTTGTCTGGAGGGGAGACGGGGAATGGCGCGGGGTTAAAACGCCCGCGCTAGGACTAACCGCCCCGTTGGGGCTTAAAAAGGATGCGTCATGCACCGTGTTGCCTCTCAAGCCCCGTGGGAGTGGTCAATCGCAGCCCGATGGGTTAGGGATGGGCGTCACGCACGGTGATGGGCGCAAGGCATTGCGCCCCTACGAGGGTGTGGGGGAGGGCAGAAACGAAAAAGAGCGCCCATCTGAGCGCTCCTCCTGTGCGTAACCGGAAAGATGTTGGGCTAAATTCCGATGGCGCGGAACACCTCTGCCGCTTCCGGCGGTGTCCCATACTTGGTCAGACTCTTGTCCGTCTTGTCCGGGCAAGTCGGAGGGGTGTTCCCCTTGACCGTGTAGAAGGCGATCTGCTGGTTCGTCTTGGCGTCAAAGATGCCGATCTCCAGATTCCGCGCATATTGACGGCACTTGTACTTACCCGTTGCCCCATATTCCAACACGTTATGGAGCGCATCGACCTTCTTCACGCAAGCCACATGCGTCACATCGTCCTTGCTGGTAGCGGCAGAGGCTGTGGACAACTTCGGTTGGTAAGAGCCTTCCACCGTTGCTGAGTTTGCGTCAATGAAAACGAGTTTGGCGTTTTCTGGCAGACGCCCGCTCACCGTTGCCGTCATGTCCCCTTTGCAGAGATTGATCACGGCTTCCCCAAATTTGGCGACAGCCGCATCCTGATCCGCCTTGAGCATCAGCGCACCAACGCCCAAAAGCGCAGCGCCACCCACCACCACCACCACAATAAGGACAATCCGAAGACGCGAGTTCATGTGTTTATCTCCCTTGAATGTGCAGAACCGAAACGATGTCCACATGGTAACGGTAAAGAAAGGGATACGGAATCGTCCCTTCGATCAGGTGTAGCGAGTCGTTCGTACAATGTCCGAACGGACAAGTGACCCCTCTTTCCAATGTATGTACAATGGGGCAACGTAGTGGAGCGCAGATGATCGGCAATGTCTCTCAAACAAAAACGGCTGCCTGAAACAACCTTATTTCATCGGATTATCCTGATCAGTGTCGCTGTTCAGTTTTTCTGGTTTCTCTTGGGCGAACGCCTTCTTTATTGGGAGTCTAAAGGCTGGCAGCCGGATCAGGTGATCCTCTTTGCCGCCCTGTTCGGCGTTCACTTTGGCTTGCATGTCGTCGCCCGCCGGCTGAGTCACAACCCACTGGCAGTCATCGCCTATCTCATTGTTCAAAGCGTCCTCATCTACACGCTCAGCATGGTTGGGCGCTCTGGTCAACTGCGCGAGTGGCTTTACCTCCCCCTTCTGGGGGAAATGCTCCTCTATACAAAGACGCTCTGGTTTGCCGTCCTCGCCGCTGCGATCATGTTTGGCTTCGATATTGTGCAGGGCTATATCAGTTTTGGTGTTGCCTATGCCGATAGGCTGGTCGTCACCATCTCGTGGTGGTCGGTGTGGTGGTTCATCGGGCAAGCGCCTTATGTGAGTGCGCTCTTGCTCCAAGTGCGCGGGCGGCGGCAGATAAGCGCCATGCTCACCGAGTTAGAAAGCGCCCACCGGCGGTTAACGGAGTATGCCGTTCAAATTGAGAAATTGACCCTCACCAGCGAGCGGGCGCGGATGGCGCGGGAACTGCACGATACCCTCTCGCAAGGGCTGACGGGGACGATCCTCCAACTAGAGGCGTTGGAAGCCTATGTAGAAATCGGGGATGTTCCCAAAGCGGTGAGCATTGCCACCCAAGTGAAAAAGCGGGCGCGATCCGCGCTGGCAGACTCGCGCCGTGCCATTGACGATCTCCGCCAACAGACGCCGGAGCGCCTCTCGCTCTTGGAGATGATCGAACACGAGATTAAGCGCTTTGCCGAAGCCACCAGCATTACCTACACGCTTGATTTGCCGCCGAGCTTTTTTGTCCCTTACGAGATAGGCGAGCATGTTCTGCGCTGTATTAGCGAGGGGTTATCGAACATCGCCCGCCACGCCCACGCCACGCATGTATCCCTTACCGTCTCCCAAAACGAGGATATGCTGCACATCCAGTTAAGTGATGATGGGGTGGGCTTTGATGTCGATATGGCTGCCCAGAAGATTGGGCATTATGGGCTTTTGGGGATGCGTGAGCGGGCGCGGCTGCTTGGCGGAATTTTTGAAATTTACAGTAAACTCGGTATTGGGACGATGATTGATCTGAGCCTGAAGGTAGTTTAAACGAATGACTGGTCAACCAACTCACCCAGACAAGGTGCGTCTGATTATTGCCGACGATCATTTCGTTGTGCGGGAGGGGCTGCGCCTGATCTTGGAAGCGACAGGGCGCTTTGAGATTGTTGGTGAGGCGCTCAACGGCAAGGAAGCCGTCATGCTGACCGAACAACATCGCCCTGATTTGATCTTGATGGATTTGCGAATGCCCGGCATGGATGGTTTGGAGGCGATCCAATTGATCAAGGCACAGTGGCACGACATTGCCATTGTGATCCTGACGACCTACAACGAAGATTCGTTGATGGTACAGGGGTTGCAGCTTGGCGCTCAGGGCTATCTGCTGAAAGACACCGGACGCGAGACGCTCCTGAACACGATTGATGCCGCCTTACGGGGCGAAACCCTCTTGAGTCCAGAGACGACAAAACGCCTGATGGACTATATGGCGTCCTCTAGCAAACAAGCGGCGCCCAACCACAGCGAAGAAGAAACCCCCTTTGCCCTCACCAGCCGCGAAATTGAGGTGCTTCAGCAGGTGGCAAAGGGGGTCAGCAGCAAAGCGATTGCCTTTGATTTAGGGATCAGCGAACGCACGGTGAAGGCACATTTGGAGAACATCTTCACCAAGTTTGGGGTCAACACACGGGCAGCGGCGGTGAGCATCGCCTTACAATACAACCTTTTGCAAGATGTCTGAGCCGCCTAGCAAGATGGATGACCGGATCACGACGACACCCATGCGCCCTCTCGCGCCGCACTCTTCCCCCGCCCACTTCATCCTACGAACAGGGTTAATCGCTGTCGCCATTGTTCTTTTCGGGGTGATCTTCGGCATTTCGGCGGGCGTTCTCATTGCCGATCAGCTAGAGCGCCTCCCCGCGATCACCTTTCTGCCAACGGTGGGTCCAACAGAAGAAAGTCTGACGGCAACCGCCTTTTCACGCTCCTTGAAAGCGACTTTTTTTCATCTGGTGACCAAAGACCTCTTAACGCGGACGCCCCTCGCCACACCGCCTAAATGAATTATCCTATACCCTGTGGGAGGGGAGGCGACGAGGCGCGGGGTTAAAACACCCGCGCTAGGAATAACCGCCCCGTTGGGGCTTAAACCAGAATACAGGATGCGCCTTTGCCTTCAAGCCCCGTAGGGGGGCGCGGGGTTAAAACACCCGCGCTAGGAATAACCGCCCCGTTGGGGCTTAACACGGACGCGGGGGGAATTGCCTTTCTCTGTTTTCAGCCCCGCCCTAAAGGGCGGGGTGGTCAGCCTTAGCCCGCTGCTTTAGCGGCGGGCGATCATGGGTGGACGGGGCGGGGGGAAACACAAGGCGCGGGGTTAAAACACCCGCGCTAGGACTAATCACCCCGTTGGGGCTTAACACGGACGCGGGGGGAATTGCCTTTCTCTGTTTTCAGCCCCGCCCTAAAGGGCGGGGTGGTCAGCCTTAGCCCGCTGCTTTAGCGGCGGGCGATCATGGGTGGACGGGGCGGGGGGAAACACAAGGCGCGGGGTTAAAACACCCGCGCTAGGACTAATCACCCCGTTGGGGCTTAACACGGACGCGGGGGGAATTGCCTTTCCCTGTTTTCAGCCCCGCCCCTAAAGGGCGGGGTGGTCAGCCTTAGCCCGCTGCTTTAGCGGCGGGCGTCGGGGTGCGGCAGATGCAAGCGGGCGCACGCCTCCCCCCCTCCCAGTTTCAGTACCCTCAACGGGCTGGATGTGGTTGCAACCTCATCGATATGAGTGTTAAAGACCTCATCGCAGACGTTTCAGTACCCTCAACGGGCTGGATGTGGTTGCAACCGACAGTGTGAGACTTCTGCCAGAAATTCTGAAAGCGTTTCAGTACCCTCAACGGGCTGGATGTGGTTGCAACCGATTAATGTCGGTAACCTCATCCAAGTCATTACGCTGTTTCAGTACCCTCAACGGGCTGGATGTGGTTGCAACTTACATCCGCGTGTACCGTTTGAATGAGCGGGGGTTTCAGTACCCTCAACGGGCTGGATGTGGTTGCAACTCAGGTGCTGCCCGATTAGTGCTTCTTTTAGTTGTTTCAGTACCCTCAACGGGCTGGATGTGGTTGCAACAGTACCAGTGTCCGCGCTCGCGTTTCAGATACGCGGTTTCAGTACCCTCAACGGGCTGGATGTGGTTGCAACATTACGGCTTGCGACAGATTACCGTTGAGAACACTGTTTCAGTACCCTCAACGGGCTGGATGTGGTTGCAACGAAGCGTATCGGACGGGGTGCTAAGCGCGAGCTGCTGTTTCAGTACCCTCAACGGGCTGGATGTGGTTGCAACTCGGAGTTAGCGATTGCCGACAGCCGCCCCGATATCCGTTTCAGTACCCTCAACGGGCTGGATGTGGTTGCAACCGGTAGAGGGTCTCGCCCGCCGCTACGCGCATCAGTTTCAGTACCCTCAACGGGCTGGATGTGGTTGCAACCCTGCGAGGCACAGACCTAAGTGATGCCGACCTTTCGTTTCAGTACCCTCAACGGGCTGGATGTGGTTGCAACAAATGAAAACAGAGTATGAACGGCAGAAGGTAGAGGTTTCAGTACCCTCAACGGGCTGGATGTGGTTGCAACTCGCAGCCCGCGTGGCGCTTGAGGTGGCGCTGGAGGTGTTTCAGTACCCTCAACGGGCTGGATGTGGTTGCAACAGGCAATCCTCACCCATGCCCACAACCTGCGGGATGTTTCAGTACCCTCAACGGGCTGGATGTGGTTGCAACCGCCCCTCATTCAAACGCCTCACGGGGTGCAAAATGACCTTTGGGATCATTTTCGTTCAAATTTGGGCGTTCCTCGATAGCGATCATCATACACCCTATTCCAAAAATGTCAAGCAATTTGTCCCGATTTTCGAAAGTCGATCCCTGTCAAAAAAACCCGCCGAGTTGCGACGGGCTTTCGGCGGGAGTTGCGAAAGCCGCTCCATGCACAGGGGATGGGTAAATTCAAGGAAAGTCCCTTCAAGAAAGAGTATGTCTACCCGACGATCAGCGCTCTATAAAACGGTATGTCGGAGAGGGACTTGCGAAATACCCCCCGAAAACGCCCTGTTTTTTCCTTTGCGGGGGTGGGAGACACATGGCGCGGGGTTAAAACGCCCGCGCTAGGATTAATCACCCCGTTGGGGCTTAAGACGCAAGATGGGTGCGACGCATGGATTCCCCCTCTCTCCTTGTGGGAGAGGGGGCTAGGGGGTGAGGGTTTCCAAGCCCCGTCCTAAAGGGCGGGGCGGTTAACCTTAGCCCGCTGCTTTAGCGGCGGGCGACGGGGTGCGGCGGGTGCAAGCGGACGCCCCAGGGGGCGTCCCTACTGATAAATATAGAAGGCGATTTCAACGGGCGGGTCGATCAAGACGCCGCCTTCTGTTTTCAATTCCCACAACCCCGCCAACAAGCCGCCCGGCGAGGGCGTCCGTCCGCGGAAGATGAAGCGGGCAAGCTCGCCCGGTTTCACGGGGACGGTGTTCGTCATTTCGATTTTGCGGGGGGCGCTGAAGCGTTCGCCCGATCTGTAATAGAGCGCCGTTCCGGGCAGCCAATCGCAGGTGCTGAGGTTTTTGATCACGATCTCGCGCTCGAATTCATTTTGAAGGTCGATCTTGATCGGATCATCGGGATTCGCCGGATTGGGGCGTCTCGGCTTCTCTAGCAAATATTCGCGCTCGCAGAGCCGCGCCGTCGCCGTGTAATTGGGGGTGGGCGTCGTCCCTGCCTGCTGTGTGAGGAAGAACGCCTCCAGCGTCAGTTGGACGACGGTTGCTGTCCGCGCCTGTGCCAGCGCCGTCGCCGCCCCTACCGTCGCCGTCAGATCAAGGGTGGGCGTGGGGGTGTTCGTCGGCGTGTTCGTATTCGTCGGCGTGAAGGTCGGCGTGTTCGTCGGCGTCTCGGTGGGCGTCCGCGATGGCGTATGGGTGGCGGTATAGGTCTGCGTGGGCGAAGGCGTGATCGTATTCGTCGGCGTTCGCGAAGCCGTCAGGGTGATCGTCGGCGTGTCCGTCGGTGTCGGCGTGATCGTCGGCGTGTCGGTGGGGGTGATCGTCGCTGTTGCGGTGGGCGTCGGGGTGATCGTATCCGTTGCCGTCGCCGTGTTCGTTGGGGTGATCGTCGCCGTTGCGGTAGGGGTTGCCGTTGGGGAAGGCAAAAAGACCGGACCAATACCGAAAATACGTCCGGTGGCAAGGCTTGCCCCAATGACGGCGATCACGGCGATACCAGCAAAAATACCGATCCAAAAACCACCGCGCCGCCCCAGTTCCGTCGGCATGACGATGCGTTGAGTTTGGTAATTGCCCTCGTTGGGAAGCACCACCGTATCCCCACCGGAAGTCCCCGCTGGTGGAGCGCCCGCCGCGCCGCCATTCGTGGGGCGCTTGGGGGAGGTATCGCGGGGGGCGATGGCGGGCGTTTCAAGGTTTTTCGTCGCCCCAATGGGGGGCAGCGGCTGTCCATTGATCACCGCATCCAACGCCGCCAGCATCTCGTTGGCGCTTTGGTAACGATCATCGGGGTCTTTCGCCATCGCCCGTAGGATGAGCGTCACCACCGATTCCGGCAGGGCAGGGGCGATCTGCGTAATATCGGGGATCGGCTCGTTAAGGTGTTTGAGAATGGTGGCAACGGGCGTTTCGGCGTCATAGGGGAGCTTGCCCGTCGCCATTTGGTAGAGCATGATCCCGACGCTGTAGAGGTCGGAACGTTCGTCGCCAATATCGCCCAAGCCCTGTTCGGGCGCCATGTAGGCGGGCGTCCCCACCATCCCGCCGCTGGCGGTGAACTGATTGCCGGTGACGATTTTGGCAATGCCGAAATCGGTGAGGACAACGCGCCCATCTTTTTCCAACATCAGGTTGGCGGGCTTCAGGTCACGGTGAATCATCCCCCGCGTGTGGGCATAGGCAAGCGCTTCCACCGCCTTGCGAACGATGCGCAGGGTTTCCTCAATGGGGAGTTTGCTGCCCTCTGCCTTCGCAATGTGATCCTTGAGCGTCCCCCCTTCAAGGAGTTCCATGACCATGAAGAAACTTTCCGTCTCCGGGTCAAAGTCAAAGTCGTAAACTTGGACAATGTTCGGGTGGCGCAGACGGGCGACATTCTGCGCCTCGCGGGTGAAGCGTTCTTTGAATTCGCTGTCGTCGGCAAGGAAGGGGTGGAGGAGCTTGATCGCTACCATACGATCCAGCCGCGCTTGGTAGGATTTGAACACCTCCGCCATACCACCGCGTCCGAGGCGTTCGATCAATTCATACTTGCCGAGGAGTGTGCGTGTTGCCAAAGCCTACCGTGATGCTTTCTCATGGGCGGGAACGTTAGGGAGTATAGCGCAAGGCTAGGGAGATACAAAACGAAGTTTTTAAATCCCCCCCTTTCCTCCTAAGCGATGGAGCGCCGCCCGTGCCGCGTGGCAGCCGCACAGCCCATGCACGCCCCCACCGGGCGGCGTTGATGAGGAACACAGGTAAATCGCCGGATCGGGCGTGGTGTAGGGCGACCAGCGCAGAACTGGGCGGGTGTAAAGCTGCCGCCAATCTTGGACGCCAGCGTTGATATCACCGCCGATGTAATTCGGGTTGTATGCCTCCAACGCAGCGGTGTGGTGCGTCACCCGCGCCGTGATGCAGTGGCGAAAGCCCGGCGCAAAGCGTTCAAATTGCCGCTCGATGGCGGCAGTCATATCGGTGGTTGAGCCATGCGGCACATGGCAATATGCCCACGCGATATGCGCCCCCGCATACTCCGGCGGGATGCGGCTCGCATCAAACAGAGTGGGCTGGACAAGCAGCGTATAGGGGCGTTCGGCGTGCCGCCCCTCCCTCATGGCGCGTTCGCTGTCGCATAGTTCCGCCAATGTTCCGCCGAGGTGGACGGTTGCCGCCCGCCAGATGGCGGGATCGCGCCAGGGGATTGGCTCTGAGAGGGCGTAATCGATCTTGAACACGCCCGCCCCATAGCGAAAAGCATCCAACTGGCGGCGGTAGCGCGGGGGAAAACGATCTCCAACGATGCGCAGCAGGTTACGCGGGGCAACATCAAAAAAATAGGCGCGGGCAGGGGGCAGATCGCGCATCGCGGTGATCGGCAGATCGGTGACGATCTCGCCGCCAAGCGCCCGCAAATGGGCGGCAAGGGCATCGGCAATCGTCTGCGAGCCGCCGCGTGGCAGCGCCCAGCCAACGGCGTGTGCCAGCGTGGTGAGGAGCAGCCCAAATGCCGCCGTCGTTGGATGTGTTAAAGGGATTAGCCCATGTGCCGCCATGCCGCCAAAGAGCGCCCGCGCCCGTTCGCCCTCAAAGGCAGTCCGCGCCAAACGCCGCGCCGAGAGCAGCGCCAACGCCCCAAAATAGCCCGAACGAAACGGATGGCGCGGGAAGTGCAGCGGGGCAAGGAACTGATCGATGAGGGCTTCCGCCCCATCGACCAACGGGGCAAACACCTGACGGTAGCGCCTTGCGTCCAGCGCTGATCCTAAGCCTGCTGCCGTCGCCTCAAGGGAGCGCTCCACCAAGACGGCAGGGGCATCATCCAGGGGATGGGCAAGCTCTGCCGAGGGGTAAAGCCAGGGGATGGGCAGCGTTAAGGCGCGAAAAAACGGCGAGATGAGCGCCAAAGGGTGGACGGCGGAACACATGTCATGGCGAAAGCCGGGGCGTGTCAGTTCCAGCGTGCGCAGCCCGCCGCCAAGCGTCGCTTTCCCTTCGATCAGCAGTACGCGCCAGCCCGCTTGGGCAAGGGTGATCGCCGCTGCCAAGCCGTTTGGTCCTGAGCCGATCACAATCCCATCATAACGAGTCATTGGCACTCACCCCGCCCTACAGCATTTTTCATGGAAAGTGATCCCTTAGTGGTTGACAGCCCTGCTCATCACGTTAGACTTATCGATGGGATATGCTGCGGTGATTAAGGGGTAAATGAACCTACGCCCGTCCTTCTTGTAAGAGGGCTGGTTGCCGTTCAACCAGCGAGGGTACTGCACTATCAGGTACAATGGTAAAAGAAATTGTCGCATCATTCCTATCATGCCATCAGGTGAAGGGGGCGGGCTGTGGACGGGACGACCACACCAAAAGGACGACCAATCAACGTTCGGATTGATGATCGGGTGCGTTTGCTCTCAGCGGTGCTTGCCGCTACAGATTACCCAGAAAAATCCCAAGAGCGGCGCAAACACGGGACACACCCCCACGCACGGGGGACGAAGCGCTTGGTAGCGGAATATTCCCACCATCCGGCTGTCCATGCCATGCAAGTCCTTCTAACGCAAGGGATTCCGCTGGCATCGATCATGAACTATGCCCTTCGCCTGGCGCTGCCGACTTTCCAAATCGATGACGAGCCGCCGCGCTGGGTACCGCCGCGCTGGAACGAACACCTTGCCAAATTTTACGAGGTGGCGGGCTTGGCAAAATGGTGGGTGGATGAAGATGGGGCGTGGGAGCCGCCGCTGCGCCACCTGCGCGAGGCATTCGCCAATATCGACCTCTACGCCTTCTTCAAGCCCTATTTGGGGACGGTGGTTGAACAGTTCGTCTTTATGCCGAACATCACCTACCCATCCGATCAGACACTTAGCCTGCGTTTGGGCGGGCAGTTGGTGGTGATCATGCCGCCGCCGATGGCGTGGGGCGATAGCCCGCCGTGGCCCTATAAGGACGATCCGGCGCTTGCCTACCGCGCCGCCATTGGCGAGTATGGGGGGATGATCCTCGATCATTACCTCCGCCAGCACGAGGCAGAAGTCACCCCGCTGACCGATAAGCCGCTCCCCCTAGAAGAAAAATTCCTGAACGCACACGGCGGCTGGCGCGATCAATTTATCGCCATGTTCCGGGCGGCAACCACCGCCATGTTCCTTGAAGATTCGGTCAGCGCCTTAGAAGCACGCAGCTATGTCCAACAGATGGGCAAGGTCGAAGGGTTCACCTCCCTGCCCGCAGTGGTCACGCTGATGCGCCGCTATCAGGACGAGATCAGAAAATATCCCGAAGGGTTTGTGGAATTTTTGCCCGTCTTTTTGAAGCAACTGAAGGTGGCACGCACGATTGGAACGAAGTGAGTCATGGCAAACTCAGACCTCCCTCTGAAGGCGAAAGGGAGCGCCGCGCAGACCCTCCCCCGCCAAACGCAGACCGTCCAAACGGTGCGGCGCGGGGCGCGGCTGATGCGCACCTGGCTGACGCCGGGAATCGGCGTCAAGCGGTGGGCGCTCTTGCTAATGGCGGGGATTGCCGTGTGCGGCATTGCCATTGCCGAATTCCTGCGCCAAAACGCCGACGGCGGGACGCTTTCGCCCTTGCTGCACCTCGTCACCCTGCGGTTTTTGCTGCCCACCCCGCGCATCCTCGTGGGGCTGATCCTCGGCGTGGGGGTGATCCTCCTTGCCTTTTACAAATTGAACCGTTCAATCCTTGCCCCGTTTGTCAAACGCGATGCCGATTCCTTCGTGAACACGGTGGAAGCCTATTACCGCCGCCAACGCGGGGCGCGGGTCGTCGCCATTGGGGGGGGGACGGGGCTGCCCGCTGTGCTGCGGGCGATGAAACCCTATACCCTGAACCTGACAGCCATTGTCACCGTTGCTGATGATGGCGGCAGTTCGGGCAAGCTGCGGCGGGAGATGGGGGTGCTGCCGCCCGGCGATATTCGCAACAACATTGCCGCCCTTGCCGATGATGAACACCTTGTTACCCAGTTGTTCCAATACCGCTTTGAGAACGGCGGCGGCTTGGCGGGTCACAGCTTTGGCAATCTGCTGCTGACGGCAATGGCGGACATTACCGGCAGCATGGATCAGGCGATCATTGAGGCGGGCAAGGTCTTGAACATCACCGGGCGCGTGCTGCCCGCGACGCTGAGCGATGTGAAGCTCTGTGCCGAGGTGCGCGATGAACGCGGGCTGCGGCGGGTAGAAGGCGAATCGAACATCCCCGAAGCGGGCGGACGGGTAGAGCGTGTTTACCTTGAGCCGGAACACCCCCGCCCCTACCCAGACACCATCCGCGCCATTCTGAACGCCGATCTCGTCGTGATCGGTCCCGGCAGCCTCTACACCAGCATCCTCCCCAACTTGCTTGTTGAGGGGATGCCAGAGGCAATCCGCGCCTCCTCAGCGCTGTGTGTTTACGTGTGCAACATTGCCACCCAACAGGGCGAGACAGGCGGGTACGGCGTTGCCGACCACGTGGCGGCGCTGGAGCATCACATTGGCAAGGGGGTGATCGATATCATTTTGGCGAATAACGCCACCCCACAATTGAACGCGGGCGAACGGACAAAGTACGTTCCCTTGGCGCACCCCCACGATCCGATTCGGGAACGCTACCGCCTGATTGAGGTTGACCTCGCTGATCCCAACCGCCCCTGGCGGCACAGCCCGACGAAACTAGCGCGGGTGCTGATGGGGCTGATTCCCACGATCTAAGACTGCCCCGCCCTCAAAGACGGGGCTGAAAACAGGGAAAGACCGCACCCCGCAACCCGTAGGGGCGACCCCTGGGGCGTCCGTTTCCAACCGCCGCCAACCCATCGGGCTAGGGTTGATCACCATTAGGCAGGGTCGTCATTCTGGTTCGCTGCCTCGCCCTCTAAGACGGTCATAATCAGCCCATAAGCGGCGTTGATCCGTTTCATCCGTTCGGCGGCGGCGGGGTCGGGGTTGAGATCGGGGTGAAATTCCCGCGCCAACGCTCGGTAGGCTTGGCGAATTGTGGCGAGGTCGGCATCAAGGCTGACGCCGAGAACGTCAAACTGCGCCCGTAAGGGGCTGCGATAGACGGCATAGACGCGCTGGCGGGTGGTCTCCCCGCTGGAATCGCGCCCTTTGCGCTGGCGGGCGGCGGGACGATCTTCAAAATCGGCAATATGCCAGCGCCCGTTCAGGACGCCATCCACCGTCTGAATCACCTCCACGCCCAGATGGGCAAAGTTGACCGTCTCGCCATACTCAATCAGGCGGTGAATCCCCGTCGCCTGTGGGTGGAAGTGAACGGGGTAAATCCAAGCCCGCTCCCCTTCTGCCTCAAAGCCATAGATTTTATCGTCGTAGAGCGTCAGCAGCGCCAACATCCAGTCGTAAGGGGGGTAATGCTCGCCGTGTTCGGGGAGCAGCATTGCCCCCCATAAGATGAACAGGGTATAGGTTTCTTTGGCGGCGTTTTCGCGCAGCGTGGCAGCGATGAGGGCGACATCAATATCGCGCTCGATGAAGTGAAAGGCAACGCGCTCCCCGCCGGGCAAGGAGGCATGAACAACATCGTAGCCGTTGTGCAGAATATCGCGGATCGATCCGGCGTCGTTCAGTTCGTTGATCAGGTGGGCATTTGCCGCATAGAGCGTGAACCGCATGTGCTGTGATCCTCATTCGCCCGCACCCCTCGTAGGGGCGCCCCTGGGGCGCCCGCCGCTAAACCATCGGGCGACCACCCTACTCGCACGTCCCGCGCAAGGCGCGGCACAACGTCCCCGATAAGAGGGCGTCTGTTGTGTCTTGGCTCAGTTCCCAAAACATGCCGCCCGCCAACCCCCGATCAAGGATGTACTGTGCCTTCTCTTGGATCGATTCGGGATCGTCATAGGCGATGAAGGTTTTCGTCGCCGCGCTGTAGACATACGGAACACGCGCCTGCGGATGGCGAAACACGGTGTAGCCTTCGGTGTACTGCTCCAGAATCCCCCGATAGCCAATCTCCAACGCGCCCGTCACCGGTTGGAACAAGCCATCGCCCGCCGCGCCCGGCTCAACGCCCGTCCAGCCGCGCCCATAAAACGGCATACCGACGACGATCTTTTCCGGCGGGACGCCCCCTTCAATATAGCGCTGAACAGCGGAATCAACGTTTGCCGTCGCGCCGCTCTCGCCCGCCGGATCGTCGCTTACGGCGTAAAGTCCGTTGTGGAAGTTCGTCGTTTTCGACCACCCGCCATGAAAATCGTAGGTCATGATATTGAAGTAATCCATCACCTTTGCCAGCGCGGGGAGATCAAGCCCCGCCGCCACCGCCGAGGGGTTCGGGCTAAGCGCCGCCGAGAGCGAGTAATAGCGCCCGTCGATCTTACCCTGTTCGTCCAGCGCGGCGCGGAACAACTCCATCACGGCGACGAAATTTGCCTTGTCGTCGGGGCTGAAGTTGTTTGTCATGCCCGCCACGCCGGGAAACTCCCAATCGACATCAATGCCGTCGATCACGCCGGGGACTTTCACTGTCCCCCCTTTGATCCACATCTCAATACACGAGGTGACCATCCGCTCCCGTGATTTTTCCGTCCGCACCCCCCGCGAAAAGTTGGACGATCCCGACCAGCCCCCCAGCGAGATCAACACCTTCAAATGGGGGTATTGTTCCTTCAACGCCTTCAGTTTTTCCAGATTTACGGTGACAAGGTAGGGCGTCTGAAAGAGCGAACATGTCCCCGCCGGACTGATGTTCCCAAAAGCATAGAGGATGTGCGTCAGGTGCGCGGCGGGGATGCGTTCCACCGGATAGCCGTTCACCTTCCATTCGGGGAAGTAGCCCATGATGACCTTTTCTGGCGTTTCGGCGCGGGTGGGCAGGGCGGCGCTTGGCAGAGCCGCGGCGCTCAGGGCGATGATCACGATCATCACGGCGAGGGTGTGTGGTAGGAATTTTCTCATCAGTTTGTTCTCTTTTTGATCTCTTTTGGTGGTAGTTTAAAATGCACCCTGAATTTTAACGCGCATTGGGCGCAATGCATTGCCCCTATGGGGATGCTGTGAATGGGGTTTTCAAGCCCCGAAGGGGTGGCTGCTTTCAGCCCGCTGCTTTAGCGGCGGGCGATCACAGGCGGCGAGGGCGCGGGGTTAAAACGCCCGCGCTAGACATAATCACCCCGTTGGGGCTTAACACGGAATACACCGTGCGGCATTTGCCTTCAAGCCCCGAAGGGGTGGTCAATCTCAGCCCGCTGCTTTAGCGGCGGGCGATCACAGGCGGCGAGGGCGCGGGGGGCGTCCCTACAAAGCAATTGAAGAAAGTTCAGAGGCTATGACAACCTACGACACAACGCGGGACACATTGAAGGAATTCATCCTCAACCGGCTGATCCGCAACCCTAAACTCAAATTGAATGACACCGACTCCCTGATCAAAGGCGGCTATATTGATTCCTTCGCCCTCGTTGAGGTGCAGTTGTTCATTGAAGAACAATTCGGGTTTCGCCCCGCCGACATTGATATGACGGTGGAATCGATGGATACGCTCAAGCAAATGGCAGAGTATGTTGAAGCCAACCGCACCCACTAACCACCTTTTGAGTACCCACCTTCTGACACGGGCGAACCGCGCCGAGGCGAAAACGCTCACCGAGCGGCTTGCCCGCCACGCCGCCGAACGTCCCTCGGCAGCCGCTGTCACCCTGATTCCCTCTGGCGGGGCGGCGGAAACCACCCTGAGCTATGCCGCCTTTTGGGAGGGCGCGGGGCGCTATGCGGCGGCGCTGCGGGCGGTGGGCATTGGGCAGCGCGATCTTGTCATCCTCGTTATCGATCATGGCGAGCCGCTGCTCTACGCCTTTTGGGGGGCGCTGCGCATCGGCGCGATTCCCTCCATGTTCCCCTTCCTCTCCGACAAACTCGATGCGGCGCTCTATTTCGAGCGGGTGAAGGCACTCGTCAGCCATTCGGGGGCGCGGGCGGTGATCGCCTCCCCCGCCTATGCCGAGTCGCTTTCGGCGCTCATGGCGGGGTCAGGCGTCGCCATCCTCAGCGAGCGCGACCTTCACCCAACAGCGGGCGCGGACATCGCGCTCCCCGCCACCGCCCCCGACCAAATCGCCTTTCTGCAACATTCGAGCGGCACAACGGGACTGCAAAAGGGGGTTGCCCTCGCCCATGATGCGGTGCTGAACCACCTTGCCGCCTACAGCGATACGCTGCGCCTTACCCCGGACGATGTGATCGTCTCGTGGCTGCCCCTTTACCACGATATGGGGCTGATCGCCGGATTCATCCTCCCGCTGGTGCAGGGCATCCCGCTGATCCTCATGTCGCCCCATCATTGGGTGCGCGATCCGCGCATCTTGCTTCAGGCGATCACCCGCCATCGGGGGACGCTCTGCTGGCTGCCCAACTTTGCCTATAACTTCATGGCGACGCGCATCCGTGACGACGCCCTCGCTGGCGTTGACCTCCAGACGATGCGTGCTTTCGTGAACTGCTCCGAGCCAATGCGGGCAGAGAGCCACCGCCTCTTTTTGAATCGCTACCGGGCGTATGGGCTGCGTCCAGAGGCGCTGACCACCTGTTACGCAATGGCGGAAAATACTTTCGCTGTGACACAGGGGGGCATCGACTCGCCCGTGCGCCTTGACCGCATCAGCCGCGCCGCCCTGATGGAAAGCAATCGGGCGCTTTCCGCGCAAGGCGACGAACCCCACGCCGAGATGCTCTGCTGTGGGACAGCGATCCCCAACTGCCGCGTGCGCATCCTTGGCAGCACCCCTGAGGGCGAACGGCGCGACCTCCCCGAACGGCAGGTGGGCGAGGTTGCCGTGCAAAGCGACAGCATGTTGAGCGAATACTACCGCCGCCCCGATCTGACTGAGGCTGTCCTCTTTGATGGCTGGTATCTGACGGGCGATTACGGCTATCTTGCCGAGGGCGGACTCTACATCACCGGACGGAAGAAAGACCTGATCATCGTTGGCGGGAAGAACATCTACCCGCAAGACCTTGAAGCGCTTGCCGATACCATCGAAGGGGTGAAGGCGGGGCGCGTCGTCGTCTTTGGCGTCGATGATACGCGGCTTGGCACAGAGGCGATTGTCCTCGTTGCCGAATCGGAGATTGAGGACGAGGACGCCCGTTTCGAGGTTGCCCGCCGCATTCGCCTGCGCGTGGCGGCGGAGACGGAAGTCACCCTGAACGATGTCCGCGTCGTTGATCTGAAGTGGCTGCACAAGACGAGCAGCGGCAAGATTGCGCGGGGGGCGAACCGCGAGAAGTACCTTGCCGAATTTGGGACACGCTGAGCGAGAGGATTAGGATGAACAAAGCAGCCCGCCTTTCCCTCCTTGCCCTGCTTGGGGTGGCGGCGTTCGCCTGGACGATCACCATCGCCGCCCTGATTCTGCGGGAGGGGCAGCCCTCCCCACCCACCCCGACCCTGATCGGGGTTGCCGTTATTGGGACGGCGATCCCCACCGTGACACCAGCGGCGACCTTCACCCCGCCCAATCCAACGGCACTTCCCACCGAAACGCCCTCCCCAACGGCTCTGGCAGCGGCGACAGAGCCGCTGTCTCCTAGCCCAACCCTAACCGCCCCGCCAACGGCGACGCCGCTCCCGATGATCGTCCTCGCCCCGCCGACCTTCCCGCCGACGGCGACAGTCCCCCCCGCCCCCACCGTCCGCTTGGATGTGGTGACGCTTGCCCCAAGCGCTACCGTTGATCCCAACCTGCCCACGCCCGAACCGATCTACGTGATCGTCACCGCTGACCCTTGCCCGCGTCCGGCGGGGTGGGCTGCCTATCAGGTGCAGCCCGGCGATACGCTCTTTGGCTTTCAGCTTGGAACGGAAAACACCGTCACGGTGGCGGAGATCATGCGCGGGAATTGCCTCGAAAACAATTTCCTTCAGGTTGGACAGGTGATCTTCCTCCCCGCCGGCGCCGGGGATAACGCCCCGAAAGTGGACGATTCCGCCGTCTATGGCGATCCCGATTCAACCACCCAAGATGGGAAGTGTCCATGCCGGCTGCGCGTCCGCGAAGGGTGGCGTCTGGAGCAGATCGCCGCCGCCATTGATAGCCTTCCCGCGCCGTTCCGAGGGCGGGATTTCCTCGCGGCGACGGCGGCGGGGGCAAGCGCCCCCGATTACTGGTTCTTGCGCAGCCGTCCGGGGGGCGTCAGTCTAGAAGGGTACATGTACCCCGACACCTACACCATTGAAAACGGCACAACGGCGGCGGCGCTGCGCGATGCCATGTTGGGGCGCTTCAACGAGATGGTCGGCGCGGATTTAGAGGGGGCGTTTGCGGCGCGGGGCTTGTCCTTTTGGCAAGGCGTCACCTTCGCCAGCATCGTCCAGCGGGAGAGCTACGCCGCCGAAGAACAGGTCTTGATCGCGGGCGTTTTTTACAACCGTTTTGCGCGGCAGATGGGCTTGGCGTCGTTTGTCACACTGCAATATGCGCTTGGTGTGCCGGGGAATTGGTGGGTAAAGATCACGAAAAGCAACATCAATACCGACACCCGCTACAATACGAGCAAGTACCGAGGCTTGCCGCCCTCTCCAATCTCGAATCCCGGGGTGAGTGCGCTCCGTTCGTCGGCATATCCGGCGTCGCACGAGTACCTCTATTTCAATTTCAAGTGCGGCGGCGGGGGCAATTTCTACACGCGCACCTACGAGGAATTTGTGCAGGGGTTGAAGTGCAATTAGGGACGATGGGTGGGGAGGGGCGATACACGGTGGATACCCCTTGGGGGCAGCCCGCTGCTTTAAGGCTTGTCCGGGAACGAGTAGACAGTCAGGAAGATTTCTAGAAGAACCCCAATCCCCCGCCCCCTTTCCCCGCACACGGAGAAAGGGGGCAAAACAGATGCGAGACGGGGTGCATTCCAAGCCCCGTAGGGGTGGTTAGCCTTAGCCCGTCCCCTTTAGGGGCGGGCGACGACGTGAGGGGCGACAACGTGAGGTGGGCGGGCGACACATGGCGCGGGGTTAAAACACCCGCGCTAGGCATGATCACCCCGTTGGGGCTTAAAGCGGAATGCAGGGTGCGGCTTTTTGATTTCCAAGCCCCGTAGGGGTGGTTAGCCTTAGCCCGTCCCCTTTAGGGGCGGGCGACGACGTGAGGGCGGATGCCTCAGGGGGCGTCTCTACAGGGTTGGCGTCCGTTTGTGCCAGTCCGTCGCCTGTTCATAGGCGTGGGCGGCATGAAGAATTTTCGCCTCGCCAAAGGCGGGTCCCAGAATCTGCATCCCCACCGGCATATTGTTCCCATCAAAGCCGCAGGGGACGCTCACCCCGCAAATCCCGCCGAGGTTCGCCGTGACGGTGAACACATCCTCAAGGTACATCTGCAAGGGATCATCAACCTTTTCCCCCACCATGAAGGCGGCGCGGGGCGTCGTGGGCGTGGCGATCACGTCCACCTCGGCAAACGCCTTGTCAAAATCTTGGCGGATCAGCGTGCGCCCCTTCTGCGCCTTCAAGTAGTAAGCGTCGTAGTACCCTGCCGATAGCGCATACGTGCCTAACATAATGCGCCGTTTCACTTCTTTGCCAAAACCCTGCCCCCGCGTCTCTCGATAGCTATCCCACATAGCGTCTGCCCCCACGCGCAGCCCATAGCGCACGCCATCGAAGCGGGCGAGGTTCGCGCTTGCCTCCGCCGGCGCAATCAGGTAATAAATCGGGATTCCGTAGGCGGTATGCGGGAGGCTCACCTCCCGAATCTCTGCCCCCAACCCCCGCAGCATCTCAATCGCGGCGCGGACTGCCTTTTCCACCGAGGGTTCAATGCCCTCGATAAAGTATTCCTTTGGGACTCCGACGCGGACGCCCTTCAGATCGCCCTTCAGCGCCGCTGTGTAATCGGGGACGGGCGTGTTCATGCTGGTGGAGTCCATCGGATCATAGCCAGCGATCACGTTCAGAATCGTCGCCGCGTCGCGCACGGTGCGCCCCATTGCCCCCACCTGATCCAGCGAGGAAGCAAAGGCGATCAGCCCATAGCGCGAGACTCGTCCGTAGCTTGGCTTGATCCCGACAATCCCACAGAAGGCGGCGGGCTGCCGCACCGACCCGCCCGTATCCGTCCCCAATGCCCCCGCCACCATCCGCGAGGCGACGGCTGCCGCGCTGCCCCCACTGCTGCCGCCCGGCACGCGGCGCGTATCCCAGGGGTTGCGCGTGATCTGGTAGCTGGAATTCTCGGTAGACGATCCCATCGCAAATTCATCGGTGTTCATCTTGCCAAGCATCGTCGCTCCGGCGTCAAACAGGCGGCGGACACTCGTCGCCGTGTAGGGCGGGACAAACCCCTTCAAAATCTGCGATCCGGCGGTGGTCTGGACGCCCTCCGTACACAGAACATCCTTGATTCCGAGGGGAATCCCTAGCAGTGGCTTGTCCTCGCCTTTTGCCCGCAGGGCGTCGGCGTGTTGGGCGTGTTCCAGCGCCTTTTCCCCCGTGATGGTCAGAAAAGCGTTCAGCCTCGGTTCAAGGGCGGTAATCCGCTCTACATAAGCGCGGGTGAGGTCAACGGCGCTGAAATCACGGTTGCGCAAGTGATCGAGCGCCTCGGAAAGGGTCAGGGTCGTCAGGTCGGTCATTGGGTTATCTCAGGGTGCCATTGAGAGAAATTTCACAGCCAGCGAGGAAGTATAGCACATGAGCAGAGAGGTTGGGCTAGAAGGGTCATAGGGACGCCCCCTGGGGTGTCCCTACGGTGCGGCGTCAGGCTTGCCCCTGTGCTAATGCAGGGGGTTAAGGCAGGGGTTGTCTTTCCCTGCTTTCAGCCCCGTCCTTTAGGGCGAGGTACTTACCCATCGTGGTTTAACGGTGGGCGAAAACGGGCGCACCTCCGTAAGAAATCCATTATACTTTCCCACTTTTAGCACTCCCCCACGAAATGTGCTAAACTTTGCCTTGACATCTTCCCCCAATCTCATTACACTTTCCTCTAGATTTAGCACTCACCACAAGAGAGCGCTAAAAATGTGTTAAATCCTAAAGTGTCATCTTGTTCAGGAGGCATCTAACTCATGGGTATGAATCTACGCCCGTTGGGTGATCGCGTTGTGATCGAACCATCGGAAGGCGAAGAAGTGACGGCTGGCGGGCTTTACTTGCCGGAGACGGCGAAAGAAAAGCCGCAGCAGGGCGTGATTGTTGCGGTGGGCGCTGGTCGCCGTGACGATGACGGCAAGCTGATCCCGATGGATGTGAAAAAGGGCGACAAAGTGCTGTACGCGAAATACGCTGGCACGGAGATCAAGGTCGATGGCAAGAAGGTCTTGATCCTGAAGGAAACCGACATCCTCGCCATTGTTGAGTAATCCCCAAACAGCACCGAATAAGCGAACGCACGAAACATACGAGGTAATGAATCCATGCCCAAGCAATTGATTTTCTCTGAGGACGCCCGCCGCCGGCTAAAGCGCGGGGTCGATCAACTCGCCGAGGCGGTCAGCACGACGCTCGGTCCGAAGGGGCGCAATGTGGCGCTCGATAAGAAGTTCGGCGCACCCACAGTCACCCATGACGGTGTGACGGTGGCGAAGGAAATTGAACTGGAAGACCCCTTTGAAAACATGGGGGCGCAGCTTCTGAAGGAAGCGGCAACCAAGACGAACGATATTGCGGGCGACGGCACGACCACTGCCACCGTCTTGGCACAGACGATTGTCAACGAAGGCTTGAAGAACGTCGCCGCTGGCGCAAACCCCATGCTGCTGAAGCGCGGTATTGAAGCGGCTACCGATGCCGTCTCCAAGGCGCTCCGTGAGATGGCTGTGCCGATTGACACGAAAGAAGAAATCGCCTCGGTTGCCTCTATCTCCGCCCAAGACCCGGAAATCGGCAAGCTGATTGCCGATGTGATGGATCGCGTGGGCAAGGAAGGCGTGATCACCGTCGAAGAGAGCAAGAGCCTCGAATTCGAGACGGAATACGTCGAAGGGATGCAGTTTGATCGCGGCTACATCAGCCCCTACTTCGTCACCGCCACCGATACGATGGAAGCGGTTATCGAAGAACCCTACATCTTGATCTACGAGAAGAAGATCAGCGCCGCCCAAGACATTGTGCCGATCCTCGAAAAGCTTGTCCAGATTGGCAAGCGTGCCGTTGTCATCCTTGCCGAGGATGTGGACGGCGAGGCGTTGGCGACCCTTGTTCTGAACAAGCTGCGCGGGATGCTGAACATCCTCGCCATCAAAGCCCCCGGCTTTGGGGATCGGCGCAAGGCGATGCTCCAAGATATTGCCGTGCTGACGGGCGGGACGGTCATCAGCGAAGAGACCGGGCGCAAGTTGGAAAACGTCACGATCAACGATCTGGGGCGGGCTCGGAAGGTTGTCGCCACGAAGGAAGACACGACGGTTGTTGATGGGGCGGGCGACGAAGCCGCTATCAGGGGGCGTGTTGCTGAAATCCGCACCGAGATTGACCGCACCACCAGCGATTATGACCGCGAGAAACTTCAGGAACGTCTGGCGAAGTTGGCGGGCGGCGTCGCCGTCATCCGCGTTGGCGCGGCGACGGAAGTCGAACTGAAGGAAAAGAAGCACCGCGTTGAGGACGCCCTCAGCGCAACCCGCGCCGCCGTTGAGGAGGGCATTGTCCCCGGTGGTGGTGTGGCGCTCATCGTCGCGGCGAAGGTCTTGGAGGGTCTGAAGCTCCACTATGACGACGAAAGCACCGGCGTTGCCATTATGCGCCGCGCTCTCGAAGCACCCATGCGCAAGATTGCCGCAAACGCCGGACAAGATGGCGCGGTGATCGTCCAGAATGTGCGCCAGATGCACAAGGACAACAGCACCGTCCGCATCGGTTACGATGTCCTCAGCGGCGAATACGTCGATATGATCCAGAGCGGGATCATCGACCCAGTGAAGGTCACTCGTGGGGCGCTGGAGAACGCGGCGAGCATCGCCTCGATGATCCTGACCACCGAAGCCCTGATCACCGATGTGAAAGAGCCGGAGAAGGCTGCGCCGATGCCCCCCGGCGGCGGGATGGACTTCTAAGCCCTTCCCCTCGTCCTTAACCTGAACGTCCCCCTTTGCCGCCTGTGGGCAAAGGGGGATGTTTTGATTCCCCCTCGCCCGCAGCATCACTCCCTGATTTTCAGCCCCGCGCTTTCGCACAGGGATTCACGTCGGGGTGCGAACTTAGACGGCTATCTGAACCTGCCCGTTTTCCACGCGCACTTCGTAGCGGGCGACAGGGCGCGGGGCGATCAGCGAGAGATTTTTTCCGCTGCGAATATCGAACTGTGCGCCGTGTCGCGGACATTCGATGACATACTCGGTCAATTCCCCTTCGGCAAGCGGTCCATCGTCGTGGGTGCAGATGTCCTCAATGGCGTAGTACGTCCCCCCAACGTTGAACACGGCAATGTAGTGATCCTTGACCTCAACAACGATCCGCTCGCCGGATTTCAGATCGGCGGCAGCGGCAATGGTGATGAATTCTGGCATAAAAACCCTCAATTGGTTTACCTGTTCTTCTCCGCTCAGACCTCAATCGGCTCGTCTGAGGAAGCGCCCGCCCCGCCGGACGAACCGGCACGGTATTTCCGTTCAGCCGCTTTCGCTGTGTTCAGGGCAAGCGTGGCGCATTTCGGGCGGCTAACGACGACCTCCCGCCCCAAGGTCTCCACAAAATCATCGGGGCTAAGGGCGGAAAGCTCGGTCAGCGTTTGCCCGATGATCATCTCTGTCAACATGGAGGCAGCCGCCTGACTGATCGTGCAGCCCTCGCCCTCAAAGCTGACCGCCGTGATCCGTTCCTGATCGTCAATTTTGAGGTAGAGGGTGACAATATCGCCACAGCCTGGGTTGCCCCCTTTGATCGACACGGTGGCGTCGTCCATCGCCCCTCGGTTGCGGGGATGCTCATAATGATCAAGGATATTTTCAATGTATGCTTGACGATCCATGGCACGCCTCCTCTGCTGATCGATGCTGCTTTTGTTCGCTTGCTCGGCGCTGTGCTACCGTTCAATCGGTGCGCCAACAAGATTACCCCATTCCGTCCACGAACCGTCATAGTTGCGGACGTTGGGGAAGCCAAGCAAATAATGAAGGACAAACCAGGTGTGGCTGCTGCGCTCCCCAATCCGGCAGTAGGTCACCACATCGTCCTCTTTGGAAAGTCCTTGCGTTTTCTCGTAAATCTCGCGTAGTTCGGCGGCGCTTTTGAATGTGCCGTCCTCGTTGGCGGCGGTTGCCCAGGGGACGTTCTTCGCCCCCGGAATATGCCCGCCGCGCATTGCCCCCTCATTGGGGTATGCCTCCATATGAAGCAGTTCGCCGGAATATTCCTTCGCGCTGCGGACATCAATGAGGGGTTTGTTGGCAGCCGAGTGCGCCGCCACCTGATCCCGAAAGGCGCGGAACTTCCAATCGGTGCGTTCGGGGGCGTTGTAGGTGGCGGGGGGGTAGGTGGGCGTTTCCCGCGTCAGAGGACGCCCTTCTTCAATCCACTTCTTTCGCCCGCCGTCGATGATCGCCGCCTTCGTATGCCCGAACAATTGGAAAACCCATAGGCTGTATGCCGCCCACCAATTGTTTTTATCGCCATAGAACACAACCAATGTATCATTGCTAATGCCATGCTTGCTCATCAGCGCGGCAAAGGCTTTGCGATCCAGATAGTCGCGCCGGATTTTGTCGTTTAGGTCACCCACCCAATCAATCTGCACGGCGCCAGGGATATGCCCTTGATCGTAGAGCAGAATATCCTCGTTCGATTCGATCAGACGGATGGCAGGCTCATTCAAATGATCGGCTGCCCACGTCGTGGAGACCAGCATTTCGGGGCGGGCATAGCCCTTAGCGGCAATGGTTGTATCCTGAGCAGTCATAAAAACACCTCATCTAGGTATAGGTAGGGCAAAGCGTCGTGCTAAAGCATAGACGCCGCGAATGGGGGTATTCTACCTAACGCCTCGTCACATAATACAGAAAATGGACGCGGGGTGGGGGCGCGGGCGACCACACAAGGTCGCCCCTACGGGGTGGGGCAGCCCCCCGCTACTCTCCCATCTCCCGCCGCGCCTCAATGACGATCCAATCCCCTGACAGGCGGCGTTTGTAGGGGGTTAATCCGGCGCTGCTGAGTGCCGCCTCCACCTCGTCCCCCTGTTCCTCGATGATCCCGCCAAAGACGGCGATCCCGCCGGGGTTAACGACGCGCTCCAAGCCCTCCCCACACATGGCAATGATCACTTTGGCAAGGATATTCACCAGCGCCAGATCGAACGTCTCGCCCGTTGCCAAGAGATCGGCAAGGCTGCCCCTTGAACTCTCAATCCGTCCGGGGATGCCATTTTCGGTGGCGTTTTCTTCCGTCACGCGGACTGCCATTGGGTCGGTATCCACCGCCCGCACTCGCCCCGCGCCCATCTTCACCGCCCCTATCGCCAAAATGCCCGATCCACAGCCTAAGTCAAGGACACTGATCCCCGCCCTATCTTCTAAGAGGTCTTCCGCCGCCTCCAGAACAAGCTGTGTGCTAGGGTGCGTCCCCGTCCCGAACGCCATGCCCGGATCAAGGGCGATCACAATATCATCCGGTTCGGCGGGGATATCGGTGACCCACAGAGGGCGAATCAGGATATGCCGCCCCAAGCGGAGCGGGTGGTAATGGACTTTCCACGCATCCGCCCAATCCTGCTCATCGACTATGGTATACTGGGGAATAGGCATGGGGTACATCATGCGTAGATAGCCAAGCGCATCCTCAAGCTGCCGTTTGGCGTCCTCGGCATGTTCATCGGCGGGAATATAAGCGCGGACGATCAGCTTTTTCGGCGTGGGAATATCATCTTCCCAAGTCTCGATGAAAAAGCCGGCTTGTTCAATGGCAACACCCTGATGTCCATAGCGCTGCAAGACCTCGGCAACGGCTTCCGCTGCCTCGCCATCAACCTCAAGAGAGACTTCAATCCACTGCATTAGCGTTCCTTCGTTAATCGTTTCACTTGTTTCCGAACATTCTTCAGAAAAAATTCATAATGATAAGGGTTTTTTGTCTACAGAATGACAAAAGATGGGTATATACTGACAACTGTAACGGGACATCAGCGACATTACCAACACAACACCATCCTAGCCGCATCGAACTACCGTCGTTGACTCATCGCTCTCACATCGCTGCACCATCGTAGACGCGCTGTAGACTCACTGTCGTACCATCGCTGCTTCACTGGACTCCCACCAAGCCGCTGACACACCCGTTCAGGCGTCAGCCGGAAAGCCCCCCGCAAGGGGGCTTTTCGGTTGTCTGAACTTCCCCAAAATTGTAAACGCACCTTACGCACAGCCCCTCGCCCCCAACCCCCTACGCGGGAGAGGGAGAAATGTGTTTTTTTGGGGGGGCTTCCCCCTCAATCTACCCCCTTCGATGAATACAGGGAAAATAAAGCCAACGGCGTCTGCTCTAGAGAGGACACCCCCAACCAAAAACGGGGGATCGTTGTGATCCCCCGTTTTCTGTGCGCGTGTCCGCCTACAGGTTATTTATTCGTTTCGATATAGGCGATCAGGTCTTGCAGATCGTTGAGGGTCAATTGGGTAGCGAACGTCTGCGGCATGATCCCGCTTACCCCACCGGGGACGATGTACTTATTGGGGTAGAGGATGCTCTCGGCAAGATAGCGTTCCACCGTGTACCCGGCGAATTCAGGCAGTTTCAAGCGGACTGCTTCCACGCGGGTAGCCATCCCTGCGGTTGAGGCAGCGGCATAAGCCGCGCCAACAGAAGTACTGTGGCAGGCGGCACAGGCAAGGCGGGTGAAAAGCGTCTCACCCTTCGTCGCATCACCACCAGCCAGATCAAGCGCCTCCACATTGGGTTTTTCCCCGATGACAGCCTTTTTCGTCCCCTCGCCAGCAGCGCCCGCTTCCGCCGGCAGTTTGAACCCCTGACGGAGATCCTTTGGGGTGAGCTTGATCGCCTGTTCACGGTAGTTCACAATGTAATTGACGAGGTTTTCAATCTCGTCTTCGCGAAGCGGGCCGGAGACCATCTGTGACCAAGCGGGCATCGCTTGGGTCCAGCCGTAATAGATGCTCAGCGGGCGTCCGGCGATCAGCGTCGCCCGGAGGTATGCCTTCAGATCGCCGCTGTTCATCTCCTTTAGCCGGACATTCGTTGTGGCATCCCAGCCCTGGGCGATCAAGTCGTCAAGGGCGGTTTGCTTCTCGGCAATCGTCTCCGTCAGGTCTGCGATCTGCTTCTCGGTGGCAGCCCGATCCCCAAACAGACGAATCGCCGCGTTCAGCGAGTCAAGCTCTTTTTGAAGTTCAGCTTTTTTCGCCGGATCGGTTTCGGCGTCAAATTCTTTTTGCTTTTCGGCAAGTTTGGTGGCGTTTTCCTCAAAGTTCTGAAGCGCCGATTCAAGGCTGGCTTTTTCCTCGATCAGGGCATTCGCTTCCGCTTGGGCAACCTTCGCCGGATTCTCGGTGAGGAATAGGTAGGGGTTTTTCAACGCCGGAGCAACCCCCGCCGCGCCAAGCGCATCTTGCCCGTGACAGGTCGAACACAGGTTCAGGTAAAGGTCGGCACCGCGTTCGATGCTGCGCCCTTGCCACTGCTGCGTAAAGACCTCCATGCGCACGGGTTCATTAATGGCGATCCACCCCACAAGGAGCATGATCCCCACAAAAAAACCGATGCCCAACAGAATCTTGTTCTCTATCTTCATGAGGTGACTTTCCGTGTGTTCATGAAGGGGCGGGTTACTCAACCCGCCCCGGCTGTACTTGGTGCGATCCGTTCCTTGTTAGTGTCCGCCACCCTGATATTCGGAGAAGCGGCTGACAAAAATCGTCTTTCCAGATGATTTCACGCCCTTGATGGTGAACGTCTTAGGCAAGCCCTGTTCGTCAAGCTCTTGCTTGCCTTCCTCGTTGAACAGCGATTCGACCATCTTGATCTTGATATTGCCGTTCTCATCACGGAGCGGGACGCTCTTTTCGTCCACCTCGGCAATATTCCAGATCACCTTCAGGTCAATCCGCTTCAAATCGGTTTGGGCGTCGGAGACGGTCAAAATACCGACGACATTGGGCAGATTCCCACCCCACGTCTCTTTTTCGTGCTTGAAGGCTTCCATCACGTGCATCATCCCCTCCGGCACGGCGCGGCAGGTGACTGGCTGCGCGGTGTTGGGGAGGGTTGTTGTCTGCGGGATGCCCCACTCCACCAGCGGGAGAAGGTGATCTTCCTCAAGGTTATCCGTGCAGTACGTGCCGTTTTCCCAGTTTTCATAGGGGACGCTGCGAACAACGCCGACACCTTCCATCGGGGCAATCGATTGCACCATTTCTTGGTCGCCAGAGGTATCAACACCCCACCGCGATGTTCCCATGTAGGAAAGGACGAGCATGAACAGACAGAAATTCAACATCAGGCTCAGCCCAAAACGGCGGTGCGCATAGCGGCGGCTCTTGCCCACCTCAAGGTAGGGCCAGACCATGAACATCACTAACAAAATGGTGGGGAAAACCAACCCAAAGAGGATTTTATCCCCTAGCTTCAGCAGCCCTTGCAGCCACAAGAAGTACCACGGCGCGGTTGTATGCAGCGGGGTGATCTGTGGGTTGGCGTGCGTTTCCAACGGTGCATGGAAGAACCAAATACACATGACGGTCATGATGAAAATCGTGCCGCCAAACCACAGCATTTCCGTCGTTGCCACATCGGGGATGAAGTAGACGCGCTTATCCATCGGGACGCGCTTGGCGGTGTCATTCCCCACTTCTTCAAGGCGCGGCGGCAGGCTGTGACCGTGCAAGACGACCTTGTAATAGTGAACGCCAATGAAGATTGCCGTCAGCATCGGCAGCAAAAAGACATGGGCAAGATAGAAACGCAGCAGCCCACCCGCGCCAATATCCGGCGCCCCGCGCAGAATTAGGTTGACGTTCGTCCCTACAATTTCCGGTGGGGCTGCCTCTGCCATCGATGTGCCGATGGTCACCGCCCAGAACGCCAATTGGTCCCAGGGCAGCAGATAACCCGTAAAACTGAGGAACAGCGTAAAGAGCATCAATAACATGCCCGTAAACCACGTGAATTGACGCGGTTTTTTATACGAGCCAGTGGCGAAGGTGCGTATCGTATGGAGGGCGACGACCAACACCATCCCTTCTGCGCCAAGGCGGTGCATATCGCGCATGAACTGCCCCAGCGGGACGTTCGTCAAGATATTCAGCATGTCCGCATAGGCGACATTGGGCGAGGGCGTGTAGAAGATCATCAGGAACAAGCCGGTGATGACCTCAATGACAAAAAAGAAGGTGGAGAGAAAGCCCAAACGGAAGGTGGGGTAAATGCCCGTCACCGCTTGGTGATAGTAGCTTGGACGCATATGCATCCAGAAGGCATCGGCGTGGGGCGTCAGGCGCGGGTTGGGGCGGCGGGTGGGCGCTTCGCCGCGCAGTGCCTCACGAATATCTTGAATGTTCATCCCGGCGGTAATGCGCTCTACGGTCTCGTCTACGAGTTCCAAAAGCGCCTTACGGAAACCCTTCTCCTTAACATCGTCAAGGAAAGAAGGAAACGGCAATACGGACATAACTCTATCCCTTCTAATCGAACGCGGTGCGCTTCCTTTACCCTAGCCGTTATCCGTGCGCTTTGCCCTTCAGTTTCCGCCCGGTGTTGATCTGGATTTCCGTCGCCCCTGTCGCATTGACCGGCTCGCCATCGGTGAAGCTCTGCGTGCCAGAGGGGGTGACAATATTCAAGGCAAAGCGATCCAAATCACGGGGGGCGGGTCCTTCAATAAAGGTTCCGTCGCTGGTGAATTTTGAGCCGTGACAGGGGCATTCAAAGCGCCCGTTCGTGTCCGACCATTTGAACAAGCAGCCGAGGTGTGTGCAAACGGCGCTGAGGGCGACAACGCCTTGTTCGGTGTTCGCCAGCCAATAGCGCCCGACGGCATTTTCTGCCGGTTTTGCCCCGACGGGCGGAACGGCACCGGGGTCAATACTGAAAACACCCCCAAACTGCCCCGCCTTAAAGCGTGGAAGGGCAAACCAAATGATTGCCCCACCGCTGGTTGCCAAAAGAAGCGCCATACTTGCGCCCCAAATGTAAAAGAGGAACTCGCGGCGGTTGATCGGTTTGATCGTCTGATCGGCAGCGGTGGGGGCAGGGGCTTTGGCAGCCGCAGTCTGGGCGACGGACGCCTTGCCTTTGATGGTGGGTGAGGTCATGGTTAAACAAATCCTTTCAAGTGGCGCAGCGCCTCAAAGTCACGGGCGAGGTGGCGTTCTTTTGGGTTGCCTAAATCGGCATACAAGCGTTATTTATCGGGTTTTTGTCGCTATCTGTTAAATTTATCACAACTTAAAAAGTGTGTCAACGCGCCAGTGAACGGGGATTGTAGCGGGGCAAAGGGATTTCAGCAATAGAGTGATGTCCGAACAAGAGGGATACGAAGTAGGGATGCCCGCCGCTGAAGCAGCGGGCTGAAGATAACCACCCCGACGGGGCTTGGAAGGCAAGTCATTGTGGATTCAAGCCCCGACGGGGTGATCATGCCTAGCGCGGGCGTTTTAACCCCGCGCTGTGCCACACCCCCGCCTATGGTATGCGCCCGCCGCTGAAGCAGCGGGATCACGACGCGAAGAACCCCTTACCCCCCCGTTCCCGGTGGGATAGGAACAACGGGTGTCGCTTGGGGAGGCGCACCGCCTACTGTGTTCGGGTTGGTATCCGAGGCACAGCGAAAACCGAGCGAATTACGCGGCGTCAGCGGGTCTTCATCGCGGCGGTGAACCGAACGGGCAAAAAGCGGCACAGCGTCCCAATCGCCGCCGCGCAGCACCTTCCGCGTCCCGCTTGGCGGACCCTTCGGGTCAATGGTGTTCGCCGCCGTCGTCCGGTAAATGTTGGCGTCGTACCAATCGGCAACCCATTCAGAAATGTTCCCCGCGAGGTTGTAAACCCCCTCTGGCGTTGACCCAGAAGGATAGGCGTCGATGGTGTCCGGTCCGCCTTGATTTGTCGGGCGGGAGGTGCGGGCGCGGTTGGAGTCCCACGCATCGCCCCAGGGGTAAAGCCGCCCCTGCAAACCACGCGCTGCCCGTTCCCATTCCGCCTCGGTGGGCAAGCGCCGCCCGATGGAACGACAAAAAGCGTCTGCCCCGTACCATGTCACATAATACACCGGGCGATTCGTGTAGAAATCCACCGTGACACTGTAGCGCAAGCCGTCATAGCGAATGTAGCTGTTGGGGCGTTCGGCTTGTGTTCCCGCCCCCTGAATAGCGACGCACGGAAAGCCCCCGCAGCCCGTCAGGTGCGCTCCGGGTCCAATCTTGTTGAGGAAGGCAACATACTGCGAGAAGGACACCTCAAAGCGTTCCATCCAGAACGAATTCACCGTGATCTGGTGCGCGGGGACGGAATCTTCTGTGTAGGTGATCTCACAAATGCCCTGATCCCGATCTCGGCAGTCGCCCACCGCACGGGCGGCTTCGGCGGGGGTTGTTCCCATCGTGAATGAGCCGCCTTGCAAAAAGAGCAGTTCCGTCGGGTTAACATCAACCACCGCCCCCGTCCCACCAGAGGCGCCGGGCGTCGTCAAATCCATCACCGTCGGCGTCCCTGATAGGGTAAAACTCCCCCCATCAAGCGTTGCCGTCGCCCCCACAACAGGGATGGTGGGCAGTGTGCCAGCGTTGCCGCCAGAAGCGCCGGGTTGGGTGGGCTGAACGCCAATGAACGCGGTAGCCGTTGGCGCATTAGGCGTCGGCTGTGTGGGCTGTGCAATGGCTGTTTCTGGGGTGGGGCTAGGCGGCGGTGCGGGTGTGGTGGGTTCGGGCGTTGCCGTCACCTGCACCACAACGAAGGTCGGCGTGAGGATGGGCTGCTGCCCAGGTAGGTTAAGCGTGATCAAGTTTGCGGCATAAGCGCCCAAACAGACGACGCTGAAGCAGCCCATGCCGAGGATCACCCCAATCATGAGCCACTGCCAACTGCCGTTGCTGGTCCGCCGCCGAAGATTTGTCGAAGTCGGTTGTGATCGTCCCATAAGTCCCATTTTGCAGTCAGGGTAACGGCGGCGAATGATACCGGACTTTGGGACGAAAACAAAGGTCAGCCGGTGAGCGTTGGGTGAAAAGTGGGACAAACGAGCAGAAATGAGGGCGAGTCCCTGGTGGGGACAGACGTACCTATCCCCACCAAAAATGAGTTGAGGGGCAGCGCCCCCGCACAAAAATAATTCCCCCTCAGCCGCTATGCGGCTGAGGAGGAAAGGCGAACGGCATTTTCGCCTTCAAGCCCCGTGGGGGTGGCTGCTTTCAGCCCGCTGCTTTAGCGGCGGGATCATGCGCCATCCCGCCTTTTCATTGTGGGTGTACTTAGTCGTTTAGATCAACGACGTTCGAGGTTGCCTCTTTCGCCGCATCTGCCGGGTCTTCGTAGCGCTCCACGACAATTTGCACGCGAGAGAGCAGCCCTGCCAGCGCCCCTAGCGCGGCGAGGAACGGCGCAAAAATTGCCACCCCCGCCCCGCCCACAACCCCCAACGTCAGGGGGACTTCCACGATCAACCGCCCATTCGAGTCCTTGATCACCAGACGGCGAATATTCCCCTCAGAGATCAATTCTTGGACACGTCCAATAAGCTGATTTCCGGCGACAGAGAGTTCTTCGGCAAAGGTGCGGACGGTTTCTTCGGTCTTGTGTTTTGTTTCCTCAGACATGGTTTATCTTCCTTATAGAGATCATCGATTCCTAAAGACTTAATACGAAGGCTGTGGAGAAAGGTTGCAAGGGGATGGGCGATCATGGGTGGACGCCGCACACGGACGCGGGGAAACACATGGCGCGGGGTTAAAACGCCCGCGCTAAGAATAATCACCCCGATGGGGCTTAAGACGGAATACACCGTGCCGCATTTGCCTTCAAGCCCCGTAGGGGTGGCGCGGGGTTAAAACGCCCGCGCTAAGAATAATCACCCCGCTGGGGCTTAACACGGAATACACCGTGCGGCATTTGCCTTCAAGCCCCGTAGGGGTGACAGGCGGCGGGCGTACCTTATTTCTTGCTGTGACCGTTCTGAAGCGCCTTCAGGTCATAATCGACCATGCGGTGAATCAACTGTGTAAAGGGCATTTGCGGCTGCCAGCCCAACTGCCGCTTTGCTTTCGAGGGATCGCCAATGAGCAGATCAACCTCTGCGGGGCGCATAAACGCCGGGTCTTGGACGACGAATTCACGCCAATCCAGCCCCACATAGCCGAATGCCGTTTCCACCAGTTTGGTGATCGTGTGCGTCTCGCCCGTCGCCACAACGTAATCGTCGGGGGAGTCCTGCTGAAGCATCAACCACATGGCGTACACGTAATCGCCAGCAAAGCCCCAATCGCGCTGTGAGTCAAGGTTGCCCAAGCGCAGTTCTTCCGCCAAGCCTAGTTTGATGCGGGCGACGCCGTGTGTCACCTTGCGGGTCACAAATTCCAACCCGCGCCGCTCCGATTCGTGGTTAAAGAGAATTCCACTGGTGGCGTGCAGCCCATAGCTTTCACGGTAGTTGATCGTGATCCAATGCCCATAGACCTTTGCCACCCCATACGGGCTGCGGGGGTGGAGCGGCGTTGTCTCCCGTTGAGGGACTTCGTGAACCTTCCCGAACATCTCCGACGAACTTGCCTGATAAAAGCGGATGGCGGGATTCACAAAGCGGATGGCGTCCAACATGCGTGTGACGCCTAGACCGGTGACCTCGGCGGTGAAAATCGGCTCGGTGAAGGATGTCCCCACGAAGCTCTGCCCGGCAAGGTTGTAGACTTCCTCTGGCTCGGAGACTTGCAGCGCGTGTTGAAGTGACGCCTGATCGAGTAAATCGCCGGAAACGAGGGTGATTTTATCGAGGATATGGGCGATGCGAGAGGAATTCACAGTGCTGGCACGGCGCACCAAGCCATAGACCTGATAGCCTTTTTCCAACAACAATTCTGCGAGATAGGACCCGTCTTGTCCGGTGATGCCGGTGATTAAGGCACGTTTTGCCGTAGCTGCCATAGTGATTACTGTGTCTCCTGAGTCGTGTGAAATTTCCGCCATTGGTTCAGAATATCGCTGAGCGATTGCTCTAGGGTGTAAACAGGCTGCCAGCCTGTACAGGCACGGAGGGCGGTTGAGTCTCCGTAGAGCATGGGAATATCCGAAGGGCGCAGCCGTGCCGCGTCTACCGTCACGGTGATCGGTACGCGGCTGAGGCGGATTAAGGTGTTCAAGATGACCTCCATCCGCACTGGCACGCCCTGACAAATGTTGAACACCTCGCCCGCCCGCGCTGTCTCCAACAACAGGGCATAGGCGCGGACGACATCGCGCACATCGGTGAAATCACGGGCGGGGGAGAGATCGCCCACCCGCACGATTGGCTCACGCGCCCCAAGTTCTGCCTCGGCAATTTGGGATGCCCAGTCCGCCGCCGCAAAACGGTTGCTTTGCCCCGGTCCGATATGGTTGAAAGGGCGAACGCGGATCGTGTGCAGCCCCATCGAACGGGCATACTGTGCCGCCAGCATGTCTTGCGCCGCTTTGCTCACCCCATACGGGCTGGTGGGGTTGAGTGGGGCGCTCTCCGGCAGGGGGAGCGCCTCCGAGGGGACAATGCCATAGACATCTGCCGAGCCAACAATCAGGATGCGCGTATTCAGCAGGCGGGCGGCACGCATCCCTTCAAAGAGGTTCAGCGCCCCTCGAAGGTTCGTCTCTATCGTCTCCCATGGCGACTCAAAGGAGCGAGGGATGAATGCCTGACCGGCAAGGTGAACAATGCGGTCCGGCTGTATCTCAGTGAGCAAATGGCGGGTCGCCCCTTCGTCGCGGCTGTCTAAGGCATGAAGGCGCACATCGAGGGCGCTTAGGCGCTCTTGAACCTTTGCCCCTTCCGTCGCGTGCAGCACCGTCCCGTGAAGATCGGCGTCGGGGTAACGCTCGCGTAGGTGTGCCGCCAAATGCCCGCCGACAAACCCGCCAATCCCTGTGATAAGAAAACGCAATGCCACTGTGCTTATTCGTCCATCGCTTTCGTCTCTAGCAGCACCAAACGCGGGGCGCGGCTTGTATCACCGGGAAAAAGAATCAAGTCGTAGCGTTTCCCTTCAAGGATCGTCACATCGAACACATCCGCTACAAGGCTGCCATCGGTGACGCGGTTTGCGGTGAAGGTGTACGTCCCCGCCCGAAATGCCCGAATTCGCGAGATGGAGAGCGACTCCACGCGCTCGTACTGCTGAACGCTGCGGACAACGGGGGTGGGCGTGGGCAGGGAGGGATCAATGTTCACAGCGGATCGGATCGTCAGGGGCGATTGGATGGTGACAGCCTCCACCCCGGGCGCGGCATGGACAAAGCGCAGCAGCGCCCCCGATGTCGTTGAATCGTAGCGCTCGGCGGTTTGCAGCAGGCGCAGATTTTCGCCCGACCCCAGAGCGATGATTGAGAGTTGGGTGTTCGCCCGGGCGACGAGTTCGGCGGTCAGGATGACCGTCTCCCCCCCCGTAGGGATAATCTGGATGGTGCTGACAATGCCTTCAATCGGGGTGAAATCCAGCGCCGTCTCTGGGGGGACAGCGCTAAAGATCGTCCGCCCACCAATGCGCACATCGACATCGCCAACGTTCGTCAGGGCGTTCACAAAGCGCACATTCATCACCAGGGCGGGGGTCGCTGTCGTGATCACATTTTTGACGCCCACTTCCGTTTCAAAAAAGACGGGGAGTCCTTCTTCCTGTCCAGTGATCACATAGAGATAGGCAAAGCCGGGTTTGAAGCGATAGAGATCAAAAAATTCTAAGGTGCGCCGCCCGCTGCCCAATATCCCCGTCACGACCAAGCCGCGCTCTCCGGCGCTAAGTTCAGCGGCGCGGCTTGCCTTGCCGTAATCAATGCCCGTCAGCCCGGGCACAAGGCGCACCGGATCGCTGATCTGGGCGTCTGTTGTGTTGGCAATGGCGTTGTAGACGGTCAGGCGCATCAGCCCCTCTGGAAGGGGGCTGAGGTCTTCCTTCAAAAGGGTCAGACTGGGGATGATCTCTTGGTAGGTATCTTCGCCGCGTGCCTTTGGGCGGGGGTTTTGAATATCGGTGATGATCACCGTCGTTTTCGCATCGGGGGCAAGCGTCACGCGCAGCGCGGCGAGGGTGTCCGCTCCGTTGGCGCTGGTCAGGCGCAGCGTGTAATTGCCGGCAAGGGTCGTCTCATACTGCGTCCCACGCGGAAATTCGGCGCTGGCGAGGAACTTCCGATCATCAAGGTAAATATCGGCAACGCCCGCCGTGCGGCTGGCGTGGAGAATGCGCAGTTGGCTTTCCAATTGGGTGGGCGTGCTGATCAGGGCGGCGGTGGGCTTATCCCCCGCCCCATCATAAACGATAATCGTATTCGTTTGGCGCTCTCGCGGGGAGAGCGCCACCTCGACAAGGGTCGTCCCCCGGCGGGCAAAGCGGAAGCGCCCCCGTCCAGCGGGGACGAGTACGGCATCGGTGGGCAAGCCGCCCACATCGGCTGCCCCTAGCGCAAGTTCGCCAAAGGTAGCCTCGGCGGCGCCCGTCTCGCTCAGCGCGTTGACGACGCTGAGCCGCGCCTGTTTTGCTGGAACGCCCGTCAGGTCTTCAAGGTAGGGCGTCCCTTGCAGGGCATCCGCCGCCCCATGAAAGACGAGGATCGTGCTGGTTTTCGCCCGAAAGCTGAGCGTGCCGCTGTACAGAAGGCGCTCACTGGTTGTCCCTTCGCCAGCGGGGACAACGCGGATGCTGTATTCGCCGGCATTCACCGTCTGGCGGGCAGAGGGGCGCCCCGCCGCAAGGCGGGAGGCGGTCAGGCTTGCCTCAATGTAAATATCGACAGCAGGGGCATCGCCAGCGGCGAGGAAAAAGGTGATCGTCGCTTGGGTGTCGGGGTTCACCCGCTCGGCAATGGGGCGGCGCGTGTCGGGTGTTGCGGAGGGGGTGATCGTCACCGTTGGGGGCGGTGGCGGGGTAGGCGGCGGCGTTGCGGTGGGTGTTTGTCCGCCGCAGGCTGTGATCAGTAAGCTCAGGGCAATAAATAGCCCCCAAAATCGCATTTTCCCCGCCATACTAACCCTCCCCAAAGCGCATTGCCGAAACGCGGTTCATTGTACCACGACCACACCACGCTCTGTCGTTTATCTTCAAGTCATTTCAAAACCCCACCCCTTGCCCCTCCCCGTAAACGGAGAAGGGTTATTCACCCCCTTTCCCTGCTTGCAGGGAAAGGGGGTAGGGGGATAGGGGTTTTTGAAAGATGCCCTTGTTTAAAATGGGTATTCTGGTGCTGCCCGCGCTATCTGCGTTCGCCCGCCGCTAAAGCAGCGGGCTGAAAGCAGTCACCCCTTCGGGGCTTCAAAACTGCACGCTCTTTTATGCCTTTTCGTCTGCTGCCCGCGCCAAAATACGCGCTACTTCGGCGTCAAGGATCGCCCCGCTAAACAGGGCGGCGCTTTGCCGCGCTGCCCCTTCGGAAAGCCGCTGCCGATAGGCTGCCTCGCGCAGTTTCAGAAGGGCGCTGATCACCTCGTCCGGCTCTGCGGCGTGAAGAAGGTGTTCGCCATCGCGAAAGTCATAGCCCGCCAAAGCGCGGGGATGGGTGATCACCGGAAACGCCCGACAGAGTGCCTCGAACACCTTCTGCTGCATCCCCCGCCCAAAACGCCAGAGGGGAAGGGCAATGTCCATTCCGGCGAGGTGCGCCTCCAAATCGGGGACAAAGCCATCGAAGATCACATCCGGCGCGGCAGATGCTTGCAGGGGGGCGGGAATCTTGCCACCGAGGAGGTGAAATTCAAAGACGCCCGGTGCGGCGGCACGGGCGCGAGGGACGATCTCGTTCAGGATGAACAGCAGCGCAGCGCGGTTGTGAGGGATGTTATAACTGGACCCCATAAAAAAGACGCGCAGCGGGCGCGTGGGTTGATCAGCCTCATCATCCACGATCCGGCGCGGCGGGCGTAGGAAAGCGGGCAGCGCACGCAAGGGGAGTGTGGCGATTTCGCTGTGGCGGGGAATGCTTTCATAAAGCGCCCGCTCCGCAGGGCTGATCGCAGCGAGAACGGACGCCCCCCGCGCCGCGTTTTCTTCCCCGCACTTTTTAGCAAACACGCGCAGGCGGTGGGCAAAAGTCAGCCGACTCACCTCGTCCCGATGGTGCAGCGATTCAAAATTGACGGAGCGCACTACCACCGAAATTCCCCGCGCCCGCGCTTGGAGGGCGGGCGACCACATGTATGAGCCGTGACACCACACCACTTCCGGCGCAAAGGCTTGAATCTCCGCCGCCACCGCCGCCTGAAAGGTGGGCGTACCATACTCCCATGCCGCCCCATCAAGGTAGCCCAAGCGGGCGAGGCGCAGCAGAGAACGCTTAGAGCGCTGGTAGGGAAGCACCACTGCGGGTACACCGCGTTCGGCGTAGAAGGCGCGGTGCTGCTCTGGGGCTTGCCCAACACCGCTCATCGTCACCACCTGCACAGTGTGACCGAGGCGCAGCAGACCCTCCAGACCCGAAAGGCGATCTTGCTCGCAGGCGCCGAAGTCGTTCAGCCGGATGAAAAGGGGATGAATGAGAAGAATACGCATAGTTAAGGGAAAGGGGGGACGCCCCATAAGGCATCCCCCTTTGTGTGATTGACGTGTTTTGGAGCGGTGATGAACGCCGCCCTTAGCTGGCTGGTGTTGCCGAGGGGGTGGGGGAGGGCGTTACGGTGGCGTCGTTTTCCTCGCTGACGTTCTTCACGTCGTCAAAGAGGTTCACCCGCTTGCCGTCCTTCGTCACCGTGACGAAGAAGGCGTTCACCCAGCCTTCAACCCCATTGTACTGCACAAGCAGCCACTCGGCGGTGTTGTTCCGACCCAAGACGGGGATTTGCGCCCCAGAGGGAATCAGACCCAACGACTCGCCCTGTGCGCTTGGCGTGCGGCGCAGTTGGAGGTTGGCGCCGGGGTTCACCTTGTCCACCGTCGCCACCAACCCCGCTTGCACAGGCGGCTGGACAATCGGGGCGCTGCCCACGACGCCGCCCGGGGTCGGCTCGGTCACAAGAGGCAGTTCTTTGATGTCAAAGGCGCGTCCCTTGAAGGTGAGGACGAGGAACTGCGAATTCACCCAACCGGTGATGCGCCCGCTCTCCGTCTCAAAAATGGCGTTGATCCACGTCAGCGACTGCGGCTCACCAATCAAGCCGCCCTGCGAGGCAACTTCCGTCCGCCCCACCGCCACCAACTGAGCGCCAGCGGGGAGCAGCGTGAGCGATTCGCTGTCGATGCCGGGCAAGCGGCGCATCTGAAGGTTGACGCCCGGATTCACCGTCACCGTCGCAATGACGCGATCGGCAACGGTGGCAATGGGCGTCGCTGAGCCGCTGCCCACCACCCCAAACTTATCTTCAGGGATCAGCGGGAGGGTGAGAATATCTTCCACTTTGAAGACGTTGATTCCCTTCCCGTTTTTCAGGCGGAGGTACTGCGGCTTCGTCCAGCCCGTGATTGTGCCGTCCGGCTTGCGCCACTCAACGAACACCCACAGGTCATCAATGATCACCCCCTCGGCGGAGAGCGTCGGCGTTGGTTCGGAGGGGGTGGGCAGATTTTCATCGACCTTCGGTCCGCGCAAGCCGTCCACATCCAGCGTATCGCCACTGGGGACGAGGGCAAGGGTGCGGGCATCTTGGCTTGGGTATTCGCGGATTTTCAGGTTCACACCCGGGTCTGTCGCCACTGTCCCCGTCCAGCCCGTCTTGCCGAAGGGCGTCGGTTGGAACGCCAGTGGGTTTGCCGTCGGCTGGACAACGACGAGATCAGGGTTGCTGGTGGGGACGGCAATGGGTGCCTCCGTCGTTGGGACGGGGACTACCGTCGGGGCTGCCGTTGGCAAGAACACCGACCCGCCGCCACTCTCTGCTGTTGGCAAGGGGGCAAGGGTGGGCGTCGCTTGGACAGCCACCGCCGCGCCGCCCGGCATGGGCAGGTTGCCCGGACGTTCGTTCAGGCTGGTCGTGTTGACGATGATCGTCGGTTCGGTTGCCCGCCCGGTAAGGATCACGTTCGTCAGCGTGCCGCCGCTGAGGGAAAGGCTGAGCGCCGTCTCTAGCGAGCCACCCTTTAGGCGTGCCTCGCCTGTGGTGGGGGCAACGTCCACGCCCTCTGCGCCCGCGACACTCTCGCCGCTTGGCAAGGCAAGGGAAAGGCTTTCGCTGTCCAGGACATTGATCACCTTGACCCGCGCCTTCAGCGTATCGATGCTGTTCACGCGGTCTGGGAAGGCTTCAATGTTCAAGCCATCGAGCGCGCCGGAGATGATCACCGTTGCCGCAAAGCCAGCGTTCACCGCCGCCGAAACCGTCCCCACCGGAGCGGAGTCAGCCGCCGCCCCCGCCGCACGGAGGGTTACTTCTTGCGCCCCACCGGGCAGCGCCACATGGGGCGTTGCCGCGCCAAACGCCAAACGCGGCGCGATCAGCGTCCCGTTGACATAGACATCGACTTCGGGGGCATCTGTCGCCGCGTGGACAAAGCTGATCAACGCCGAAGCTGCTGCGTTTTCCGCCTGCGTGGGGGTCGTCAGCAGCAGCGCTTTGGGGGCGGGTTCGCCGCTTGGAGCGCCCACCGCCAGCACGGTGTTATACGTGCCGGCGACAAGGCTGACCTTTTCCGCACGGAGGACGGCGGCATCCACCGTCCCGCCCGCCGGAACGACGACGAGATCACCCGCCGAGGCGGGAATATCGAGCGTCCCGAAGGGCTGCCCGTAGGTCAAGCCCTGAATCAGCGGGGTGATCGTCGTGCCGCTGACGAGAAGGACATCAACAGGGGCGGCGCCTTTAATGGCGTGGATCGCTGTCAGGCGGGTTGCGCCAGAGCGGACGGGGAACAATTCGTCCTCGTACAAGCCCACTTCGACGCCAGAGGGAGACCCCTGCACGATCACGGTATGACCGAGATCAGCGGTTGCCGGAACAGCCCCCGAAAAGATGGGGGCGGTTTGCCCGTTAGGGGTGATTGTCACCGCCCGCTGCCCTGCCTCTACGGTGAAGAAGCGCGTCCCCGTCCCAAACAGAACGTTCTGCGCAGCGAGGATGCTATCAATGTAAATATCGACGCCGCCAGCGCCGGGGACGGCGTGGACGAAGCGCAGCAAAGCCGTGCTTTCTTGCGCCTGCACGCGCCCGCCAAAGGACGGGCTGATGGATACTGCCAGCGCGGTGAGGATCACCAGCGCCAACATGAGTTTACGAGCGATTGATTGTACGAATGATTGTGCGAAGGTGCGGCTGTGGGTCATCTTATGTCCCCTCCTGCCATTGATTTAGATAAGCCGTTTGCTCAGCGGTGAGGTTGTCAATATGCATCCCCATCGCCATTAATTTGATGCGGGCGATTTCGCGGTCTACTTCTTCGGGAAGTGCGTAGACGCGGTTTTCCAAGTTCTTGGCGTTTTTATAGATGTATTCTGCTGCCAGGGCTTGGTTGGCAAAGGACATATCCATGACGCTTGCCGGGTGTCCTTCCGCCGCAGCAAGGTTGATCAGCCGTCCCTCCCCAAGAAGGTTGATCTTGCGCCCGTCTTTGGTGGTGTATTGATCGACAAAGGGGCGTACTTGCTTGGGCTTGCCGGTGGAGAGTTCTTCGAGGGCGGGGATGTTGATCTCGACGTTGAAATGCCCCGAATTGGAGACGAGCGCCCCATTTTTCATCACCTCGAAGTGGTGCTTATCGAGGACGTGGACATCACCCGTCGCGGTGACGAAAATATCCCCGATCTTTGCCGCTTCGCTCATGGGCATAATGCTGTAGCCATCCATAAGCGCTTCGAGCGCCTTGATCGGGTCAATCTCGGTGACGATCACCAAAGCGCCCATCCCCCGCGCACGGCTGGCAATGCCGCGCCCGCACCAGCCATAGCCCGCCACAACAACTGTCCGTCCGGCAAGCAAGATGTTCGTTGCCCGCACAATGCCATCGATGGTCGATTGCCCCGTGCCATAGCGGTTATCAAACATGTGTTTTGTGGCGCTGTCGTTCACGGCAATCACCGGGAACATGAGCGCCTTATCCGCCGCCATGGCTCGCAGGCGAATGACGCCCGTCGTCGTCTCCTCTGTACCGCCCACGACATGTTCAAGCAGTTCGCGGCGCTCCTTGTGCAGAACGCCCACAAGGTCAGCGCCATCATCCATGGTGATGTTCGGTTTGTGATCCAAGCCCGCCTGAATGTGGTTGAAATAGGTTTCCTTATCCTCACCTTTGACGGCATAGACGGGGATTTCGTAATTCACCACGAGGGAGGCTGCCACATCATCTTGGGTGGAAAGCGGGTTTGAGGCGCAAATGACAATATCTGCTCCTCCGGCTTGGAGCGCCGCCAAAAGGTTCGCCGTCTCGGTGGTCACATGGAGACAAGCCGAAAGACGCAAGCCCTTCAGTGGTTTTTCTTTCTCAAAGCGTGCCTTAAGCTGACGCAACACGGGCATTTCTTGTTCTGCCCAATCAATACGCAGTTTGCCGCCGGGGGCAAGGCTGGTATCCGCAACGTGATAACTGGTTGTCATATGCTCCTCAAAGTAGCGATTACAAGGCAGACGGTCTAGGCAAGGGTGAACGAGGGGCGCACGGGGGCGTCTTACTCGGACGTTTCGATAACCGTCTCAATACGTGGATGAAACAACGGGGCTGCATTATAGCAAAGTAGCCCGAAAATCACTAGGGAATCGATGAGAAAGCGGCGGGAAAGCGTTGATTAGAGGGGAGGGGGATCAATGCCGCCCCTTTGCCCCTTCTTCGGCAATCCGTTCCGCGATGCGCTCGGCGGCGTTCGCCCCTGCTAGCGCGCGTGCTGCCTTACTCATCTCCCGCAAGCGCTCTGAATCATCAAGCAAGGCGCGGAGGGTGGGGAGCAGTTCCGCCGCCAAGCGTTCATCATCTAAGCGGATTGCCGCCCCCCGCGCCGCCAACCAATCGGCGTTCACTTGCTGGTAACGCCAGGCAAACGCCAATGGAACGAGGATCGCCGCCAAGCCAAAATGAGGGTATTCCCCTAACGTACTCGCTCCGGCGCGGCTCACGGTGAGGTCAGCCGCCGCCATTGCCAAGCCCGCATCGTCCTTCAGATAGGGGAACACCTGGACATGCGCCCGCACCGCCTCTGGCAGAAATTCCCACCGCGTCCGCACCACTTCCCAATCGCGCTCACCGCTGACGTGAATCACCTGCACGCCCGCCGCGATCAGGTCGGGGAGGATCGCCCCCGTCGTCTCGTTGATGCGCCGCGCCCCCAAACTCCCCCCCCAAATTAAAAGGGTTCTCCGCGCCGGATCAAGGCGAAAATGGGCGATGCCCGCCTCCCGCGTCGCCCTCAAAAGGCTTTGGCGCAGCGGGTAGCCAACGCTTTCCACCCGCACGCGCTTGGGCAGATGGGCGAAATAGGCGGCAGATTCGGGGACGGGCGTCAGAATGAGGCGGGCAAAGCGGCTGATCACGCGGATGACGAGGGCAGGTTCAATATCCGGCATGTAGATCACGATGGGGACGCGCCGCAGCCAGCACGCCACCGCTGGCGCAAAGGACGCCCACCCCCCCGTGAGGAAAAGTGCCGCCGGGCGAAGCCGCCCCACGAGACGCCACCCCTGAAGGATGCCAAAGGCAATGGCAACAAGGCTGAGGAGGCGGCGCGGCAGGCTGACCCCATGCAGCGGACCGCCGCGCAGGGCATGGTAGCCGGCAAACTGCTGGCGGGGGACGATCCGTTCTTCCATGCCGCCCACCGCCCCCACAAAATGAAGGGCGGCGTGTGGTTCGCGGCGTTGGAGCGCCTCGGCGGTGGTGAGCGCAGGATAAATCCCGCCGCCCGTCCCCCCCGCTGCAATTAGATAGGTTGTTGAGGCAGTCGCCGTCATAGGTTCTTCAGCACCCTCGTTCACCACCGATGGATAAGTAGCAGTCTGACCGGTGGTTTTGCCAACCAATCATAGCGCAGCCTTCCTGAAACAGGGGTAGCGACTCACCTTAGGGAGTCGGCGTTGACGTATTTGGTTTAGACCCCCTATCCTCCCCCGCTTGCAGGGACAGGGGAAGATCGCCCCTGTCTCTGGTTATGGGGTGGGGGCGCGGGGCTAAAGCCCACGCGCTAGGCATGACCGCCCCGTTGGGGCTTAAATCAGCATAGGCAAGGCGAGGTTGTCTTTAAGCCCCGAAGGGGTGGTTAGCCTTAGCTCGCTGCTTTAGCGGCGGGCGCTCACAGACGGCGATAGGCGCGGGGCTAAAGCCCACGCGCTAGGCATGATCGCCCCGTTGGGGCTTAAATCAGCATAGGCAAGGCGAGGTTGTCTTTAAGCCCCGAAGGGGTGGTTAGCCTTAGCCCACTGCTTTAGCGGCGGGCGCTCACGGACGGCGATAGGCGCGGGGCATTGCGCCCCCTACAGAGATTACACTGTCAACACGCCCTAGTTAGGGTTATTCATCGAAAGGGGACGTTTGAGGGGGAAGCCCCCTCAACGCCTCTTTTCTCCCTTCTCCCCTAGAGAGGAAGGGGGTAGGGGGATGAGGGCAGATGCCTAACGCCTACACCTATTGCTTCACTGCACCAGCCGTCAACCCTTTGATGAACTGGTTGGACATCAACACGTAGAGGATCAACAGCGGTACTGCCGCCAGTGAGAGCGCACTGAGGGCGCGAGTCCAATCCGTGTAATACTGACCAAACAGCAAGGACACCCCATAGGTGACTGTGCGCGTTTCGGGGCTGCGCGTGAAGATCAGCGGAAACCACAGATCATTCCAGATGGGGAGCATGTTAAAGATGATCACGGTGGCAATGGCGGGGCGAATCAGCGGCAAAATGATCGAACGGTAGATACGCCACTCCGACGCGCCATCAATTTGTGCCGCCTCATTCAATTCTCTGGGCAGCGAACGGATAAAACTGGTTAAGACGAACGTGGCAATGGGCATCCCCATCGCCACATAGATGGGGATCAGCGCCAGCACACTATCGCCTAGTCCAAGCGATTGGATCAGTTGCAGCAGGTTGATTGTTCCCAAGCGAATCGGGATCATCAATCCGGCAATGAAGAAGATGTGGATCAGCCCCGATAGCCTTGTTCGCCAATTTGCCAACCCATAGGCGGCTAACGATCCCAAAAAAACAATCAGAAACAGCGACCCCACCGTGACGAAGATGCTGTTCCGGTAGTAAACGGCAAACCCCGTGTTCAGCAGTTGTAAGTAACACCCCACCGAATTTTGCCCGGCGGGGATTTCGGCAAGGCACTTGTCCAGATTAAAATCGCCCGCCTCCATCCACACGCCCTGATACCCTTCCGCTGTAAATTGGGAGGGAAATCCGAACGGATCGCGAAAGATTTCGCGCTTGGGCTTGACCGAATTGATGAGCATCGTCCAGATGGGGAACAGGACGATCAGACACCACACGATCAAGACCGCATGAGTGCCAATATTGGAGAGATTGATGCGTCTCATGGCTTAGTCCTGAAAGGCATTCTGTTCGGCGCGACGGGAGAGAATCAACCACAGCGAGACCCCGGAGAGCAGAATCAAAAAGGTGATCGTGGCTATCGCTGCGCCAAGCCCCATATCAGGTTTGGCAACGGGATGCTCACCGGCAATGGCGGTGCGGTAAAAGAAGGTTGCCAGCAGATCGGTGGAATAGTCGGGCTGCCCGCGTGCGCCCGCCATCGTGTACACCACGTCAAAGGCATTGAAGTTCCCCACAAAGGTCAGGACAGAGACAATGCCGATCACGGGGATTAAGAGGGGAAGTTTGACGCGGATAAAGACTTCCCACGTCGAGGCGCCATCAATATGGGCGGCTTCGATCAGTTCTTGTGGAATCGTTAATAATCCGGCAAGGAACATCATCGTCGGCAGCCCCACCCATTGCCACGAGGAGACCAGTGAAATAGTCATCAGGGCGGTTTGCGTATCCCCAAGCCAGGGGTGTACCGCCGATTGCATCCCGAAGGCTTCCAATATTTTTTTTGCCGCACCCCACTGCGGGTTGAGGATCAGCGACCATAAAAAGCCCGTGACCAGCACAGACATGGTAGCCGGCGCAAAAATGATGGTGCGATAGATGTTGCGTCCACGAATCTGCGAGTTCAGCAGAAGGGCAAAAAACAGCCCCAATGAGTTCTGCACGATCATATGAATCGAGAAAAAGACAAACGTATTGCGAAGCGCATTGAAGAATCGTTCGCGCAGCACTGTGCCGGTGAAAAGCTGAATGTAGTTATCCAACCCCACAAAGCGCTCTGGGCGCAGCCCTTCGCCCGTGTAAAAACTTAAGCCCATCGAATTGATGAGCGGCATTGCCATGAAGATCACATAGACAACCACCGCAGGAACGATGAACAACATCCACCATAAACGCTGCCTTTTACGCCAAGAGTTGGCTTGTGAAGCAGCGGCTGCTCGTGAGGCAGAGCGATGATCGGATAAGGCAGGGGTAATTGTTTTTGCCATCCTAAATCCTTTTAATACAGCAGCCCAACGTCGCTACGTTCTTACGCGCAAGTCCTCACCCCCTAGCCCCCTCTCCCGCGTAGCGGAAGTGGGGACGATTCTTGTTGGGAGGGGTGCTGCCCCCCCCAACCCCGATTCGTCGGGAAATCTCAGGACGAAACCGATAGGCTGCGTAAGGTTCGTTCGTCAGTTGGGCTGCTAAGGTGTACTTGCTTCGTCGATGGGTCTTACTTGCCGCAGGTCATCGCCGGCTTGTACCACACAGCAAGACCCGCTTGAAGGGCATTTGCCGCTTCTTCAGGCGTTTCCTTGCCGTTAATCACAGCAATGGCGTTATCCTGCATCAGGGTATAGCCATCGACAGCATCCTTCATATCCGAAGGCGTGTCAAGCAGTTTTTCCCATGCCCAACGAATGTCCGTCTTACGCCCTTCGTTCAGCTTGAGGAACGCATCGGCATGTTCGTTGGAGAGAGTGATCTTGGCATCCTTCAGCAGTGGGAAGAAACCGGGCAGCTTATCCCCAAGCATGGTGGCAAATTCTTCGGTCCCCAACCACTCAAGGAACTTCGTGGCGGCTTCTTTGTTCTTGGAATTGGCATTCATGCCAATTGCCGCGTCAAGATGGAAGGTCACAGCGCTTTCCTTCCCCTCTGGGGCGGGAACAGCAAAGACACTCCACGAGAAGTCGGGGGCTTCCGCCTCAAACGCGGGAATGTCCCATGATCCACCAAACCACATTGCCGCCTCGCCCTGAAGGAACAATTGGAGGCTGTCCGAATACTTGAGCGCCTGCTGACCGGCTGGCAAGAACGGCGCTAAACTGCCCACTGCGGCGAAAACGCTCACCGCATCGGCATCGTTGAAGCAGCGCTTGCCTTCGAGGTATTCCATGCGCCCTTCGCGCCCACCGATGAAGGTGGGAGCGATGTTCATCAGCACGATTTCAGCAATTGTCCATGACTCACCCGTTGCGTTGGCAAAGGGAATCTTACCCGCATCTTTGATCGTCTGGGCGGCAGTCATGAGGTCTGCCCATGAGGTGGGAACGGCGATATTGAGTTCGGCGAACAAATCTTGGTTGTAGTAAACACCATGCGAAACAGCCATGATCGGCACGCCATATGGCTCGCCCTCGGCGCTTGACCATGGTACAAGGCTGGCTGGATCAAAGGCGGTTTTCAATACCTCAAGGTCTTTCAACGAGGCAATGTGACCCTCTTTGAACAACTGCTGCGAGGTGGCAAACGAACGGAGGTAGAACAGGTCTGGACCAGTGCCGCCTTCCAGTTGTGTGCGGAGTGTGGCGTTATAGTCTGGCGGATTGGTGGGGTCAAACTTAACAACAATACCCGGATTGGCTTTATTGAAAACATCAAGAATTTCTCTGATCTGGGCTGTATCGTCTATACGCCATGAGCCGAGGGTTAAGGTAACTTCTTGAGCTTGGACGGGAGTATTTTGGAGGGGGACTGCAATTAGCGCGAACACGACTAAAAGCATCACGAACAGACGAGTCTTCATAGCACATACCCTTTATTTAGAAACGTACCAAACCCTCACACAAGCAGGGGTGGGACTGGAATAAGTATGAGAGTGCAGCACAAAAAACGGAACAATTGAGAACTATAACACTTTCTTTTTTCGAGTCAATACTTCATCGAGCCAATTTTGATCACCAAAGCCTAAGAAAGAGGCAGAAAACCTCACAGAGAAAGGGAAATCAGGGATTGAAACTCAAAAACCAGATAGGACTTGTCGCCTTTTATAAGCGTTAAGATTAAGTAGGGTGTAATAGGGAAGAATAGGTAAACGGTTAACGCCGCCGGCGATTAGGTGGGGAACGGGCGCAGACGCTCACGATCATGCCCCTACCGAGGGGAACACAATGATGCATAGCTAAGCGATTAACGTAGCGGGCAACCATATGAGGTATGGGTGAAAGGAAAGGGTGTGCGGAGGCGCGGGGTCATAGGCGCGGACGCCCCAGGGGGCGCGGGGCTAAAGCCCGCGTGCTGAAAGCAGATTTTTTATCTTTCCCTGTTTTCAGCCCCGTCCTTTAGGGCGGGGTGGTCAGTCGTAGCCCGATGGGGTACCGTCGGGTGAAGGCGGGTGTGGGCGGGCGCCCCTACAGGCATGCGTGCGGGGGATTACCGAGAATCAGCGATGAGCAGATGTTACGTCCGTACATGGTAGGCGCCGCGCACGACCCATTTGTAACTGGTCAGTTCGCGAAGCCCCAAGGGTCCCCGCGCATGGAGTTTCTGGGTGCTGATGGCGATCTCCGCCCCCAAGCCCAGCTGCGATCCATCGGTGAAGCGCGTCGAGGCGTTCACATAGACCGCCGCCGAGTCCACTTCCTCTAAGAAGCGGGCGGCATTCTCGGCATCTTCGGTCAGAATACCGTCGCTGTGAAAGGTGCTATGCGCTTGAATGTGCTGAATTGCCTCGTCCAGATCAGTGACAACCTTGATCCCCAACACGAGACTTAGCCACTCCGTATCCCACGAATGGTCACCGGCAGCTTGGCAGCACTCTGCACCCCCGGCATAGGGTAGGGCGTGGGGATCAAGATGAAAGGTGACTCCCGCCGCGCCAAGCTGCTCTACCACACGGGGGATGAACGACGCCGCCACGCGCTCATGGACGAGGAGCGTGTCCAGCGCATTGCACACCGAGGGGCGCTGTGTTTTCGCATTGAAAATGACCGGCAGCGATTCCGCCTGCTTTGCCGATTCATCGACAAAAAGGTGACAAATCCCGATCCCCCCCGTGATCACTGGGATCGTGCTGTTCTCGCGGCAGAATTGATGCAAGCCTGCCCCGCCGCGTGGGATGATCATGTCCACATAGCGATCAAGGCGCAGCAGGTCGCCCACATAACGGCGATCTGGGTCGTTGATCGCCTGAATCGCATCGGCGGGCAAGCCAGCGCCCTGAATCGCCTCCCGAATCACGCGCACCAAGATGGCGTTGCTGTGGATCGTTTCCTTCCCGCCGCGTAAGATCGCCGCGTTGCTCGTCTTGAGTGTGAGGGCGGCAACATCGACGGTGACGTTTGGACGCGCCTCGTAGATCACCCCAACGACGCCGAGGGGTGTCCGCCGCCGTTCTATTGCCAGCCCGTTGGGGAGCGTCTGCGCCTCGATCACCTCGCCCACTGGATCATCCAGTTCGGCAACCCTTCGCACGTCGGCGGCAATGGCGGCAAGGCGTCCGCCCGCAAGCGAGAGCCGATCCAAGAGGGCTGCTGTCATGCCCGCCACCTGCCCCGCTGCCATGTCCTGATCATTCGCCGCCAAAATCTCCCCCTCGCGGGCGATGAGCGCCTCGGCAATGGCGTACAGGGCGGCATTTTTCGCGGCGGTGGGCGTCTTGGCAAGGATGCGCCCGGCTTCCCGCGCCGCCTGCCCGATCTGTGCCAGATCAAGACGGGTATCCGTCTGGAGTGTCATTTGTTCAGCCTCCAATACGCTGCAATTCACGGGGGAAGTTCGTCAACGATTCCGCTCCGTCCTCGGTGATCCACATATCGTCCTCAATGCGCACGCCGCCCACGCCCGGAATGTAAACGCCCGGCTCTATGGTATGGACATGCCCCGCCTCAAGAAGTATCTCATTTCCTTCCCGAATGTACGGTTCTTCGTGAACGTCCATCCCCAAGCCGTGTCCGGTGCGGTGGATGAAGTACTGCCCAAAGCCAGCGTCCTCAATGACCTTGCGGGCGGCGCGGTCTACTTCTTGGGCAGGGACGCCCGGACGGGCTGCCTTGCGCCCTGCCTCGTTTGCCCCCAACACCGCCTCATAGATGCGCACGAGTTCATCGCGGGGCGTCCCCACCACAAAGGTGCGTGTAATGTCGCTGCAATAGCCGTCTACCTTCGTTCCAAAATCAAAGAGCAGAAATTCCCCCTCGCGGACAGGTTCAGCCGCGGTGTTGCCGTGCGGAAGGGCAGATTTCGCCCCGGACAAGACAGTAGTTTCAAAGGCATTCCCCTGCCCGCCATGATCGGCTTGCGCCATCTCCAAACGGCGGGCGATCTGCACTTCCGTCATGCCCGGACGCACCTGGGCGATGATCTCGGCAAGGGCGGCTTCGCTGGCGCGGATTGCCCGCCGCATGGCGTCGATCTCAGCAGCGTCTTTGTGAACGCGCAGTTTCGCCAACCATCCCTCAATATTCCGAATCTCAACGGGGTGAGCGTGCCGCTGGAGAAGCTGCCCCTCGGCATAGCGCATTTTCATTCCCTCCACACCGATCTTGTTCCCGAACAGGCGCAGTTCACGCATGGCGCGTTCCATGCCCACATCAACCCCCTCGGCGTCTGTCCATGTGAAAAATTCCATCGCATATGGGGCGTTATGCTCTAGTTTGGGGAATTCAAGCGCGGGAATGACGACAGCGGGCGTTTTCCCCGGACGGAAAAAGGCAAACAGCGGGCGCGAACTCGGTTCAAAAGGGACACCCGTCAGGTAGGCTAAGTTTGTTGCCCCAATAAGGGCAATCACATCAACAGCGGCGCGGTCAAAACCAAACAGCCCGTACAGTTTTTCCAAACGGGCGGCATAAAGGGCGGACATAAACACGCTCCATAGAGAAAGAGAGAACTCTAGAGAAAAGTGATCCTCATTGTGGGGGAAGAGTGTACCGACAAACAGGGGCGAGGGGGTGAGGGTTTTCAAGCCCCGAAGGGGTGGTCAGTTTCAGCCCGCTGCTTTAGCGGCGGGCGGCTGTCTGGGCGGGATGCGGGGAGGGCGCGGGGTTAAAACGCCCGCGCTAGACATGATCACCCCGTTGGGGCTTAAAACGGAATACACCGTGCGGCATTTGCCTTCAAGCCCCGAAGGGGTGGCTACTTTCAGCCCGCTGCTTTAGCGGCGGGCGGTTGTCTGGGCGGGATGCGGCGAGGGCGCGGGGTTAAAACGCCCGCGCTAGCGCCACCCCGCTGGGGCTTAAAGCGGAATACACCGTGCGGCATTTGCCTTCAAGCCCCAGGTGGTCAATTCAGCCCGCTGCTGGCGGCGGGCGGTTGTCTGGGCAGGATGCGGGGAGGGCGCGGGCAAAACGCCCGCGCTAGACATAATCACCCGTTGGGGCTTAAGCGGAATACACCGTGCGGCATTTGGCCCCGAAGGGGTGGTCAGTTTCAGCCCGCTGCTTTAGCGGCGGGCGGTTGTCTGGGCGGGATGCGGGGAGGGCGCGGGGTTAAAACGCCCGCGCTAGACATAATCACCCCGTTGGGGCTTAAAACGGAATACACCGTGCGGCATTTGCCTTCAAGCCCCGAAGGGGTGGCTACTTTCAGCCCGCTGCTTTAGCGGCGGGCGATCACAGCTGGCGAGGCGCGGGCTTAAAACGGAATACACCGTGCGGCATTTGCCTTCAAGCCCCGAAGGGGTGGCTACTTTCAGCCCGCTGCTTTAGCGGCGGGCGATCACAGGCGGCGAGGGCGCGGGCTTAAAGCGGAATACACCGTGCGGCATTTGCCTTCAAGCCCCGAAGGGGTGGTCAGTTTCAGCCCGCTGCTTTAGCGGCGGGATCACTAGGGTTTACAGCCCCTTCAGGCGTTCCTCCACACTGGCGCGTGCCTGAGTCAGATCGTTCAGTTTCGCCCGTTCTTTGTCCACCACCTCTGGTTTGGCGCGGGCGACGAACTGTTCATTACCCAACATTGCCTTCGCTTTCTCAATCTGTGCGCTGAGCGCCGCCAATTCTTTGGAGAGCCGCTCCCGCTCTGCCGCCAAATCAACCATGCCGGCAAGGGGGAGGTAAAGCGTCGTGTCGCCGGAAACCACCGCCGCCGCCTGCTCTGGCGCAGCGCCGCTGAGGACATCCAGCCGCTCGACATTGCACAAACGGGAGAAAATGACCGTCTGCGCGGCGATCCGCTCCGCCGACTCCCCGCTTAAAAGAGCGCTAATGCGCTTGCCCGGATCGACAGCATAGGTTGCCCGCGTGTTACGGATTTTCACGATCAGGTCTTGAATCTGGCTGAAGGCTGCCTCTGCCCCTTCGTTTCGATAGCCTTCGTCGGCGGTGGGATAGGTGTTGATGATCAACGGTTTTTCGCGCTTGGGAAGGTAGCGCCACACTTCCTCGGTGATGAACGGTAGGTAGGGGTGCAGCAGACGCAGCGCCGTATCAATCACATGGTGCAGCACAGCACGGGTATCGCGCTTTGCTGCTGCCTCGCCACCATACAAGGCGTTTTTGCTGATCTCCACATACCAACTGGCAAAGTCGTCCCACAGAAAATCGCGGATTTGCCGCCCGCCCTCGCCATATTGATAGGAGTCGTAGAGGCGGTTCACCGTTGCCACAACACCATTCAGCCGCGAGAGAATCCACGCCGAGGGCAGATCAAGGCGTTCCGGTGCGGGGAGCGTCAGATCAGCTTCTTCGGCAAGGTTACTCACCACCAGACGCGCCAACTGCCACAGTTTGTTGCCAAAGTTACGGCTGTACTCAATCGCCGTCTCGCTGAGGTTCATGTCGCTGCCGGGCGTTCCGCCCGTGAGCAGCGCAAAACGCAGCGAATCCGTGCCATATTTTGCCGTCACCAGCAGCGGGTCAATGACATTTCCTTTCATCTTGCTCATCTTCTCGCCGTGTTCGTCGCGTACCAAGCCGTGCAGATAGACGGTGTGGAAGGGGATTTTGTCGGTGAACCACAAGCCAGACATGATCATCCGCGCCACCCAGAAAAAGAGGATGTCGTAGCCCGTCTCCAAAATATCTGTCGGGTAATACCGCGCCAAATCGGGCGTTTCGTCCGGGTAGCCAAGCGTGCTGAAGGGCCACAAGCCGCTGCTGAACCACGTATCCAGCACATCCTCATCTTGGCGGAGGTCGTCGCGTTGGGGAAGGTCGCTTTCATCACGCACCACGTAGGTGTTCCCCTCGCTGTCGTACCACGCCGGGATGCGATGCCCCCACCACAATTGGCGGCTGATGCACCAATCCTTGATGTTCTCCAACCAGTTGTAATAGACTTTCTCAAAGCGCTCCGGCACGATCTTGATTCGCCCGTCGCGCACGGCGTCAATCGCCTTGCGTGCCAGCGGCTCCATCGTCACAAACCACTGCTCGCTGATCAGCGGCTCGACAATCTCGCCCCCACGTTGGCTGCGCGGCGTCGTGCGCATATAGGGTTCGGTTTTGATCGTCAGCCCCGCCGCGGTCATATCTGCCCAGAGCGTTTCGCGGGCAGCCTCGCGGCTGAGTCCGGCGTATGGTCCGGCATATTCGTTCAGCGTGGCATCTTTGTTCATGATGTTCAGGATCGGCAAATTGTGGCGCTTGCCAATCTCGTAATCGGTGAAGTCATGTCCGGGCGTCACCTTGAGCGCCCCCGTGCCGAACTCCCGATCCACCTGTTCTTCAGCGATCACGGGGATGCGCCGGTTCAGGATGGGGACAAGGGCATAGCGCCCGATCAGGGCTTTGTAGCGGTCATCATCGGGATGCACCGCCACCGCCACATCACCGAGGATCGTTTCAGGGCGGGTGGTTGCCACCGGAATCCCCTGATCGCTGTCCTCGATGCGGTAAGTGAAGTAATACAAGGTGGCGGCTTCGTCGCTGTATTCCACCTCCAGATCGCTGACGGCAGTTTGCAGACCGGGCGACCAGTTGATCAGGCGCGGACCGCGATAGAGCAGCCCTTGCTCCCAGAGCGTGACGAACGCCTCGCGCACCGCCTTCGAGAGCGACTCATCAAGGGTGAAGCGAAGGCGATCCCAATCGCAGCTTGCGCCCAGTTTGCGCAGTTGGTGAATGATTGTCCCCCCATATTTTTCTTTCCATGTCCAGGCCCGTTTGAGGAATTCTTCCCGCCCAATGTCTTGGCGGTGAATGCCCTCTTTGGCTAACAGCCGTTCCACCTGTAATTGGGTGGCAATGCCTGCGTGATCGGTGCCGGGAATCCACAGCGCCGCCTTGCCGCGCATTCGCTCCACGCGGATCATGTAATCCTCAAGGCTGACAAACATGGCGTGACCCTGATGAAGTTCGCCCGTCACGTTGGGGGGGGAATGGCGATGACGAAGGGTTTCGCATCGGGGGGGGCGCTTTCCGGCTTGAAATAGCCGCCCTGTTCCCATGCCGCATAAAGGCGCGGCTCTGCCTCGGCAAAATCGAAGTTTTTGGGCATTTCCAAGGCACTGTCGGCGCTTGGCGTTTTTGTCTGCGGGTTTGTCGTGTCGGTCATTCCGGTTTCCTCCCCGTGATCACAAGTTCCCATGTCTGTGTTTGTGTTTGAATATCGGCAAAGCCCGCCTCGGCAAGCAGCGCCTCCAGTTCGGCGCGGCGTAAGGCGCGGTAAAGGACGGGGTGACGGGTGACAGACCACTGATCACCCTTGCCGCTGACGATGAAGGTGTTGAAGGTGACGGTGATCGGGTCGGTATCGCGCCAATCCCATAGATCAAAGAGGATCACCTCTCGCGCTGCCTCGTCATGGACATGGCGGGGGATGAAGCGCGGACGATCCTCTAACAAAATATCAAAATCACGCATCCCGATGAGGACGATCCCGCCGGGGCGCAAGAGGCTGTAAAAGCCCCGCAGCGCCGCCAGAATCTCGGCATCGCTGATCAGGTGCGGAAGGGCGTTCCCTTTCGTGATCACCGCATCAAAGCCGCTGACGAGCTTTGTCGGAAGGGAGAGAAAATCGGCAGTGAGGAAGGTGATATCGTCCAACACCCCAAAAGCAGCGGCGTTTTCCCGCGCCTTTGCCAGCATCTTTGGGCTAGGGTCGGCGGCGGTCACCTCAAAATCGAAGCGGGCGAGCGGAATCGCTTGTGTCCCCACCCCGCACGAAGCGTCTAGGACGGTCTTAATGCCGCCCGCCCCGCCTTTTTCGCGGAAGATGCGCCGCAGCGCCCCGCCTTCTCGTTCCAGCGTCGCTTGCCAATCGCGGTAGAAGTAGGTGTAATCGCCGGCAATGGCGTCGTAGAAGGCGTTCGTATCCGCCTGCGTCATGGGCAGCGGGTCGGAGTCGCTGTCGTCTGGGCTGAGCGTCATAGAGTGATTTTGCCTTCCCCCACTTAGGAATTTGAACATGGAGACTCCCAATAAAAAACGCCCTTCGTCTCATTCAAGGACGAAAGGCGTTGAAACTGCCTTCGCGGTACCACCTTGCTTTCCCCACACCCCGCTAGGTGGTATGAGGACGCTCATTCAGCGCGATAACGGGCGAACCCGGACGCACTTCAAGCCGATGGACGGTGTTCGGTGCATCAACATGATCGGGAGCGACGTTCGGCATCGTTCGCGGGACGCCTTTCAGCCAGTGGGCGTGCCTCTCTGGAAACGCGACGTAGTGCCTACTCTTCTCTGTCGAAGTTATTGGCTATAGATTGTTGGAAGAAGTATACCATAAGTGGGGAAGGGGAATCTAGGGGGAAGGCGGATACCGACCGGCGACGGGCGCTAAGAGGTAAGACGCGGACGCCCCCAAGTGGGCGTCCCTACGCGGTGCGCGGACTTCTAGGCTGTGTTGACGTTTTGGTTCAGAACCCCTCTCTTTGTTTACGGGGTGGGGATTAGGGTTTCCAAGCCCCGAAGGGGTGGCTGCTCTTAGCCCGCTGCTAAAGCAGCGGGTGTTCACGGGCGGCGCTGGGCGCAATACCTTGCGCCCCTACAGGAATTACACTATACAACAGAACCTAGAAGTCGTCCGGGGTGGGGCTGGCTGCCTCTGGCGTGGTCTCGGTGGGCGGGAACAGCCCGCTGACCGGACGGACTAAACCGGGCAGCCGCGCCAACGGGAAGCGCAGCACCCGCGCTCCGCCCGCATCCGCCAGATAGATACGCCCTTGCATATCCACTGTGATTCCGCCTAGTGCGCCGAACTCATTGCCGGACTCAAAGGGGGCGACGCCAGAGCGCCCAAAGGACAAAACGGGCGTTCCTAAGGTGTCATAGACGAGGACGCGCCCGGCATCGGGGTCGGTGACGAGGAGATACGTCCCCGTATCGTCCAACGCCAGATACGGACGGTTGCCGCTGTCGGCGGTGGGCGTTGTGGCATACCAGCCCTGCACCTCCCACGAGCGCAGATGCATCCCGCCGAGGGTGAACACATCAATGCGCTTGTTCCAGGTGTTTGCCACAAAGAGTTCTTCGGTGCGGTTGTTCACCGCCACGCCAACGGGTTCATACATTTGCCCCGCCTGCTGCCCCTTCATGCCAATATCATAGAGGAAAGACCCCTCGCCGGTGTAAACGCGAATCCGCATGTTGCCCGTATCGGCAACATAGACGTGATTTTTAGCATCCACCGCAATGGCACGCGGACCGTAGAACGCCTGCGGGTTGGCGACGCTGGCGGGCGCACTGGCATCCGCCTGCCCAAACGTCCCCCAGGTGCGCAGCGGCGTGCCATCGGGGGCAAAGACCTGCACGCGGTGATTCCAGGTGTCTGCGACGAAGATCGTCCCATCGTTTGCTACGGCAATTCCCCACGGCTCGCGGAACGTCCCAATTTCGGGGAGGGCGTTCTGGGCGTTGGTGACTGTCGCCGTGCCAAACTGACGCTGGAGGACGCCAAATTCGTTATAGATGAGGATGCGGGCATTTTGACTATCGGCAATGTAGAGGTTGCCCTGTCTATCGGTTGCCACCCCACGCGGGTTAAGCATCGGGGAGGTAGGGTTGCGCAAGATGATCTCTGCGGTGCAGGTGTCGCAGCGGCGGTTGGCAAACTGATCCGCCGGCAAGCCGCCGACCTCTGCCCCACCCACGCCGAAATCCCAAATCTGCGCGGCAACATCCTTGCGGATGAACAAAACGACGCGATCTGAGACGGGCCACGTATCTTCTTCAAACTTCGTGTTCGTATCGCCCGTCATGCGTTGGTAAGCCTGTGTATAGCGGGTGTAATCGCGGTTGAGCCAGATGTCCCACATGGCTTGGCGCATCTGCCCATCGCCAAGCGCATCGTCCACGCGCTTCAGCGTCAGCCCAAAGTATTCTTGCATGGGCCACCACAAGCGGACATAGCTCCGTTTGTAGTATTTGTTCCCCAACAGCGGCTCAATCTTGCGGGCGTTTGCCTCCCCAACGACGATTGCCACATGCTGTTCAATGTCGCCCACATTATCCGCCTCGCCAATATAACGCCCATTGGGGAAATTGCGGAAGTACCACGAGCCGGGCCACGAAACAAGGTTGTCATATGCCATCGAGAGTTTCAGCCCGTCTGTTGTGCGGCGGCTGATGTATTCCAGATCGTTCAAGATTTCCTTGTTGGACGGGGCGGAATGGGCATAGACCATGAATTCCCGCGCCGAGTCGTAGTTTTGATAGGCTGCCATGAACGCCGCCCGCGCCGTGACGAACCCCAGCAGGGTGATCACGCCGATCATTCCGACGCGGATCATTTGCCCTGTGCCAGCCCCCCGCCACAGGCGGTAAATGGCGTAGACCAACACGCCACTGAGGAGGATTGTGCCAAGCCAGGTGAGCGTGCGCGATTGGTTTGCCAATGCCAACTGATCAAAAGGCGAATTTCCGGTGACGAACGGGCTGAGGATGCTAACAACGCCCACAATCAGGATGGGGACAAGGATCACCAGCGCCCATGTCCCCCGCCAGAAGGTTGTCCAATTCACCTTTTCTAAGAGAAGTCCGGTATACCAGCCGGTGAGCAGGCACATCGGCAGGGTGATGTGGGTGGTGAGCCAGGGCATTTTCTCGCCAGAGAGCGTCAGGGCGAGAAGGATCAGCAGCGCCCAATAGCCAACAAAGGTGAGGAAGTGCGGTTTTGCCATTTCCTCAGCGGGAATGTTCACTACGTGGGCAATCACTTCTGTGCCAAGCAGCCCTTCGCCGCGTTTGGGTTTCTCTTTTTCCTTTTCGCCCCAAAGCCGGTAGGCTTCCCCTACCAGCGGTATGGCAGCGCCGTCCTGCGCCAGTTGTTCAAGATCAACCGCGCTTGATTCGGCGTCGTGTTTCAGGTTCTCGGCGTCCTCGCTGAGGGCTTCTTCCGCTAAGGGCGCGTGTTTCATGAAGGATGTCGTTCGCGTGTGGAGCGCTTCACCACCCTCTGCGGCGGCGTTGAGCGCCTCGCGGGTGCGCCCCGCCCGGAACTTCCAAAACGCCCCTAAGCCCACCACCCCCGCCAGTGCCGAGCCAATGACGGGCAGAAATTCGTAGATGGGCAGTTGGATGATCATGTAGTAGTACTGTGGTTGGCTGCCGCGCCGGACGCCCTGCTGTTCCAGCCAGTAGCCAAGCGAGCCGACGATCCCCGTGAACACCCCTTCTGGGTTGGTGAACACGGTGGTGTAGAAGAAGGCGAAAATGGCGTAAAAGACCCCCACACACAGCACCCATACGCCCGGACGCCACGCCAGCCCCGCCGCCGCCGAGACTGCCACAAAGGGAATCAAACCGAGGATGCAGGCGCTGACTAAGTTGGGATCGGAAAAGCCGCCATCCAGGGGGTAGCCCGCCTGATAAATAGGCAGCGCGGCAGACCAGGGCAAGATCAAGGTTGCCAAGAGGATCAGAATGTCAAACATCGGGTAGCGGCGCATCTCTTGCCAGAACGTCGTGCGGACGCGCAAGAAAGCGATTCCGGCGATTGCCAGAATCGCCACCACCCACGAGCCAAAAATCCACATGTTATCGAAAACAGGCGGGTTGTTTTCCTTGACAATGCGGCTGCGTTCTTCAACGAAAATGAGGACCAAACAGACGGCGGCGGCAATGGCGATGATCGCCATAATGTCCGCCCAGGGGACTTGTGGCAAGCGGTAAAACCGAACCGCCGCCGTCGCCAAAAGGATGAAGGTTAGGCTAAAGACGAGCAAAGCGATCCAAAAGACCAAGCGGGTGATCATGTCGGTGGGGTGCATTTGCGAAGGGGGCGGAATGGCGGGCGCCCCCCCTTCCACTGGCGGCGGGAGCGTTGCCAGATTTGTCTCGTAGGTTGCCCACGCTTCTTGCGATTGGCGGATTGATTCTGGCGTCAGGATGCTGAGGAAATTGGTCATAATCAGGGCGGCAGTTGTCCCCATCAGGACGCCGACAAGGACGATCCGCAGCCACGAATCGCCGCGCCGCCCGATCTCGCGGACAAGCGGGGTGATCGGCTGGTGCAGCAAGCCCGCCCACAAAACGCGGTAGACGAACAAGGCGCCCAAGCTGATGAACAGCGCCATTGGAACGCCGATTAGGATGGTTGCCGACATCAGCAGCGCATCTTGGGACAGTGTTGCCCCTTCCCAAAGCGTGATTCCCTCGACGGGGAGCTTGTTACGCAGATCAATGACGACGAGCAGCACCGTGGAACCAATGCCAGCGAGGGGCAAGACGAGCGTCCCAATCAGCGTCCAACCCGCTGCTTTGCTCAGTTCCCCGCGCAGCCAGCCTTGTCCCATGTTAAAGACGACGATCAAGCCGGCGAACAAGACAAAGATGAGGACGTACATAAACGCCGTCTCTTTGGAAGCAAGGTTGAGCAGCATTGCCGCCGAGAGCAGCAGAAGATGGAAGACCTGACGGGGGCGAATGCCATCGACATAAGCGAACATGGCGTAGACCATCAGGATGGTGAAGAAAATGGCGGGCGTGTCCTCCCGTATGTAGCGATGGTGATAGAGCAGCATCGGACTGATCAGAATAAAGACGGACGCCGCCATCGCCCCATACGGTTTTAGCCACCGCCTGAACAGCAGCGGCGGCATCAGCACCATGATCACCCCCAACACAGCGGGGTAGATGCGGGCGCTGAAATCGCTATCGCCAAAGAGGAAGTAATCGAGCGCCGTCATGTGGAACAACACGGGTCCATGCATAAGCGGCGTATGCAGGTAAATACCCTTCGCGAATAAATCCCAACTGTATTTTGTGTGCAAGCTCTCGTCATGGCTCATGACGCGATCACCGAGGTTGACAAACCGCGTGAAAATCGCCAAGACAAGGATCACCGCGTAAAAGGCGAGTTCCCAGTTGATCGTATAGGTGCGGGAAAGGGCGGCATTCAGCGGCGCGGCGCCATCCTCGCGGATATAGGTTGGGTCGTTAGGGGCGGGAAGAGTCGTCATGATTACCTTAAGGTTGATTTCTGATACAGACCGTGTGGCACGGCTTAACGGTTACGGGCGGCGGGCGGGACGGGTGAGGGTCCCGGCGGCTGGACGGTAGGCGGCGCATAAGCGGCAAGGCTGGGCAGCGGCGCGACGTCTGTCCCTTCAAGGTAGCCAACGGGCGGCTCGGTGACGATGGGCGTCCATGTCGCCTGCACCTCAGCGGGAATGGGCTGAAGTGGCGCGGCAACGGCGCTGACCGACGCACCCAAAATGGCGGAGGTCAGAATTGTGCTGACGATCATCACCGCAAATGCCGCTGTGTAACTTCCCAAACGGGAGATGACGCGGCGGGGCATTCGGGCGGCGCTGAGGACGGCGGGAAGAAGGCGGGATAACTGTCCCCGTTTCGGCGTCGTTTTTTGCCGCAAGAGATGGCGCAGGTCGTCCGTCAGGCGCGATTCATGCTGAAGCGCCTCGCGGCAGGCGGCGCAGCGGGCAAGATGCTGCTGAACACGCTGTCGTTCAGCGGGGGGCAATTCGTGGCGAAGGTAGCGATCTAAGGAACGCCGAATGTGCATGAGTGAGACCTTTTCACCTTAACGACGTTTGGAAGAGCATTTCACGGAATTATTCATGCCTATGCCTAATACGCAAACTGCTCCAACAGGGCGGCGTCAGCTTCGCTCAACCCCGCCCGCAGCGCCTGATGTGCCAAGCGAACACGGCTTTCGGCGGTCTTTTGCGGGCAGCCCAAAATATCCGCCATCTCGCGGTAGGTGAGGTCTTTCCCATAGCGCAGGGCGAGCGCCTCCCGCAGGCGGGGGGAAAGACGGGCAAAAGCACGCGCCAGAGTCTCGCGGGCGTTGCTCCACTCCGCATCGGCATCGGGGGAATCGTCGCCAGCGGGTTCTAAGCCCAAGCTGAGCAAATGGGAGAGCCGCACCGTGGGCAGCCATTTTCGCCGCCGCGCATTCCGGCAGCGGCTGACGGTGATGTGGTAGAGCCACGTCCGAAAGCCCGCCCGCCGATAGTCGTAATCGGGCAGCGCACGGAAGGCGTAAACCATCGACTCTTGCATGACATCCTCGGCATCGTGCTTGTGAAGCAAGATCGAATATGCCAAGCGATAGACGCCCGGGGCGAACTGGTCATAGAGCGCCGCATACGCACTCTGATCGCCGCCTTTCGCCGCCTCGATCAGGGCAATCGTATCGCTATTGGGTGGGTGAGGTTGGTGTGTTCCGTTCATCGGGTGAATCATACACGCCGCAGATGAGAAATCCTTAAAAGTCGTTGGGGAGGTGAAGGGGAAAACTATAGCAGGGCATGGGGCGAATAAGCAAGGGGGACATCCCCCGCACCCTCTTTTCGATACCTATTGTGGCGTGTTTTCCCATGCGTTATCGTTGAAGGGATATCCGCTTTTTGGGGGAAAGAGATCACCTAACGACCATGCCCTGGAATCCTGATCGGTATCACCAATTTCAAAAAGAGCGTTCCGCCCCCTTTGAGGATGCCCTTGCCCTCGTCACCGTGCGGGCGGGGCTGCGCGTTGTTGACCTCGGCTGCGGGACGGGCGAACTGACCCGCCGACTGGCGGACGCCCTCCCTGACTGCGATGCGCTTGGCTTAGATTCATCTGCCGAGATGTTGGCAAAGGCAGCCCCCCACGCCCGTCCGGGTCTGCGCTTTGAACAGGGGTCGATTGAGGACTTCGCCAGCGGAGAGGGAGAGGCAGACTACGATCTGATCTTCTCCCACGCCGCGCTGCAATGGGTGGACGATCACCAGCGGCTGATCCCGCGTTTGTTTCAACGGGTGCGCTCTGGGGGGCAGTTCGTCGCCCAGATGCCGCATAACTTCAGCCACACGGCGCACCGCCTGATCCGTGACACCGCCGCCGAAGCGCCCTTTGCCGCGCACTTAGGGGGGTGGTCTCCCATCCCTATCCGTGCTGTACTGGAGATAGATCGTTACGCAGAGCTATTTTTCGCGGCGGGGGCAGCAGCAATCACCGTTTTCGAGAAGGTCTATCCGCACCTCTTGGCAGACGCCGACGCGGTGGCGGACTGGACATCGGGGACGGCGCTCGTCCCCTATGCCGAGCGCTTGGGGGATGCTTATCCGGCGTTCATGGAGCGCTATCGGGCAAAACTGCGCGAGGCGCTGCCCGAATCGCCGCTCTTTTACGGGTTTCGGCGCATTTTGTGGGGCGTCACGCGCCAATAACCCCGCACCGCGTAGGGACGCCGCCGCGCCCTGTCGCCCGCCCCTAAAGGGGACGGGCTAAGATTAACCACCCCTACGGGGCTTGAAAGGCAGCGACATCACAGGGCGATTTGTCTTTCCAAGCCCCGCCTCTGTTTTGCCTCCCTTTCCCTGTTTACGGGGAAAGGGGCAGGGGATGGGCGTTCTTCCCCGCATCCCTGTAGGGACACCCCCCTGGGGCGTCTGGTTGCGCCCGTCGATTTAGAGAGCATTTCCCGTTTTCTGGCTTTGCCCTTCTTGCCCCTCTTGCAGACTCCGCCCATACAAGCCGAGCGCGGGCAGCAGCAAAAATCCCGCCAAGACAAGCGCCGCCCGCACGCTGAACCGTGCGGCAAACGCCCCCACACCGGGACCTACCGCCATCTCCCCAAAGGCATCCGCCTGCCCGTTCATGCTGAGGACGGTGGCGCGACTGTTCGAGTCAAGGCTCTGGTTGATCCACGCCGTTGTAAGGGGGTCGTGGACGGTGCGCAAGGCGCTGATTGCCAGCGTGATCAGAGCGGCTGCCCACCAATTTCCCACAAAGGCAAAGCCGATCACGGCGGCGCTGAGGAATCCACTGGTGATGAGCAGCGCCCGCGCCACCGCCCGATGGTGAGCGGTGTTCACGCGGCGGCGCGTCCATTCCGCCGCGCCAATCCCGATCAAACTGGCAGCAATGGCGTGAAGCCCAAACCATGCCACAGGCTGCAAGGTGGGCGTTTCGGGAAAGCCCACCGTATCGATGATGTGTTTTTGCCACAGGCGATCAAAGCCCTCGCTGAACGCCCCATGAACTACCGTAATCAGCAGAATCGTGATCAGCACCGGACGGGCGCGGACGGCAAGCACCCCATCGCGCAGCGTCCCGCGCATGTTCGTCAGCGGGGCAAAGAGTCCACGCCCGGTGCGCGGTTTCGGTGTGTAGCCGTTCTCGGTCATGCTCAGCGCTAAAAAGATGCCCAAGAGGATGGAGAGGATCGCCCCGACGAAAATAGGGAGAACCAACTGAAGGCTTCCCAAAATGATCCCGACGACGATTCCAGCAATGCCCGCCGCCGCCCCAAACTGCGAACTGCGCAGGTACAAGCCCGCCGCCCGTTCCTCCCCGATCTCGTCAGCAATCCACGCATCCGTTGCCCCGCTGGTGAAGGTGTAGCCAAAGCCCCAGATAATCTGCCCAATATAGACAGCAGCAGCGGTAGGAATCAACACCATCTGGACATAGCCTAGCCCAATCACAATTTTGCCGATGATGATTGAAAGACGGCGGCTGTAGAGATCAGCGACAATGCCGGTGGGAATCTCGAACAGGAAAATGGCGACTTCAAGCGCCGTCCCCACCAAGACAAGTTGAAAGGGATCGAGCCGAATTACCGTGATGTAGTAAAGCATCGTGCTGGTGAACATCACTGCAAAGGTGAAGGCGGTTGCGGCATTCAAGAGAAGGTAAAGTGCAGCGGGAGGAATACGCCGCAGAGCGGGCATAATGTACCTTTCGAGGTGACTCTAACGGAACTCTAGCGGAAATCCTACCACGATTTGTTACGATCAAAGGCACCTGATTCGCGTCATTTTGCTTTTGAGGAGTAAACCGCTTATGACTGCCGCCCAAACACAACGCTATGAATTCCGCGCCGAGGTGCAGCAGCTTCTGCATATCTTGGCGCACGCCCTGTACACAGATCGGGATATTTTTCTGCGGGAATTGGTGTCCAACGCCTCTGATGCGCTGAACCGCCTGCAATTTGAGCAGCTTACCAATGCTGATCTGCTTGATCCTGAGATGCCCCTAGAAATCCGCATCCGCGCCGATAAAGAAACGCGGACACTGACCATTCAGGACACGGGGATCGGGATGAACCGTGAAGAAATGATCGAAAATCTCGGCACAATTGCCCACTCTGGGGCGCTGTCCTTCCTGAAGGCAATGCGCGAGCGGGGCAACGCCAACAACGAGATCATCGGTCAATTTGGCGTCGGCTTTTATTCCGTCTTTATGGTGGCGGATAACGTCGTCGTCACCTCGCGCTCTTTCCGCAAGGGCGACACTGCCGCCACATGGACGAGCGACGGCAGCGGCTCTTACACGCTTGAGGATGCCGAAAAAGCCGAGCGGGGGACGACGATCACGCTCCACCTGAAAGAGGATGCCGAAGAATTCCTGACCGACTACCGCCTATCGGGAATCATCAAGAAACACTCGAATTACATCGCCTTCCCCATTTATGTGGGGGAGACGGTGGCGAACTCCCAAACGGCGCTGTGGCGACGCCCCGCCCGTGAGGTCTCAGCCGACGACTATACCGAATTCTACAAGCAGATCACCTATGATTTTGGCGCCCCGCTGCTGCACCTGCACCTTGCCGCCGATGCGCCCGTGCAGTTCTACAGCCTGCTTTATGTCCCCTCCAAACTGGATCGCGGCTTGCTGACCCAAGACGCCAGCGGGGGACCGCGCCTCTACGCCCGCAAGGTGCTGATTCAAGAACATGCGAAGGAACTGCTCCCCGAATGGATGCGCTTCATTGAGGGCGTCGTTGATTCCGAGGATTTACCGCTGAACATCTCCCGCGAGACGGTTCAGAGCAACCGCATGATGCAGCGCCTTAAGACGACCATCAGCGGGAAGATCATCGGGGAACTGGAATCGATTGCCGAAAAAGACCCCGAACGCTACACGACCTTTTGGCAGGAATTCGGGCGGATGATCAAAGAGGGCGTCGTCACCGATGCCGCCCACCGCGAACGGTTGGGGAAACTGCTCCGCTTCCGCTCCCTAAAACACCCAGAGGGGTGGCTCTCCCTTCAGGGCTATGTAGACGCCATGCCCGCTGATCAAACGGACATTTACTATCTGTTTGGCGATGATCCGAAGATCATCCAGCGCAGCCCGCACCTTGATGTGTTCCGGGCGCGGAACATTGATGTCCTGCTGCTGACCGAACAACTTGATGGCTTCTTGGTGAATGCCCTTGCCACCTTTGATGAGAAAAAACTGCACAACGGCGCCGATGCCGAGATCAACCTCCCCAACGCCAACGAGGGCGAGGACGCCCCAACCGGCGAGGCGCTCCCCGAAGACCGCTTGGTGTCCCTTGTCGAACGGATTGGCGAGGTCTTGGGCGAGCGTGTGCAGGGGGTGCGCGAATCGAAAGTTCTCACCGAGAGCCCGGCGCGGTTGGTCGCCCCCGATCAGGGTTTTGGGGCGGATATGGAGCGCGTCTATAAGATGCTGAACGAGCAGTTTGAAGTCCCCAAGCGGATTTTGGAGATCAACCCTCGCCATGCGCTGATTCGGGCGCTGGATACGGTGGACGATCCAACCTTAGCGGGGCAGTTGATTGAGCAGATTTTCGAGAGCGCCTTGCTCATCGAAGGGCTGCACCCCAACCCGATGGAGATGGTTGAGCGCATTCAGGCGATCATGGTTGCTGCCGCCTCGCGGAAGTAGGATGGGTGCGCTTTGCCGTTGGGCGATCAGGCAAGGCGGACGCCCAGGGGGTGTCCCTACGGTTTTGGGTCAGAACCCCTCACCCCTCTCCCACGCAAGCGAGGAGAGGGGGATAATTCATCCCCTCTCTCTGTTGACGGGGTGAGGGTTCCCAAGCCCCGAAGGGGTGGTTACTCCTAGCCCGCTGCTTTAGCGGCGGGCGACCACATTGGATCGCCCCTACATAGCCAAAAGGCTTACGCTGCGCCGCCTTCCACCGGAGCAACCGCTTCCGCCCCTTCAACACCGCGCTTGCTGCGCAACACCGCCCACGTGACCACCGCAAAGAGCAGCGCCATGATCACGAACACGGCAATTTGCGTGGTGGAAATTTCGCCGGATTTGACCCCTGCGAAATAGGTGACGATGATGGGCGCGGCGAGCAGCGAGACAAGGTTGACCACCTTGATCATCGGGTTCAGCGCCGGACCCGCCGTATCCTTGAAGGGATCCCCAACGGTATCGCCAACAACGGTTGCCTTATGCGCCTCGCTGCGCTTGCCGCCGTAATGCCCTTCTTCGACAAACTTCTTGGCGTTATCCCACGCGCCACCGGCGTTGGACATAAAGACCGCCATTAACTGCCCGGCAAGGATGATTCCGGCGAGGAAGCCACCGAGCGCCGGCGCACCGAGGATGAACCCGACGATCACCGGAATGGCAATCGCCATAATGCCGAGGGGGACAAGTTCGCGCTGCGCCGCTTGGGTAGAGACGCTGACGCACTCGGCATAGTCGGGCTTGACCGTGCCTTCCATGATCCCGGGCAGTTTCAACTGGCGGCGGACGACGTTGATCATCGTGAAGGCAGCGCGGTTCACGCTGGCGATGAGCAAGCTGCTAAAGAGGAAGATCAACCCACCGCCGATCAGCATCCCGATAAAGACAAGCGGATCGGCAATGTTGATGCCCGTCGCAAAGAGGGTCTTTTCCGGCGTGACGCCCGCCCCCAATTGGGCAATGCGCGTATCGGTGAGGAATGCCCCAAAGAGCGACACGGCGGCGATGACCGCCGAGCCGATGGCGACACCCTTCGTGATCGCCTTCGTGGTGTTGCCCACCGCGTCCAACTGTCCGAGCGTCTTGCCGCCCTCGCCGTCCGCCTCGCCCGCCAATTCCGCTACGCCTTGCGCGTTGTCGGAGATCGGACCGAAAGCGTCCATCGAGACGTTGTTCCCCGTCAGGGTCAACATGCCAATGCCTGTCATGGCAACACCGTAGAGGATTGCCGAAAACGCATCGACGCCGGGCAGCGGCGCAACGGTGAAGACAAGCAGCGAACCAAGGATGCTGCCAGCGATGACAATCACCGACCACACACTCGATTCCATGCCAGAGGAAAGCCCAGAGAGGATGACCGTTGCCGGTCCCGTTTGGGCGTTGCGGGCGATTTCCTTCACCGGCTTGTGTTCAGTATCGGTGAAGTACCCCGTGACGCGCTCAATGACAATTGCCAAGCCAATGCCGATGATCGTCGCCGCCAACGGCTGCCAGATGATGCTGCCGTTCGCCCCCTTCATATAGAGGACGGTGAGGATGATGAACATGACAATGCTGATTGCCGCCGAGATGTAGAAGCCGCGGAAAATCGCGCCGAGGGCGTTCTTTTCCTCGTTGGAACTGCGGACGAAGTACGTCCCGATGATCGACGCCAACACGCCGATACCGCGCACGACGAGCGGGAAAATGATCCAGATCACCGAGCCGGTGGCAAAGGAGAGCGCCAAACCGAGGATCAACGCCGAGACGATGGTCACTTCGTAGCTCTCGAAGATGTCCGCCGCCATACCTGCGCAGTCGCCCACATTGTCGCCCACGAGGTCAGCGATCACCGCTGCATTGCGGGGATCGTCTTCGGGCAAGCCCGCCTCAACCTTCCCTACGAGGTCAGCGCCAACGTCTGCCGCCTTTGTATAAATGCCACCGCCCACGCGCATAAAGAGCGCGAGGAGTGTCCCCCCGAAGCCGAAGCCGAGGAGCGCATCGGGCGATGCCAAGCCAAACAGGAGGAAAATAACCGTCCCCCCAAACAAGCCCAAGCCATCGGTGAGCATTCCCGTGATTGTGCCGGAACGGTAGGCGATGCGCAGCGCATCCTTGTAGCCGCGCTTGGTATCCACCGCCGCCGCCGCCACGCGGACATTGCCCTGTACAGCCATGTTCATGCCGATGAAGCCGACCATAGCCGAAAAGAGCGCCCCCATCAGGAAGCCACCCGCCCGCCCAAAGGCAACGTTGTTCCGCGCCGTCTCGCATTGATCGGCAACTCTGGAGATCGCTGCCTCCAACTGCCCACGCACCGCCGCCGCCCGATTTTGGGTTTCTAGGGTGGCGTCGGGTTTAGCGGCGTCGGCAAGGATTTGCGCCTCAGAGGGGTTTGCTGTAAGGTAGTCTTCTTCCGCCGTCTTTGCCAGATCGGGGCAGAACTGCTGCACCGAATAGGGTGAGGGCTTCACAATATAGACACTGAAGAACAAAACCACCATCAAAACAAGGATCAAAATGGCGATGATCCGCAGTTGGGAACGCAAGTAAGCGTTTGCCCCCAGACGGATATCGTTCCAGACCTCTTGCATCTTCGCTGAGCCTTTCGGCTCCCGCAAAATTTGAAGTGCTAGGAAAATCGCGTACAAAATGCCCGCGATGGCGATCCCCAACACACCGTAAATCAGGGTGCGTTCGAGATCAGAAATTTTCAACAATTGTGGTGCCATTCTCGACTGGATTCCTCCTGCTATATCTGCCTGATGCAGACCCAAAAAAACACCCACAATGTGGGGTGTGTGAGGCGAAGATTGTACTGATAGTGTGAAGGATTTTCAAGGGAAGAAGGCAAACCCACGATCCACTAGGGAGTGCTTGAGGCAAGCCGGCGCACGGGGGGAAATCAGCGCGGGGTCGCAGCGGGGCGTTCCTCCGGCGCTTACAGTATTTTTCAAGTAGATTGACCCCTTAATGGTTGACAGCCTCGCTTATCACGATATACTTACCAATCGGTTAGGCAGTGGTGATCAAGGGGTAAACGAACGACGCCCGCCCTTCTTGTAAGAAGGCTGGTTGCCGCCCAACCAGTGAGGGTACTGCACGTTGGCGTTTCTCAGAGTGTACACTCTGTTCAGTTTGTTTTGTCTACCTCATGAAGGATCACCCGTTGTCTAATCCGCTACGCATTGCTTGGGGACGCTTCCGTAACATTGGCGAGGCGCAGGGCGAATACATTGCCGCCTTTGTCACCTTCCTTATGTACTTCACTGTGATCGTCCCCTTTGCCCTGATCGCCCGTTACGCTATAGACCCCCTAGAAATGCGTAAAAACACAGCCCCCCACTGGCGCAGCCGAAAGCCCGTTGGCGCGGCGCTTGAGGATGCCCGGAGTCAATCCTGATGTATATTCTCGGTCTGTCCTTCTACTACCACGACTCGGCGGCGGCGCTGATCAAGGATGGCGAACTTGTCGCCGCCTCGATGGAAGAACGCTTCAGCCGCGTCAAAAACGACAATACGTTTCCCGAACAGGCAATCGCCTTCTGCCTGCGCAAGGCGCAGATCACCGCCGCCGATCTCGATTACGTTGTCTTTTATGAAAAACCGTTCGTCAAATTCGAGCGGATTCTGATGACTGTCCTCAGCACCTTCCCCCGCTCGCGGGATGTGTGGAAGGAAGCGATGGCGGTGTGGCTGCCGGAAAAGCTGTGGGTCAAGACGAAACTTCAGCAGCATTTGCGCGTTCCGGCGGGGAAAATCCTGTTCAGCGATCATCACATGTCGCACGCCGCCAGCGCCTTTTATTGTTCGCCCTTTGAGGAAGCCGCCGTGATCACCCTAGACGGGGTGGGCGAGTGGACGACCACCACAACCGGGCGGGCAAAGGCGAATTGGGACGGGAAGGGGCAAAACGAGATCATCCTGAACGAGGAACAGCGTTTCCCGCACTCGTTGGGCTTGCTCTATTCAGCGTTTACGGCGTTCCTCGGCTTTAAGGTGAACGAGGGCGAGTACAAGGTGATGGGGATGGCGCCCTATGGCGAACCGCGCTTTGTGGACAAAGTGCGCAAGCTGATCGATTTGGGCAGCGATGGCAGCTTTCACCTGAACATGGATTACTTCAAGTTCCACCGTTCAGCGACGGAAACCTATAACCAGAAATTCACCGATCTGTTTGGCGTCCAGCGCACGCCAAGCGACGATTTCTTCACGATGCTGACGAACCCCGAACGCGCTGGCGAAAAAGAGGCGATGGCGCTCAACCAGTATTACGCCGATGTCGCCGCCAGCGTACAGGCGGTGACCGAAGAAGCGATCTTGAACATCGCCCGCCACCTGCACGCCCAAACAGGGCTGAAGAAACTGGTCATGGCGGGCGGCGTGGCGCTCAACAGCGTCGCCAATTTCAAGGTGCTGCACGAAACGCCCTTTGAGGAAGTTTACATCCAGCCCGCCGCTGGCGATGATGGCGGGGCGCTTGGGGCGGCGCTGTGGGCGTACCATTCCGTCCTGAATATGCCCCGTAAGATGGTCATGAAGGACGCCTACTGGGGCGAGGAATACAGCGACGCCGAGATCGAAACGTTCCTGAAAGAGAACGGCATTGCCTACGAGAAGATTGAGGACGACACCAAGCTGACGACGATGGTTGCTGAGGCGATCACAAAGGGCGAGGTGATCGGTTGGCATCAGGGGCGCTTTGAGTGGGGTCCGCGGGCGTTGGGCAACCGGAGCATCCTTGCCGACCCACGCCGCAGCGAGATGAAAAACGTGGTGAACACGAAGATTAAATACCGCGAGCCGTTCCGTCCCTTTGCGCCTGTCGTTTTGGCAGAGCGGGCGACGGACTTCTTCGAGTTTCCCGATGTGGCAAGCCACTACCCGCCGCGCTTTATGTTGATGGTCTCGCCCGTGAAGCCCGATAAATATGAGGTGATTCCGGCGACGACCCATGCCGGCGGAACAGGGCGCTTACAGACCGTTGACCGCCAGACAAACGCGAAATACTACGACGTGATCAAAACCTTTGGCGAGATCACGGGCGTTCCCGTCCTGTTGAACACCTCGTTCAACCTGCGCGGCGAACCGATTGTGAACACCCCCGCCAATTCGTTCAACACGTTTAGCAAAAGCGGGTTGGATCGCTTGGTGGTGGGTCCGTATATGGTACGAAAGTAAAGGCTGTAGGACTCTGTTATGACAACGAATGAGACGCTAGACAAGATGACCATTCCGGTGGCGAACGCCGCCCCGAAAGCAACCTGGCTTGACGACGCCAAATCCCGTTTGGGGGTGATTGGCGAACTCTTTGGCTTTTTGTGGAAGGTGCGCCTGTGGTGGCTGATCCCGATGATCGTGCTGCTGCTGGTGTTCTTCGTCGTGTTTGTGATTCTGCCCGCTAGCCCGTTGGCGCCGTTCATCTACACGCTGCACTAGACGGGACATAGCATGAATACCCTTCCTAGTTGGTTGGCGGCGCTCCTCATCGGAGGGGCGGTTGCCGTTGTGTTTGGGATTTTTGTTGCCCGCAAAGCGGAACAAAAGAAGCCGATAGCGGGCGGAGGTTTAGCGCGGGTGCTGCACTACCTCGGCACGGTGGCGGTAGTCACCCCACCGCCGACGCTCCTCTTGGGGGCGTTCGTCTTTCGGATTCAGTTTGGCGAGGCGGCGGGCATCTGTGTGGGGAGTTTGGCGCTTGGCTTTGGGCTGTTGGTCATTTTTGCCCTTGTGGGGGGCGAAAATGCGCCGGCATAACCTCCACCCGTAGGGACGCCCCCTGGGGCGTCCGTTTCCGCCCGCCGTATTAAGCCCCAACGGGGCGGTTATTCCTAGCGCGTGGGTTTCAGCCCCGCGCCATCCCCCGCCCCCCAAAGGGTGGGGTGGCTGATATGCGCCCTCATAATCTCGCCTCCGTTGAGGGTACTGAAATCGGGCTGGTCATTCGCCCCCTGGCTTTTTGGGTTTGCCGCCCTTCCGCGCCCCCCAATGGATTGTCCGCCCGCACGCCGCACAGACATAGCCGATCACCTGAATCCCATTGCTGTAAAGTTTTTGCCCCTGTTGAGAAAGTTCTGGGCGTTCCGCCCCGCACGCCGGGCAGCGCACCGGACGCGGGGGCGATGTGTCGTTTGATTCGGTCATTCTGATTCCGCTCCTCACCCTAACAACGTAGATAGTTTGCCGATGCCCTCACCCACCAAAGAACGGATTCCGCTTCCGTTCCAGCCGCAACGAGGCATGGCGCACCGCCGGCAGGTGTTCCGCCGCCCCCAACGCCGCCATGCTGAGCGCCACCGCCGCATCGATCTTGCCGCCCGTCGTCGGTTTGATAAGGCGCACCCCGCGATCACTGGCGGCGATCAAGGCATTTAGGACGTGTTCACGCAGCAGCGGATCGCCATCGTGTGCCAAGCGCCCGCCGAGGATCAGGTGGCGCAGGTGAGTATCCGCTTGCACCCGCGCCGCCGTCTGGGGAAACTCGATCATCGTCACCCCCGCCCGACGGCAAAGTTCCGCCACCGCCGCCATTTGGTAGGGGTCGTACAGCACCGCCGCCACATGGCGCGTTTTTGCTAGGGCGATGATCTCCGGCGTGATTGTCTCCGTAAGCTGGATGGGCGCGTCGGGGCGACCCCGCCAAACCCGCGTGTAGACGACTTCAATCCGCTTCTCCGTCCATAGGCAGCCGACAAGCGCCGTCGTATCCGCTGTGGTGGCGGCATCGGCGGCGAAGATCAGCGGGCGGGGATCACCGGATGGCGGCAGATCGAGCGCCGGATCGTAACAGGCATCCCACTGGGCGGGCGTCAGGAACGAATCCGCCCCGCGCACCCGACGGTTTTCCCACACGCGAAGGTATTCCGAAGGGGCGAGGACGCGCCGCTGTTCGGCAAGGTATTCCGCCGTGTGCCACGCCATGCGCGGGGTGTGATCGTGGTAGAGGAACAGCCGTCCGGCACGCCAGCAGGCGGGCTGCCCGTCGCCGTCCTCAATATCCGCCAGTTCGGGGATCGCCTCCCCCGCCAGCGCCGTGTCGATCATGCTGTGCCAGAAAGCGCTTTGTCCCTCCCATCCGGCGTAGCCGGTGTAGAACACGAGGGGATCGCGGCGGGTGGGCGGTGGGCTGAACTCCGTATGAAGGCGGACGGCGCTCTCGTGAATGACGCCCCAGGGTTCGTCAACGGTGGCAAGGCTGAAGTTCGCGCCCGCCTCGCCGCGATAATCGGACGGAATGGCACGGATGGTTGTCCCGTTGGCAAGGGTGATCGTCGTCCCGCTAAGACGGTGAGCCGCCTTGCCTTGTGTCAGCGCCGCCAGCGCATAGCGCCAGACTCGCGTCCGCGCCCCCTCTAGATCGTTGGCGAGGACATACTGTTCGCCGGGCGTCTCCACATGCCAGCCATACCAAAGCTGCACGCCCGCCGCAAGGGTTGATTTGGCGCTCTTTTTGGGGCAGCTCCAGACGATGCGGCTGTAGGGCAGAGGATCATCGCCAGCGGGGAAACAGTGATCGAGAATGCGCCGCCACGCGGGGGGGAACACCGCCCGCTGTCCGCGTTTGTCATGCAAGAAAAGATGTTCCGTAGCCCATGCGGTGAAGGGCGGACGCATATGCCGATTCCTCCTCTCTTGGGGGCAGCAGTCTAGCACAGACGTTCGCAAGCCAACAGGGAGAAGTTGGGTAGAAAGGGGTTAGGGGATGGTTTGCGCCCGTATAATCCTGCGCCTCGTAGGGACGCCCCCTGGGGTGCCCGCCTATGCCCGACGGTAAACCATCGGGCTAAGAGTAACCGCCCCTACGGGGCTTGAAAGGCATCCGCACTTCGTCTTAAGCCCCAACGGGGCGGTCAGCCTTAGCGCGGGCATTTTAACCCCGCGCTGGTCGCCCGCCCGCCCTCACCCCATCCTCAATTTGCGGTAGAATCCCTTACGCTCTACACTAAGGGCGGTTTCGCATACACCGTGAGGATTTGCATGGCGACCACGCTCACCGCTGCCACCTACGACGACGCCCACGCTTTCTGGGAAGGCGGCAATTACGAACTGAACATCACCTTTGACACGCTGCGTGACCGCCAGTGGCAGCAGGTTGTCCAGACACTTTGGGAACACCCATCGCTCAATGGTCCCCTCAGCGCACGGCACAGCCCCGGACAGCCGCCCGCTGGCAAACAGGCGATTCAAGCCCCGCCCCCCACCGCCGCCCTCATCCAGCATGGGCAGCTTGCCGTAGAATCGTTCATCGTGGGCTGTGATGTGCAGGCGACACGCTCCCTGTTTGAATGTGTCTCAATCCTCATCCCCTTAGGGATGTTCGCTAATATTGAGAGCGATTCCGGTGTGCGGGCGCGTCACCCCGAACTGCACGCCCTCGACCTTGTGTTTTACGATATTGCGCTCGCCGTCTATGATGCAGCGCCCTTTCAGGTTGCCGCCATTGGCTTTGAGCGTTCCTGTCAACTGATCACCGAACTGAAAACGGACTTTCTGGCGCGGCACAACTTCCTCGTCAGCGGCAACTTCCTTGCCCAAGAGCGCATCCTTGCCGAGATTGAACCCGACCTAAGCGGCTATCAAGAGGTGCGTCCGGGGTTGCGCTGGATGCCCGCCAAATATTGATGACTGCCCTACCCTTAGAATTCGCCATTCTGCGGACGCTGCTCTATGCCGATGTATTTGAGTTTCCGCTGACCACACAAGAAATTCACCAGTTTTTGATCGGCGTCACGGCGACGACTGCTGAGGTCGAAACCGCGCTGGCAAGCTCTCCCCTGTTGGCGGAAATACTCATTGAGCAAAACGGCTGTTGGGCGCCCCGCCAGAGGGCGGAAAGCCTTGCCCTACGGCGGGAGCGGGAAGCTATCTCGGAGCGGCTGTGGGGCGCTGCGCTGCGTTATGGGCGCGGCTTGGCGGCGCTCCCCTTTGTGCGGATGGTGGCGATCACTGGCGCCCTTTCGATGCGCAATGCCACCGCCGCCAACGATGATCTCGATTATCTGATTGTCACGACGCCCGGACGGGTGTGGCTGACGCGCCTGTTTGCGGTGATCCTCGTGCGGTGGGCGCGGCTGTGGGGAATCCGCCTTTGCCCGAATTACGTCTTGGCCGAGACGGCGCTTTCCCAAGCGCGGCGCGATCTCTACATTGCCCATGAAATCGCTCAAATGATCCCCCTCTCTGGCATGGCGCTTTACACGGCGATGCGCCACAGCAATGCTTGGACGGTGGACTACTTGCCAAACGCCGAGGCGCCGCTTTACCCCTTGCCCGATCACACACCGCAGGGGGTGGGGCGTTGGCTGCAATGGGTGGGGGAGCGAATTTTTGGCGGCGCGTGGGGGGATCGTCTTGAGCGGTGGGAAATGCGCCGTAAACAGCGCAAATTTCAAGATGTGCTGCCCGCTGCGCCGGCAAGTGCCGCTCAGTTGGACGCTGAACAGGTGAAAGGGCATTTTGAGGATCACGGAGCGCGTATCCTCGCCGCTTACGAGGCACGTTTGGCGGCGCACATGCCGACCCTTGATGTCACGTCGGGCTGAGGTGGGGGTGCGTACTGTGCGCCCGCCTCCCTTGCCCGCCCACCCCGCACCCTATGGATACAAATAGGGACGATCTGGCATTGCCGTTGGCTCAATGGAGTCCGCGATTAGGACGGGGGTTGGCGTATTATCGAAGGGGCGCACGGCAAATTTCCCGCGCACCCGCACCCATGAATCCTGCGGGAAGTCCGGCGCGGCGGGCGATTCGATGAGCACCCCAAATGCCTGGGCATCCGCTGTGCAGCATTGCATCACGAAGCGGGCAACCATGAACTGATCCTCCCGCGTAAAGCGAATGTCGCGGTAGACGAAGCCAATCACCTCAGCGGTTTGCCCGTTAAATTCCTCTGGTGTTTCGGCGGCGGTGAAGGCGCGGACCCAATCAAGGATGTTGCGGCTTTCGGGGGCAATGCTGTACGCTCCGGCGGGCGCGGCGCTGATCGATAGAGTGATTCCACTCCCGCCAATAGCGGCAGAAGTGAGCGGTTTTGCCGGAACAAGCGTCCCTAACGCCAGCGGCGTGGCGATCAGCGCCAAGACGCCCCACGAGATCGGTTTTCTCTCGTTTCCTTTGCCATGCGCGGCGGGCGCGGTGATCAACACCCGCGTCGTCGATTCTGGCGGGGCGGGTGGGGCATCCCGCAGCAGCCCAGAGACGCGCACCCCACCCAAGAGGATCAACATAACCCCGGCAACAACGGGCAGCCAGTAAAATTGGGCGGCAATGTAATAGGCAATCTCTCCCGTCAGGCGCGTTTCCAAAAGGTAAATCCCCAATAACAGAAGGATTGCCGCTTCAAGTCCTTTGCGCATTGTGTCCGTCCCTAATCTGACATACTCCCCAGTCCCCAAAGCAGGGGTTTCACGGCGCTTTTGCTAAGGGGCGTACTATTGTTGTCGCCCCGACAAAAAATTACCCCACCGCCGCCCCATCTGTCTGAGGGGGCAGCCGTGCTAACAAACGCAAGAGCCGCCCTTCCCACCCCTCCTCAGCGCGGGAGAGCCATACTGCCGTCCGGCTGACGCGCACGCCATGTCCTAAATAGCGCTGCAAACCAGCGCGATCCACATGGGCAAGGTAGGGCAGGCGAATTGCCAATTGATCGCCGTCGGCGGTGATCGCCCCTACACCAGCCTCCGTTGCCAGCAGTTTAACGCGAATCCCAAACAACAGCCCTTGCACCTCACTTGGAAGCGCTCCAAAGCGATCTGTCAGTTCTGCCTGAATCTCATCAATGGCGGCAAGGGTCGTTACATCGGCAAGGCGGCGGTAGAACTGCAAGCGCATGGCGCTATCGCTCATGAAGGAAACTGGCACATAGGCGGGCAGAGGGAGATCAATCGTGATCGGGGCGGCGGTGCCGGGGAGCGGCAGAACAGACGGCGCGGACGGGCGGGCATTGGGGGCGGTTTCTGCCCGCAGCCGCGCCACCTCGCGGGAGAGAAGTTGTGTATAGAGGTGAAAGCCCACCGAGGCGATGTAGCCGCTCTGACGGTTGCCGAGGAACTCGCCCGCGCCGCGAATTTCCAGATCGCGCATGGCAATGTTGTAGCCCGCGCCAAGTTCGGTCTGTTCGGCAATCGTATCCAGACGGGCGCGGGCGTCGCTGGTGAGGTGCGCCCCCTTTGGATAGAACAGGTAGGCATAGGCGCGGTTTGCCCCCCGCCCCACCCGTCCGCGCAGTTGATATAGCTGCGCCAACCCAAGCGCATCGGCACGATCCATCATGATCGTGTTCGCGTTGGGAATATCCAACCCGCTCTCGATGATTGTTGTGCAGAGCAGCACATCTGCCTCGCCGCCAGCGAAGGTGGTCATCACCTGTTCAAGCTCATCTTCCGCCATTTGCCCATGCCCAATGAGCAGCCGTGCCTCTGGGACAATCCGCCGCAGATGATCGGCAACACTGTCGATGGTCATGACGCGGTTATGGACAAAATAGACTTGCCCGCCTCGGTCAATCTCGCGCAGGATTGCCCCGCGCACCAATTTTTCGTCATAGGCGCCCACATGGGTAATCACCGGCAGGCGCTCGGCGGGGGGCGTTTGGATCATGCTGATGTCCCGAATTCCGGCAAGGCTCATGTAGAGCGTGCGGGGGATGGGCGTCGCTGTCATGGTCAGCACGTCTACTTCGGTGCGCATCCGCTTCAGCCGCTCTTTGTGGGTGACGCCGAAACGCTGCTCCTCATCAATGACCAGCAAGCCCAGATCGCGGAAGGCAACGTCTTGTTGCAAGAGGCGGTGTGTGCCGATCAGAATGTCGATTTTCCCTCGCGTCAGCAGATCAAGGATCGCCCGCTGCTCTTTGGGGGTGCGAAAACGAGAGAGCATTTCGACCTTCACCGGAAAGGCGGCAAAGCGCTGGCTGAAGGTGTTGAAGTGCTGCTGTGCCAAGATCGTTGTGGGGACGAGGACGGCAACCTGTTTGCCATCCATGATCGCCTTGAACGCCGCACGCAGGGCAACCTCTGTTTTGCCATAGCCCACATCGCCGCAGATCAGGCGATCCATTGGTGTAGGACGCTCCATATCCGCCTTCACCTCGGCAAGGGCGCGAAGTTGATCGTCCGTCTCAAGGTAGGGGAAAGACGCCTCTAACTCCGCCTGCCAATGGCTGTCTGGCGAGAAGGCATGTCCCTTCACGGCGGCGCGGCGGGCATAAAGATCGAGCAGTTCTTTCGCCACTTCCTCGGCAGCGCGGCGGGCGGCTTCCTTTTTCTGCGCCCATTCAGACGATCCCAAGCGGGAGAGCGTTGGGGCGGCATCGTCTGCCCCCACATAGCGGGAGAGCCGATCTGCCTGATGAATGGGGACGTAGAGCATGTCATCGTTGGCGTATTGGAGGGCAAGGTATTCCCGCGTCCCGCCATCCAGTGAGCGGCGCTGTAAGCCGACAAAGCGCCCGATCCCGTACTCCATGTGAACGATGTAATCGCCCGCTGTGAGGTCAGCAAAATAGGACTCAGGGGAGACACTGCGCTGGATGATGCGGCGGCGTGGTTCGGGGCGTTTCCAGCCGAAAATCTCGGCATCGGTGAGCAGGTGCAACGGACTCTGATCGGTGTGGAGAGTCCAGCCCTCGGTTAGCGCCCCTTCGACAAAAACAATGCCCTCCGGTGGGCTGTCAAGGCGGCTCACGGGGTGGTTTGTCCCGCCACGCTCCGCCCAAAGTTCGGCAAGACGCTGCGCTTGGTTGCTGACGATCACAGCCTGATCGATCTCATAGAGGGAGTCCAAGAAGCTGCGAAGCTGCCCGCCAAAGCGCCCGGCGGGGCGGAAGGCAGCCCCTAACACGTCCTCATCGGGAAAGGACTCCCCGTCCCGTTCCATCCCCCCGCCGAGGTGCAGGGGGCGGCGGGCGCGGATTGCCTCGTGGAGGTCTGTCCATGGCAGGTAGGGGAGCGGGTAATCGGGCGGGATCAGACCGGCGCGGCAGTTTTCGTCATACTGCCCAACGGCTTGGCTCTCTAAATCTTCGACAGCCTCTTGGAGGGCGGCGAAATCATCGACAATCAGGAGCGCCTCATCGGGGAGGTAATTCAAGAGGCTGGTCGCTGAGTTGTAGAGGTAGGGAAGGTAGAAATCGAGGGTTGGGAATGCCGTTTCCGAGGCGAGATCGACGCTATCGGCAGCGAAGGTGTCGGAATCATCGGCGGCGGCATGAGAATCAAACCAACCGCGCAGCCGTTCGGCAGCGGGGGCGGCATATTTAGGGAGCGACTCGCGGGCTGGAATCACCGCCACCGACTCAAGAGAGGCGCTGGATCGCTGTGTGCCGGGGTCAAAGGTGCGGATGCGCTCAATCTCGTCGCCAAAGAATTCAAAGCGCACCGGACTCTCGGCATCAATGGGAAAGAGGTCAACGATTCCCCCTCGGCGGCTGAACGTCCCCGGCTCCGTGACAATCGTGGCAGGCAGGTAGCCGATTCCCAACCAGAAACGCATGATCTGATCGGGATCGGCACGCCCACCGACCTTGATCAGCCGCGAGGAGGCGCGGAAATCGCGGGGGGGGAGCGTGCGTGTCATAAGGGCGTGGGCAGAACTGACGATGATCGGCGGCGTTTCACGGCGCACGCCAATGGGTGGAAGAAAGGCTGCTAATGCGGCAAGGCGTCCGCGAATGGTCGTCGTATTCCAGCCAGCATGGTCGTAGAAAATGGCGCTTGGCTCGGCAAAGCGGTGAATGGGATGATCCGGCAGCCAGACAGGGAGTTGTTCGGCAAGGGTGTACGCCCGTTCCGCGCTGCCCGTCAAGATGAGCGCAGGGCGGTTTAAGGCGTTCGCCAGAGCCGCCGCGACAAAAGGGCGGGCAGAACGCATCACGCGCTGATCACCCACCGGCTGCCCCTGAGCAAGACGGGTGAGGATGGGGCGAAAACTTGAGAGCGATTCGAGACGCGAAAGCAGACCGTGAAGCTGCATGACACCTCAGCACCGTAACCAACGCAATGGTCTATTTTCGCGGAAAGGGGCGGCGCTGTACAGATGAAATTTTATTGCAGTACCCTCACTGGTTGGGCTGCAACCAGCCTTCTTACAAGAAGGGCGGGCGTCGTTCGTTTACCCTGTGATCACCACCACCTAACCCATTGGTACGTATATCATGATACGTGGGACTGTCAACCATTAAGGGGTCAATCTCCTTGAAAAATGCTGTAGGGGTGTGGGAGTAGTCCATCCGTAGGGAACTTGTACAGCGCGCCCCTTGACATTGTACGGGGGGGGGTAATATTAGCGGCGGTCTAGTATTACACCCGTGAGATTGCCTTCTTATGCGCCGTCGGCTGAGTCTGGTTATCCTTTTGCTGAGTGGATTCGCCTTGCTCTGTGCGGGCGCCGCGCTGGTGCGTCCGGTCAGGTCGCAGGATGCGCCGACGCTCACCCCCGCCGCGCCAATGGAAATCCACCTCCGCGTCCCCGCCGACGATGCGATGAGTTTGGCGCTGGCGATTCACTACGCAAACAGCGCCGCGCCGCGCTCGGATGCGCTCCCTGTTCATATTTACCTCGATGGCGGGACATACGCCTTCGCCGCTGCCGGTACAGCGCAGACGCCACAGTTTCCCTCCCTCAGCGGGCATGTTATCCTTCATGGGGGGGCGGCGACGCTGGCAGTGGAGGGAACGCCGATCCGCCTCAGCCCGACGGCGAAGGTGACCATGCGTCATGTCCGTATTGAGGGGCGCGGGGAGGCGGGACGCAGCCTGCTGAACGAGGGGACGTTGACCATCGAGGACAGCCAGATCAGCGCTTTGAGTGGGGCGGAGGGAGGCATCGCCAATGCTGGACGGCTGACTCTCGTGCGGGTCACGCTGGGGGCGGTGCGGGGGCGCACTGCCGCGCCGGGCGGGGCGATCTTCAACACAGGTTCAACAGCGGGGACATGCACTGCCTTCCTTGCCAACCACGCCTCGCAAGGGGGAGCGCTCTACAATGCCGAGGGCGGCGCGGTAATGCTCACCAAAGCGACCTTTTCCGGCAACACGGCGAACGGCGGGGGGGCGATCTTCAACGCGGACGCCGCCGCCGTTCTCATTGAGGAGGGCTATTTTGGCGGCGGGATGCCAAGCATTAACGAACTGACCTTTGGCACGGATACGCTCAGCGAACGGGTGGATGTCCAGTTGGCGGCGGCTGACCCGCGCCTTGACCCCGCCTGCGCCTTGACTGCGCCTGAGCCACCGCCCGCCAGCGCCGAAAGCATCTGGGCGACGACCAGTCAGGGGAATGTTCCCGCCAGCGCCAGCATCGTCACCCCGCCGTCGGGGGCGCTGCGCGTCGTCACCTTATTAAATCCCTCCACCGCCCGCATCACCGACGCCGGCGGCGGCATGGCGACTCTGCCCTTGACGAATGCCCTCACCCCGCCGCTCTACCGCCACGATGGGCGCTACTTCCTCTACCTGTCGAATCGCGGCAGTGTCGATATCTACCGCGTGGATGCCCTCAGCGGCGCTGAAATGAACCTAACGAACACGCCTGAGAACGAAGGGCAGCCGGTGTGGTCGCCCGATGGGACGCAGATCGCCTACCCGGTTGGCGGACAAATTGTGATACGCTCCCTGAGTGGGGAGGTGCTGCGCACCCTGAACAGCGGCGGGTATTCCCTTTCGTGGTCGGCGGATGGGACAGAGCTTTTCTACCTTGCTTTGCTGTCTCCCACCAACAGCGCCCGAATCTATGCTCAGCGTGCCGATGGGTCGGACAGCCCCCGCCTGATCACCCCGCAGGGCGGCTATAACGCTGCCTATGACCTGATCGGGCTTCAGCACGCCCCGACAGCGTCCCTTCTCGCCTTCAACCACGTCCTGATCGGCACAGAGTATTACCCCGACTCAGGGCAGGTGCAGTCGATTCAGCCCGATGGGAGCAGCCGCCGCGTGATTTGGACGCTTGGATCGGGAGCGAATTACCCCCTTCAGTGGTCGCCGGACGGGACGCGCTTAGCGACGACGAACGATGCCCGCACGGTGATCCTCGTCCGTGCCGATGGGTCGGGGCGCGATGCCCATCCGGGGATGGCGTTCCTCGGCGTCCCCCCGACGTGGTACGTGCCGGCGCAGGCGCAAGCAACGCCGACGCCTGTGCCGACGGCAACACCTACTTGGCTACCTACCAAAATAGCGACAGCGAAAACGCTGAACATCCTCACCGTATTTTGCCAATACACACCGGACCCTGCCAACCCACTGCCAACACCGCCCGTTCCTTACAGCGTCCCCTACCTTGTCAGCCTTGAACTCGCCAAGAGGGTGTTTCCTAGTGTTGTCGATTTCTGGTCGGCGCAATCGCAAGGGAAAATAACGCTCAACATGGCAACGTTTCATTCCAGTTGGCTGACGATGACCACTACCAGCTATAGAGAGTCTTCAGATACCCCTTACAGCTTTATTGCCACAGATTGTCTCACGCAAGCCGTACACGAGGGAGTCGATCTAAATCCATTTGTGCGATCCAACAACGGCGTTGTGCTCCTCTTTTTTGACTACTTCTTATGGAATGGGGCAGCCGCGTTTGCGCCGTCTCTGGGAATAATGCCCCAAATCTATATCGATGGCTCGCTTTACGCGATAGACCCTATCTTTGTGGGGAATGTTCAGTCGATGATCAATATCCCCTCTCTTCAGGCAACAGTTGCCCACGAGATCGGACATATTCTTGGGTTACTTCACTCGTATTCGCCCTACTATCTTCCAGGGGATGTCTATGGATCGGCATGGGATGTGATGAGCAACGCAGCCGGGACGCATCTTATCTATCCCACACCAAATCCTGTTCCCCCCTTGGCGACACCGACTGCCGCCTTCCTTGTCCCCTGTGGGCAGTGGCAGACGGTTGACCAAGTGTGTATTCCCATCAATGCCATTCCTATTCATCGCTATTATGCAGGGTGGGTTCAGCCCGCAGAGGTGGAAACGATTAGCGCACCCACGACCAAAACCATTCGCCTGAAGGTTCTGGACAGTTCTCCGATTGATACCAACCAGAACGAACGGTACATGATTCGCATCGACCTCCCGACGCGAACGGAGGATGCTGACTTTTATACGGTAGAGGCGCGGATGAATCGTCCCGACCAAGCCAGTTACGACAATGGTCTTCCGATAGATCGTCCGGTGGTACTTATTCATCGTGTTAAAGAGCCAGATTACGAGAGTCCCATTGCCCAAGTTGGACGACCTGTCATCCTTGACATTGATAAACGAACGCTTAATGCCGAAGGCTATAAGGTTGGGTACATCTGCAACCACAGTAAAGATGAACGTGGAAATGCAAATGATTCAGGCTCGGTATTCTTCACAGGTGAGGACTTTATCGATGAAAAACAAGCTATCCGGGTGAAGGTAGTTGAGTTTTACCCAGAGACCGAAATGTTTGAGATTGAGGTATCTGTTGGACAACCTGTGCCTCCACCCCTACCGGGCGTATGCCCATAACCAGCGAAGCGAAAGGCGATTCTGATGAAACAACGCTTTGGGACAGCCTTTTGGCTGACCATGATTCTCCTCACCGTGGCTGGTATAGTCGTCATCTATCTTAATGGACGACGCCTCACTCCCTCTAGCTATCTCGCCCCTGCCCAGGGAACTATTGATCCGACCCGCGCCATTCGACTAATCACCTTGACTGTGTTTTATGGCACTGTAGGCACTCCTATGCCCACAGCCCGTCCCTCAAACACGTTTACGTTAGGTCAGCATCTGACCGCCGAGCATTTTCAAAAAACTCGTTATTGGGATTATGTTCATTCTTGGCTAACGAATGATGCTAAATCTACACAACGGTACTTCAACACCCAAACCGCCCTCGCCCTCACAGCAACCCCAACGCCAAGCCCATCGAAAACCGCAACGGCTACTCCCACACGGACTCCCACGCCGACGGCAACGCCCTTCCCCGCAATTATCCCCTACCCTACTGGCTTTCCTCCCGTCTGCCCCGGCGGTGGTGGCGAATGGATGTGGGTCGATGGGGAGTTGATCTTCGTCTGCGGGGTGAGTTGGGAGTAGGGCGGACGGTGGCGGAGCATCCGCACGGTGATTATCGTCCGTGCCGATGGGTCGGGGCGCGATGTCCATCCGGGGATGGCGTTCCTCGGTGTCCCCCCGACGTGGTACGTGCCGGCGCAGGGGCAGTCCACGCCCACGCCCACACTATCGAACACTCTCATCACCGTGTACACGAACTGCCGCGAGGTCAATTTCAGGGCTGCGCCAAGTACCAGCGCCACCCTTCTAGGGACAATCCAGCCCGGCACGCCCATCCGCCTTGACCCAACCTCGAAAACACCCTCGGCAGATGGTTATATCTGGTATCGTGCCGAAGTGATGTTAGCTGGCACGCTGCACGATGGGTGGATCGTCGCTCAACGCTACAGCGATTACTTTGTCTTCGATTTTGACCGTTCACCCAACTGCACGCCTGCCCCTACAGCGACCTTAACCCCTTCACCTACGTCCGCAAGTACCTGTCAGTTAATCCTTCCCGAAAACGACAAAAAGCAATCTATCCATCTCTTCCGAGCACCCATCCGGGGTAATCCAGCCGAATGGAAGAACGATATCCAAAATGAGTTAAAGATCGATGCCTATGCGATTGATCCCCTCAACCATCGGCTGTGGTTCCGCCGAACGCAAGGCGTAGCACAAGCACCCAATGGCTTCATCTTACGCTGGTTCCAGGTAATTGACCCCATCGGGGGATTCATCCTGCCCCAACAAGAGATTATCGTTCCCAAAAAGGATTTTGACGGGGTGCTTTCGCTGAAAGTAGAGCGAAGTGAAATCGAAAAATGTCTCTCCGAACTGCCAACCGCGAATCTAAGCGCGTCCTATGCCCTTCCTCCCCTCACCCAAGTGCCTTGGGGGTTGACTGCCCCCCTCACCTTCACCCATTATCCGGTGAGCATGTACCAGACCTGTGTTGAAGCTGCATCCCAGCATATCTCTGGATTTGCAAATGAAAAGGGTGGGTACTGGCATCCGGGGTATCATTTTGGGGTGGATTTTTTCGCGCCTCCGGGGAGCGCCGCTTTTGCCAGTGCAGGTGGGTTGGTTGTTGCTTTGCTCCATGAGGATGGAACCACAGGCGCCCAATGGGGGAACTATAAGCCCAATGAGATGCCCAACACCGATAAACTCAGCCCATTTGCAGTAGTTATCCGTCATAGGCATCTATTCGTGGTATATGGGCATTTGTTGACCGTTGATCCCGATATCTGGGTGGGAAAATATGTGGACGCAGGAACCCGCTTGGGGACTCTGGGCACATGGAACACCCCCCATCTCCATATCAGTGTGATAAGCTTTGGGCGCACCCCGCCGGATGCTTTTGTCACGTGGGCACAGGAAATCAACCCTCAGAATCCTCAGTCACCCACAGCAAACCGCTGGGGCATTCCGGATTTTCAACGGGCAGACATAAACGGCGACCCAATCGGCGACCCAATCGGCTATCCCAAACATGTTTACGACTTCACCCAGTTTTTTGAACCAGACCCGGTTTTATTAGCCACATTCCATGCAACGGGTACTCCCAACACACTGGAGCAGTCCATCCACAAGAGTCTTATCTGGGCGGAGGATAACGGGGTTACCCTTCTTAAGGTGGAGGGATTGGGAGGTAAACACAACACGATCATCACGCTAGGGTTCCCTTGCGAACGCCTCTATTCCCAGTCCTTTCAGCGATTCGTTGGCTGGAACTACGTAAATCCCATCATCACCCCCACCATGGAACCCCGCCATCGCAGTTTCATTTACTCCCCTAAAGTGAGGGCAAACTATACACATACACCCGTCCCGGCAGACGATCCACGAGTCGCCATTCCCCCGCCTAACCTGTCACCGCTACCAACATTAACGCCGACGCCCACATTAACACCAACACCCACCGCAACACCATGATTCAGAAACGACTGTCTAGAAAAGGACGGCAAGGATGTCGCGCAGAGTACCCCAGATTAACCGGCTTGCCACAAGCCTTCTCATTGCCTGCTTCGGATGCGCCCTGTTATGGGCGCTACCACAAGTGCAAGGGCAGTCGGGGCGCTTGAAAAAGTTATCGCCGGGGGTTCAGGCAAACTATTTCGAATGGGCAAGAGATAGCCGCGCCTTTGTATATTCGGTGGGCGCACCAGAGGTAGAAGACCCTTTCAATTCAAACAGATTCTGGACGCATTACAACCTTAATACCGAGATCTTCACGGAAAGCACTACCTATCCATTCTTGTCGCAGATCACGCCGGCAGAAGAGGTGATTTACGTGCGCACCGCCGATACCTTCTCCTATCTTTCACCCGATGGGCGCTATCTGGTGTATGTAGGAGAAGAGGTGGTGGCGGAAACCGATAGGTATTGGCGGTTGGTGGTCGCCGACAGAGAAACCCAGACGACATTCACGCCAGAATTTCCCCTCTATGATCCGTTTGGAAAAGTGAATACCTTCGATGTGCGTTGGAGTCAGGACAGCCGCTCGTTTGTGATGCTGGTTTGTGCCGATAGGTTCTTCTGCCAGCCGAATATCTTTTTCTATGTGCGCGGATTGGAAGCGGGACTCTCAGGGTTGGTCTTTGAGTGGGAGCGCATGACCTTTCCTACCGTCGCTGGTGTGGCTTATCGCGCTGTAGGACTCATCGACTTTTCGGACGATGGGAGTTGGGTGCTGCTGCGAGTGAGAGAGGATGATGGGGAAGGCGCCAGTCATTTGCTGATGTACACCCCTTTGAACCCGGAAGGCAGCTTTTTGTTTCCTCAACCGCTGGGGATAGCCGAACAGGGTTTCCGTTTTGTGACCTCGGACGGCTCGACCATCATCTTCATCGATAACCGAGGCATCTACCACTACACTTGGGCGAATCAGACGACCACCCTTCTCACTACGGAAGTCAACAACAGTAGCGTTAGTCGGGGGAGATTTTCACCTGATGGGCGATGGTTTGTGTATATATCCAACTCAGCCGAACTGTACCTGTATGATTTGCAGGGGCTGCCGGAGACGCCCACGCCCACCCCTACGGCTACTCTCGCCCCCTTCCCCAACCCCACCACTCCCCCCGGCGGCGGACAGCCAGCCTGCCCCGGCGGCGGCGGCGAGTGGATGTGGGTCGATGGCGAGTTGGTCTTCGTCTGCGGGGTGATTTGGGAGTAGTCCATCCATAGACGACGAACGACGCCCGCACGGTGATCCTCGTCCGTGCTGATGGGTCGGGGTGCGATGCCCATCCGGGGATGGCGTTCCTCGGCGTCCCCCCGACGTGGTACGTGCCGGCGCAGGCGCAAGCAACGCCGACGCCCACGCCGCTGCCGACAATCGCTCCTGTTGCGCGAAATCTGGACGCTCTTGTTCTCTTTTGTGCCTACCAAGATAGTTCCACTTTTCCCCTCCCGACCATTCTTCCACCCTATGAGGACTTTGCTTGGTATCGCTCTCATCTCCTTTCTTCTGCATTCCCGGGTGTCTCCCACTTTTGGTCGGCTCAATCGCAAGGAAACGTCACCATTCACTCTGTTGCCGTTTACCCATATTGGCTAGACCTCGGTTCAACCTATGCTGCCTTACAACATGATGTCCCGTTTGTACCAGCAAATCTCTGCGCTCTTAGCGCACTCTTTCGAGGTGTCGATCTAACTCCCTATTTACGGGGCGGCACAGGGATGATCGTGATGGTTTTCAACTATCGCCTTACAAGAAACTATAAGTACACAGCCGGTCTAGCCATCATAGACCACCCCTATTTACCAATGACCTTACCCATCGATCCCATTCTCATTGCCTATATCAATGATGTATCGCCGGAGCGTCCAATACAAAGCGCCTTAACTCATGAATTGGGACATCTTTTGGGGTTGTTCCACTCTGTTGACCCTTATTATCGCCAACGAGGGGATCCCTACGGATCAGCTTGGGATGTTATGAGCAGTGACTCTGGAAAACACAAAATCTATACAGGCACTGGAGGTTCATTTACTGAAATCGTATGTGGACAGTGGGGAGATGCCAGTCAATCTTTTTGCATACCCGTTAATGCCATTGCGGCTCAACGCTATCTGTCAGGTTGGTTTACCCCTGCTCATGTAGAAACGATTCATTCTCCGACAACGACAACGGTGGCGCTAAAAATTCTCGATAATCCCCAAATTGCTCCTACCGAACGGTACATGATTAAGATAGATATTCCTCAAACTGCTGAATACTACACCGTTGAAGCCCGAAAAAGTGGACGTGAGTATGATAACGGTTTGCCTATCAAAGACCGTCCCCTCGTTTTGATTCACCGTGTTAATCCTGCCGCCTCAATCGAATCTCGCATTCGTATCCTTGATATTGATAAACGGGACTTCATCTTGGGTATTGATACACGATATAGTTGCAATAATGGAAAAGATTCCCGCACAAATGCAAATGACTCAGGGGCAGTATGGTTTGAGAATCAGAATTTTGTTGATCATAGCGGCGATATTATGGTGGAGATTGGTCAATACGATTCAAGAACAGAAACATTTACCATATCTGTACGGATGGGGCAGAATATAGCCCCTCCTCAAATTGGAATATGCCAGTAGGAGAAACGAAGTGATAAAAATAAAATCAACAGTCGCTACGTGGCTATTCATGGGATGTCTTACTACACTTTTGTTGATCGTTATCTGGTTAAATCAACAAAAGATATCTATTAACTCCTTTTTATCACACGGAGAGGTAACTGATACCATTGAACCGACTAGGTATAATTTACTACTTACTGTAACAGTGTATTATTCAATTGTAGGTACACCTGCCCCAACATTACCTCCTCGAGATACGCCTAGTTTAGCAGATCATTTAACTGCGGATCACTTTCAGAAGACTGCGTATTGGTCTGCTACACGCTCTTGGGCTACCCACGACGCACGTGAGACACAAGATTACTTCAAGACACAAACGGCACTCGCCCTCACAGCAACCCCAACGCCAAGCCCATCGAAAACCTTAACGGCAACTCCCACATGGACTCCCACCCCGACGGCAACGCCCTTCCCCGCAATTATCCCCTACCCTACTGGCTTTCCTCCCGTCTGCCCCGGCGGTGGCGGCGAGTGGATGTGGGTCGATGGCGAGTTGGTCTTTGTTTGCGGGGTGAGTTGGGAGTAGGCGGACGGTGGCGGAGCGTCCAGAATAACCGACGGCGGATCGTGTACACTGCCCGCAGATCGTTAGCGGGGACTGCGGGAGTCTGCCCGTCCCGACGCCGACGCCGACACCAACCATGACGCCCACCCCACCCCAACCCTCCCCCAGCGGTCTGCCACGTCCTGATCCTGCCGAACTTCGGCACGCCCACGCCGACAGGGGTGCTGACCGGCACACCACCGCCTGATCTGCGCCGTGTCTACCACACCCCCGAAGAAGCAGCGACGGAAACAGGCGAAGGGGTGTTCACCGTGCCAGCGGGGTTTGTGCTGGGGCTGTATCAACGGGCTAACCAGTACCCGGCGGTAGCCTTCACCCAAATCGTGTACGCGGGAACGCTCTACAGCGGGTGGTTCAATTACAGCTATGGCGCCAAGATTTTACCTGAGGGCGATGATTGCCAAGCACTTCCCACTGCGACAGCTATCCCTGCTGCCACCCCAACACTTAGCGACCCGCTAGGCTCAATGATCCAAGAATTGGCAACCATCTATGGCGTCTATCTAGAAGACACTGCCACCGACGGCGACTATGATTATTGGCGAGACCCCACTTACCCTCAGCGGGTTGATATACCCAGCCGTATTGAAACGGTTTATGTCGTTGTCAAGCACTACGATCAAACGATTTTAGGAACGCCTATTGCTCCGGGGCAAAACTTCCGAGCGGTCTTCGGGGGGCGAACCGTCTTTCGTTACACCGATCAACGTGACCCCAATAATGCCGCAGCCGAGGTGCTGCCTATCCAACGCAACGAAACCATCATTATTCTCTACAACTTAACGGGTGCTTTCGATAGAACCGACAAGCGCTGTGGAAATAAGGAAACGAGCAATGCCGGGTCTCTCGACATAACGCGATGTACCATCGCTCACGAGTTAGGGCATGTGATCGTGGCGAGGGCGGCGGCTGGGGTCAATTTTGCCACCGATTATCGTTTTGGTGCTGGTGCAAATTGCGAGGGAATAAAACGTTTTGATCCAGGAGAAAATGGGTGGCCTTGGCGTGAACATCCCATTCGAGGTAGTGGTACCTATCAGCAAAATTTGTGCGCGATTGATGGTGTCTATGTTATTCGAGAATTCGAGGCGGATATGATTATGAATTATGTATTGTCCTTCTTCAATGCTCAAGACCCAAATTCAGCAGAGATGACGCGCTTCATATGGATTGAAAAAATGCTCAAGGCTGAGTGGATAGCGCAAGCACGAAACTTTACCTTAGGTGACTAGGAGGAATTGCATGAAAAAGAAGATGGCATCGGTGATCGACTATTGCCTAATTATATTGTCTGGAAGTGTAATAATTTTAACACTGCCAATGACTGCCATTGCGCAAGATGCAACGCCTACCTATGTTTTTCCCCCACCCACTTACGATCCGGTTACAGTGGCTGAGATCGACTCGCAACTAACGGAGCGCGAACTGCGAGATTTGCGTGTGGATCTAACTTGCTTACCTGTTTGTTGGCTAGGGTTTTCCCCTAACCAAACATCCACGCGTAACGCTATATCCAATCTTCGGCAAATCAGTTTAGATATAGTAGACCCCATTACAGGAAAAGCAGGTAACGCAATCTCAACAAATCGTGGAACTGATGCCTTAAATTTTATCCCTTTGATAAATGATACGGCTGGTTTATATAGTGGCGCGATTTTCTCCGATGATACACAGCCAGAGACGAGATTACGGGCGTACTCAATTGGACTAAACGTGACCCACAGCATGACCTACGCCTTGCTCAGCCCTAAACTCATTCCCTTATTGCCTGCCAATATCCTAGCCCGTGCAGGCTTGCCTCGTCAGATTGGGGTAGGTTTCGACTCCTTTGAGCATGATCTGTATTCGCTTGTCTTTGAATATGACCATTGGCTCATTACCTATCGCGCTTATGTGACTCATAATACCCCCAATGGAAGCGCCATTTGTCCCACCCAAACGATCCCTGATTTTGGTATTTGGGTTTATTCGGAGCGAGAAACGGATGGGTTTAGCCTACTCCATGACATCTTACACTATGAGAATATAAAAACAATTCCTTTACCATCGACCATGATGTTGATGGATAATTATAAAGTAGCAAACGACGACACCCTTATCCAACAAATAGTCAATGATCTCACCAATACAGGGTGCATACCTGTCAATCAGTTTGCGGCATTCCCTGTCAAGGCGACACCAATACCTACTCCAACTCCCACCTCAACCCCCACCCGGACTCCCACGCCACCCTTCGGCGGTGGTGGCGACCCCCTTTGCCCCGGCGGAGCGGGCGGCGAATGGATGTGGGTCGATGGCGAGTTGATCTTCGTCTGCGGGGTCACGTGGGAGTAGGGCGGACGGTGGCGGAGCGTCCAGAATAACCGACGGCGGATCGTGTACACTGCCCGCAGATCGTTAGCGGGGACTGCGGGAGTCTGCCCCTCCCGACGGCGACGCCCATACCAACCATGACGCCCACCCCCACCCCAACCCTCCCCCCAGCAGTCTGCCACGTCCTGATCCTGCCGAACTTCGGCACGCCCACGCCGACAGGGACGCTGACCGGCACACCACCGCCTGATCTGCGCCGTGTCTACCACACCCCTGAAGAAGCAGCGACGGAAACAGGCGCAGGGGTGTTCGCCGTGCCAGCGGGGTTTGTGCTGGGGCTGTATCAACGGGCTAACCAGTACCCGGCGGTAGCCTTCACCCAAATCGTCCACGAGGGGACGCTCTACAGTGGATGGTTCAACAATGCCTACGGCACGCAGGTCACCAGCGGGGACTGCGGGAGTTTGCCCGTCACGACGCCGATGCCCATGCCGACGGTGACACCGATACAAGCGGATTTATCCGCCTATGGAATCGCCCTGCAAGGCGCTTGGTCACCAGAGGAAACCGCCGCCATTCACCGCGCCGTGACCGAGACTGCCCAGCTCTTCATAGTCTCTCCCAACACCGCCTGACACAGACAGAGGCGCAGGTCTTCCAAACTGTGATGGGGTCACTCACACTGGTCAAGGGTGGAACCGCGTTGGGGATTTGCTTCACAGACAATAACACCGCCACAATCACCTGTGCCTTGCCCCTCATTGCCCCAGACAATGTAACCTATCTTCCCTTCACCGAGTATGTCATTGTTCATGAGTTTGGGCATGTCTTTGACAGCCGTGCCTCTTTGGGCGGAAGACCTCGCTTTGTCGATAGGATGAGTAGTGGGGTAATTATCAAAGATTGCTCCAAAGAGGAGTACCGAGTTATGGGAGAAATACCTAGTGGTCAAACTATTCAACAATTTTGGTTGCGTGGTGAACGTGGGTGGGGCAGCGGACCGTCACGCATTAATACAGGAACTGTTCGCCAAGTTACTCAATTCCAGCAAAATGCTGTGTTGATTGAGTTTCAAATTGACCCAACAACCGTTGATTACCAATTTTTAGTGCGAGAAGGTATTCAACCCCCAACAAATGATAGCGATACCCCTGGGGCAAAGGTAAAACGAGTCGAAGAAGCACAAGCCGATATGTTTCTGAATTGGGTCTATCGTCGCAATATACAAGGAGATTCCCCAAGTCGTGCAAGTATCTGTGATGTAGGCAGTTCACCAATATGGGGCGGTCCCGGATTTCTCAATACCTCATGGGGAAACGGATCACAAACGCCAACATCTCAACTAACAGAGCGCCCTGGCGATGCTAGGTATCAATGGATGGATGTCCAGATGAAAACATTATTTGTCGAACAGGGGTGGTAAAATGAAAAAGAAACTATTCTCACTATTTCTATTCATAATTATTCATTTTACCTTTAATGGACGTACAGCGCATATAAAAGGGCAACTTCTTGATTATATTACTGTTATAAAAATCAGTAGCACAGGGCAATTTGTTGCTACAGCATTATCAAATAATCAACTTCAAATCCGTAAGGTGTCTACAACAAATATAGTTCGCACTTTAACCGGACATATAGCAAATTTAAGTGTGCTTGCTTGGAATAGTGATGATTCCCGTTTAGCTGTGGGAAGTTCTCGATATAATGAAACAACTACACATGCCGAAAGCATTGTATATATATATGATGTTTCTTCCGGACAGTTATTGCTCACATCCCCTACTCAATTAGGTGCTATATACGATATTGCATGGGATTCTACTGAAACAAAGATTATAAGCGGTACAGAAGAGATAGATGGTGGTGAGTTAAGAGTCATTCCTTTGGATGCTGCTATCCTCTCTGAACGTATTGGTGGTCCAGGTCTCGCTCTTGAGACAAGTCCAAGTGGGTTACAAATTGCAGTAGGAACAGTGGGAGGGAGGGTAATATTAAGAGATACTACCTCATTTGAATATATAAATATCCCGCCAGTCACAAACGAAAATCTTCAACCAATTTTCGCTCTCTCATGGCATCCTTCCCAAACCCTTATTGCTAGTGGGCATCTTGATGGGATGATACGGATTTTGGATATAAATTCAGATAGGATTCTACAGGTATTGTCCAGTGCAAACGTAATAGGTATGGATGCAGACTATAGTCAACTTATTTTGGCATTGGCATTTGATTCAACGGGAACGCGCCTGCGCAGTTTCAACCGCGAGGGGCGCATTCGCGTGTGGGACACGCAGACATGGGCATTGATCGCCGAACAAATTGTGCCGGGTCCGATTTACGCCGCCGATTGGGACAAGACGGGAACGACTTTATATTACGGCACAGATTCAGCGATACCACGAGTTGTTCGCGCCCCCGATTTGCCGTCCCCTCCCCCACCCCCACCGCCCTCCCGCATCCGATCTTCCCTCCCCCCGGCGGCGGACAGCCAGCCTGCCCCGATGGGACGGGCGGCGAGTGGATGTGGGTCGATGGGGAGTTGGTCTTCGTCTGCGGGGTGATTTGGGAGTAGGGCGGACGGTGGCGGAGCGTCCAGAATAACCGACGGCGGATCGTGTACACTGCCCGCAGATCGTTAGCGGGGACTGCGGGAGTCTGCCCCTCCCGACGGCGACGCCGACCCCAACTATGACGCCCACCCCCACCCCAACCCTCCCCCCAGCGGTCTGCCACGTCCTGATCCTGCCGAACTTCGGCACGCCCACGCCCACAGGGACGCTGACCGGCACACCACCGCCTGATCCGCGCCGTGTCTTCCACACCCCTGAAGAAGCAGCGACGGAAACAGGCGAAGGGGTGTTCACCGTGCCAGCGGGGTTTGTGCTGGGGCTGTATCAACGGGCTAACCAGTACCCGGCGGTAGCCTTCACCCAAATCGTCCACGAGGGGACACTCTACAGCGGGTGGTTCAACAATGCCTACGGCACGCAGGTCACCAGCGGGGACTGCGGGAGTCTGCCCCTCCCGACGCCGATGCCCATGCCGACGGTGACACCGATACAAGCGGATTTATCCGCCTATGGAATCGCCCTGCAAGGCGCTTGGTCACCAGAGGAAACCGCCGCCATTCACCGCGCCGTGACCGAGACTGCCCGTGCCCTTCATAGTCTCTCCCAACACCGCCTGACACAGACAGAGGCGCAGGTCTTCCAAACTGTGATGGGGTCACTCACACTGGTCAAGGGTGGAACCGCGTTGGGGATTTGCTTCACAGACAATAACACCGCCACAATCACCTGTGCCTTGCCCCTCATTGCCCCAGACAATGTAACCTATCTTCCCTTCACCGAGTATGTCATTGTTCATGAGTTTGGGCATGTCTTTGACAGTCGTGCCTCTTTGGGAGGACGCCCCCGCTTTGTGGATAGGATGAGCAGTGGAGTGGTTATTAGAGACTGTTCTTCTAGACAGGATCGCATAATGGGTGAAATCATTGATCCAGTGTCTACAAGTATTGGGAATTATTGGAACCGGGGTGAACGTGGGTGGGGTAGTGGACCATCTCGCATCCAGACAAGCACTATCCGACAAGTTACACAATTTCAGCAAAACGCAATTCTAGTTGAATTCCAAATAGACCCCTCTTACAGTAGATCACCGCTTTTTGCTGAGTGGAGGTATTCAGCCTCCAACGAAGAACAATGATACGGTGGGAGCAAAAGTAAAACGAGTCGAAGAAGCACAAGCGGATATGTTCCTCAATTGGGTCTATCGTCGCAATATACAAGGGGATTCGCCAAGTCGTGCAAGTATCTGTAATGTAGGCAGTTCATCAATATGGAGTGGTCCCGGATTTCTCAATGCCTCATGGGGAAACGGATTACAAACGCCAACTTCCCAACCATTAGAACGTCCCGGTGATGCTCGGTACGAATGGATGGACAACCAAATGAAGGGTGTTTTTGTGAACCAAGGGTGGTGAAACTATGAAAATCAGGTATGTTGTGCTGATTTGTGCGTTCTTTATAATTCAATCAACCATACAGGGAATGGCTCAATCAGAAGATCGCATTATAGTCCTTAGATCAAGCCATTCTGGGCAATTTATTGCTACTATTTCTTTAGATAATAAAATTGAAATCCGTCTTTCATCAACTATGGAGGTAGTGCGCGTTTTAACAGGGCATATGGAACAAGCAAGAGCGTTAGCATGGAGTCATGATGATGCTTTTATTGCTGCAGGTAGCTCTTTGTATGATGAGACTCTGTCACGAACAAAAAGTGTGATTTATATTTTTCAAGTAGAATCGGGCAATTTAATATCATTTTCACCTGAACAATTTGGTACAATCTTCGATCTTTCATGGAATAGAGCAAATACAGGTGTTTTAAGTGGTACAGAAGAAATAGATGGGGGAATGTTAAGTATTTTTGACATTATGACTGGTACACAAAGAGCAGTTTCATTCGGGAATTCCGTTAGTTTGGAATATAGTCCATTGTACGCACAACTTGCTATTGGCACAGTTGGAGGAAATATAATTTTAGTGAATGGTCAAACTTATTTGGATGAAGTGGTTCCATCCATCACAGATGAAAATCTTCAACCAGCGTTCTTTCTTGCATGGCATCCTTCCCAACTACTCATAAGCAGTGGTCACATGGACGGTATGATCCGAATCTGGAACGCGACATCGGGCAACACCTTGCACGTTCTGTCCGCCGCTGCTGCGATTGGCATGGACGCCGAGTACAGCCAAATGGTTTTGGCGTTGGCGTTTGATTCAAGGGGAACGCGCCTGCGCAGTTTCAACCGCGAGGGGCGCATTCGCGTGTGGGACACGCAGACATGGGCATTGATCGCCGAACAAATTGTGCCGGGTCCGATTTACGCCGCCGATTGGGACAAGACGGGAACGACTTTATATTACGGCACAGATTCAGCGATACCACGAGTTGTTCGCGCCCCCGATTTGCCTCCACTCCCCACCCCCACCGCCCTCCCGCACCCCATCTTCCCTCCCCCCGGCGGCGGACAGCCAGCCTGCCCCGATGGGACGGGCGGCGAGTGGATGTGGGTCGATGGGGAGTTGATCTTCGTCTGCGGGGTGAATTGGGAGTAGGGCGGACGGTGGCGGAGCGTCCAGAATAACCGACGGCGGATCGTGTACACTGCCCGCAGATCGTTAGCGGGGATTGCGGGAGTCTGCCCCTCCCGACGGCGACGCCCATGCCGACGGTGACACCGATACAAGCGGATTTATCCGCCTATGGAATCACCCTGCAAGGTGCTTGGTCACCAGAGGAAATCGCCGCCATTCACCGCGCCGTGACCGAGACTGCCCGTGCCCTTCATAGTCTCTCTCAACATCGCCTGACACAGACAGAGGCACAGGTCTTCCAAACTGTGATGGGGTCACTGACACTGGTCAAGGGTGGAACGGCGTTGGGGATTTGCTTCACAGACAATAACACCACCTCCATCTCCTGTGCCTTGCCCCTCATTGCCCCAGACAATGTAACCTATCTTCCCTTCACCGAGTATGTCATTGTTCATGAGTTTGGGCATGTCTTTGACAGTCGTGCCTCTTTGGGAGGACGCCCCCGCTTTGTGGATAGGATGAGCAGTGGAGTGGTTATTAGAGACTGTTCTTCTAGACAGGATCGCATAATGGGTGAAATCATTGATCCAGTGTCTACAAGTATTGGGAATTATTGGAACCGGGGTGAACGTGGGTGGGGTAGTGGACCATCTCGCATCCAGACAAGCACTATCCGACAAGTTACACAATTTCAGCAAAACGCAATTCTAGTTGAATTCCAAATAGACCCTCTTACAGTAGATCACCGCTTTTTGCTGAGTGGAGGTATTCAGCCTCCAACGAAGAACAATGATACGGTGGGAGCAAAAGTAAAACGAGTCGAAGAAGCACAAGCGGATATGTTCCTCAATTGGGTCTATCGTCGCAATATACAAGGAGATTCGCCAGGTCGCGCAAGTATCTGTAATGTAGGCAGTTCATCAATATGGAGTGGTCCCGGATTTCTCAATGCCTCATGGGGAAACGGGTCACAAATACCAACATCTCAACTAACAGAGCGCCCTGGCGATGCTAGGTATCAATGGATGGATGTCCAGATGAAAACATTATTTGTCGAACAGGGGTGGTAAAATGAAAAAGAAACTATTCTCACTATTTCTATTCATAATTATTCATTTTACCTTTAATGGACGTACAGCGCATATAAAAGGGCAACTTCTTGATTATATTACTGTTATAAAAATCAGTAGCACAGGGCAATTTGTTGCTACAGCATTATCAAATAATCAACTTCAAATCCGTAAGGTGTCTACAACAAATATAGTTCGCACTTTAACCGGACATATAGCAAATTTAAGTGTGCTTGCTTGGAATAGTGATGATTCCCGTCTAGCTGTGGGAAGTTCTCGATATAATGAAACAACTACACATGCCGAAAGCATTGTATATATATGTAGGACTTTCGCTTGCAAGGCAAATTGCTGATATTGTAGAAGCACGATAAGCAAACGCCAATACATTGAGTACCTGATAAGTACACCTGGCAACTATACATGCAGTAATCTGGCTGAACATCTGGAAGCGATGAGCCATGATGCTGTCAGTGATTATTGGCGAAGAGACAAGCTGACTGCCCGACATTTGTGGGATTTGGTCAGGGGCTTTGTTGAAGGACAGTGAAAGGGCTTAGTTGATCGTCGATGATAGCGTGCAGAATAAGCAGTATTCGCGCAAGATAGAGTTAGTGAAAAGCAATATAGTGGCGCAGAACATGGTCTAGTGCGTGGTATCGGCGTCGTGGATCTCGTGCATAGCGATGGTACCGACTTTACCCGATTGATTACCGCATCTATGCTCCTGAAGCGGATGGCAAGACCAAAGGATCACTTCCGTGAAATGGTCTTAAATGCCCTGATGGACAAGGGTATCCACGCCAAGACCCTACTATTTGATAGCTGGTATGCCTCCGTGGATAATTTGAAGTTGATTCATCGCGCTGGTCGTTACTTTGGTGACCACGCTCAAAGCCAATCGTATGGTGAGTTTGAGTAAAGCGAGCGGCTCTATTCATTTGGAGGCGATTGAATGGACAAGCGACGCCGTAGAGCATGGTCTGTCGGTTAAGCTGAAGGAAGTTCCCTTTTATGTGCAGTTATTCAAGCTAGTTGCCCCAAACGGTGACATTGAATGGGTGATTACAAACCAGCCCCTAGGCACTTTCTCCAAGTCCGTCATTCAAGACGCGAATGCCGTGCGTTGGCAGATTGAGCAACTGCATCGGGAACTCAAACAATTGACCGGGAGTGAAAAGTGCGAGTGCCACAAAGCGCGTTCACAACGCAACCATCTGGCTTGTTGTTATCACGCTCGGCTCTCGCTGAAAGTTAAGGCTCACCAATTAGGCAAGAGCCTTTACGAGGCGCAGCGAGATTTATTCCGCGACTATTTGCGGGCAGAGTTACGCTCACCACGCCTTTCTGCCTTTGGCATCAACTAAAGCGAAAGTCCTAAGGTCTACAGTAGTAGCTTAATCCGGTGCGGCACATCACTACCTTACTTATGAATGTGCTAGTCAAAATGGCATCGCAACTTGGTTCTCCCGGCCCCGACTTCCTGCTATACTATTAAGCTATAACTTGCTAGGGAAGAAGCTCTTACTTCTTCTATGAAATAGAAGTACGGGTATTACTTGTGAAATCCCCAACATTGATCCCCGAACATGGGCAAATCGTCAAAGTAAGACAGCGTACCTACACGGTTACGGGAATCAAACCGACTGCTGTTCCCAACACCCAGGAACGACAGTTCGTTCATCTTGTCAATTTGTCTTCAGTTGAAGATGATGCACTGGGTGAAACCTTACAGGTTATCTGGGAAACCGAGGTAGGAACACAAGTAATTGAAGATTCGGCTCTACCTACGCCAAAGGACTTTGATGCCCCTGAACGCCTTGATGCGTTTCTCGATGCAGTACGGTGGGGAGCTGCATCTCAGGCAGATCGAGCCGTTTTGCAGGCCCCATTTCGTAGCGGCATATAACTTGAGGATTACCAGTTAAATCCGTTGGTTCGTGCCGTGCAAATGCCTCGTGTCAGTTTATTGGTCGCAGACGATGTTGGTCTGGGAAAAACGGTTGAAGCCGGATTAGTGATCCAAGAGTTAATTACACGTAACCGTGCGCGAACTGTATTGATCGTCTGCCCATCGGGTCTGCAACTTCACTGGCGCGACCAAATGCGCGACAAATTTGGTCTTGAATTCCGTATTGTAGATAGCGATTCAATGCGCCAGCTACGGCGAACTCGGGGAATCCATGTAAATCCTTGGTCACATTTTCCACGCTTGATAACCTCAATTGATTTCATAAAGCGTGATCGCCCACGGCGTTTGTTCAGGGACAGCGTTCAGAGTAAACCAAGATATCCTCGTCCATTTGATATTTTGGTACTGGATGAAGCACACAATGTTGCTCCTTCAGGACGAGGACGGTACGCGCTAGATAGTCAAAGAACAAAAACAATCCGCGAGATCGTTCCATACTTTGAACACCACATGTTCCTGTCCGCAACACCGCACAATGGATTTCTTGAAAGTTTTACCGCACTTCTTGAGCTACTCGATAACCAACGTTTCGCGCGCGGCGTGCGGCCAGATCCTAGGCAACTGGAAGCTGTCATGGTCCGTCGGCTCAAACGAGATATCAGGAATAGATTAACGGGCGAGCCAACATTCCCACCGCGACAAATTGTTCCCTTGGAGGTTTCCTATACAGACGAGGAACGTGAAGTACACGCCTGGCTACGCCAGTATAGTCACTTACGCACATCCAATGTCCAAAGCCAAGAAGAGGAACACGCAGCGGAGTTTGTTCTTAAGCTACTAAAAAAGCGCCTGTTATCATCCCCTAAAGCCTTCCAGAAGACGCTGGAAACACACCTCGAAACCATAACGAATGGCAAACAGAAACAGGCTGAAACGACCCGTGCAGTTACGGGCATCTTGGATCAAATCGCTCAAGCCGAAGAAGATTACACCGACGATGACGAATTGGAGGCCGCAAACGACGAAGCCCTCAATGCGGCAGGTTCGACCTTTTCCCCACCGTCACCGGATGAGCTTCGATTACTGGACCAGATGCTCAATTGGGCCAAACGAGCCAGCGAGCAACTTGATAGTAAAACGGGGCGATTGATCGAATGGTTACGCTCTGTTGTCAAACCCGATGGTATTTGGAATGATGAACGGGTGATCTTATTTACCGAGTATCGCGTCACGCAGAGCTGGTTGAAGGAAGTTTTATTCGATGCGGGTTTGGCCGACGTTGATCGCCTTGAACTCATCTATGGCGGTATGGACGATGATAAGCGAGAAAAGATTAAAGCAGCATTCCAGACCGTTCCCAGCGCCGATAATAAACTGCGTATTCTCCTCGCCACTGATGCAGCTTCAGAAGGTATCGACCTGCAAAATTACTGTCATCGGTTGGTGCATATTGAGATTCCCTGGAATCCAAACCGTTTGGAACAGCGCAATGGGCGCATTGATCGCATGGGTCAAAAATTTCCACCTGAAATCTATCATTTTGCACCCCAAGGTTACGCCAGTGCAGCAGATGATCTCTCACGCGGCATTGCAGTAGGTGAGCTTGAGGGCGACCTAGAATTTCTCATGCGGGCGGTTGAGAAGGTGCAGCAAATCAGAGAAGATTTAATGGGCAAGGTCGGCGATGTCATTGCAAAGCAAGTTGAAGAAGCAATGCTCGGCCATCGTCGCCGTTTGGATATTGATAAGGTTGAGGTACAAACGCGCCCTGCAAAAGCCTTGCTCAAACTGGAACGTGAACTGGATGAGAAGATTCAAAAGCAGATCACTGCGTTTTATGCTCAACGCCACGAATTGCGCCTAACGCCACAACATGTACAGAAGGTTGTGGAAATTGCGCTGGAGGTTGCTGGACAACCTGGACTCCTTGCGTGCGGAAGTCTGGTCCGCGCATGGCAAACTAAACCGTGTCACAGCCCGTATCGTACCGGATCATGCGCTGGCTGGACCAGCAGTTATCGCTTATGCCCGCCTCGTTGTTATCGGGGGCGGACGTTATCGATTGCATGAAGAATTAATCGCCTCCGGTGGGTTCCTAACCTTTGGAAATAAAGTGTCGTTCAGACGTATGAAAGTCGGCGAAGTGGATCAGGCATTGCAAGCTGCTGAACCACAACTTCCGGCGCAAAACGTCCTTGATGCATTTGCCACCCATTGGGAATCAATAATTGGTCCACTGCGTAGTGCCTTAGATACACGTATGGACGAGAAACTTGATGCGATCCGCAACCAACTTGAGCAGCGTAAGGATACGGAAATTCAGGATATACAAGCGATCCTGACCGAACTAGAAAAATCCATTCGGAAAGAACTGCACGAAATCGCCCCAGACTTTCAACAACTACGCCTACTTCTTGATTTTTCAGATGAAGAGGGAGAGCAATTCCAGCGCGACGTGAATGCGCTTCGCGCGCGGCTGGAACGCATTCCAGAAGAAATCGATCAGGAGCAGGAAGCCATCCGTGCTCGCTATTCCGACTTAAAAGAACGACTATTTCCAGTAGCAGTGACGTTCCTCGTCCCCGAACGGCTAGGATGAGTTTATGGCAACCTCAATTACACAATATCATGCTGAATGGTTATCGCTCATCGAGGTTTCCGACCCGTTTTTGAGCATAAATACGCTACAGCGTGTTTTTCCGCAAGGGTTGAACGATGTTGAAGCGACTCTTGCCGCCCAACTGCGTGCTAACTACAACCAATGGTTGACCCGGTTCAAGGAACCATCCATCCATCGCGCCTGGGCGATATACATCCTCAAGACCTTGCTTGAGTGGGATGACCGGGTGCTGGCCGAAGGTCAAGCCATCCCCAACACCCTGAAGTATATAGATGAAACTTCTGGGGAGATTGTTCGACCTTCGTTCATGCTCCATGAGCCAAGACATCCCGATAGGCCATGTGCGCTGATCATGACCTATCCGCAAACGCAGGAGATGGAAAAGCTCGTTCCGAAAAGCCAATGGGCGGCCAGCCCTGCCGCTCGGATGCTTGCGCTTCTACGTTACACCGGAGTCACCCTGGGTATTGTCACGAACGGTGATCAGTGGATGCTGGTCAGCGCACCCCAAAATGGTGGCACGGCCAGCTACATCTCATGGTATGCCGAACTCTGGAATGAAGAACGACTGACTCTCCAAGCGTTCATCAGCCTACTCAATGCGCGCCGATTCTTCGGTGTTGCTGAGGAAGACACTCTTGAACAGATGCTTATCCAGAGTGCTGATGACGCGCAAGAGGTTACTGATCAGCTTGGCACGCAGGTTCGCCACGCCGTTGAAATCCTCGTACACGCGCTCGATAGGGCTGACCAAGACAACAAAGGCGCATTGCTCAAGGAAGTGTCGGAAAGCAAACTATATGAAGCGGCACTGACTGTCATGATGCGGTTGGTGTTTCTTTTCAGTGCCGAGGACGCGGGCTGTTTCTGCTGGGCGATGATGTTTATGATCAGAACTACGCCGTGTCCACGCTGCGTGCCCAACTACACGAGGTTGCAGATCGACATGGCGAGGAAATACTTGAACGGCGCACAGACGCATGGTGTCGTTTGCTGGCAACTTTCCGCATGGTCTACAACGGATCGCCGCATGAAGATCTGAAATTGCCTGCCTACGGCGGTAGTTTGTTCGACCCGGATCGCTTTCCCTTCCTTGAAGGCCGTCCTGAAGGTTCAACATGGGACACGATGGCAGCCAATCCACCAACGGCAACATATTGACTGAATCGCGTTTACTAAATGCAGTGCGCTATCACTTGCGAACTGTTAACGAACTTCGTGCGCTACCCCAGGCTGAAGGCGAACCTGACTCACCTTTTGATCCTTTGGCTCTTTATGGTGTTCCTGTGGCGGTCTTTCCGCGCTGGTGGGTTTGTCCAGTCTGCCAAACACTTGCCCCTCTAAAGTCAGGTCTGTTCGAACTTGAGAAGCGGCCCTACCAGCCTGACCGGATTGTTTATCGTCACACCGGCTGCACTGAAGCGAAGAAAAAAGCACCGGAAGTGATTCCTGCGCGTATTCTGGTCGCCTGTGAAGACGGACATCTCGATGATTTTCCGTGGATTGAATTTGTCCATCGTGGAGAACCCTGCAAACTTGCAAAATCACATCTCAGGTTGCAAGAGCGCGGCACGTCAGGCGAAGCGCGTGATCTGATCGTTCGTTGCGCATGTGAAGCGTACCGACCATTATCAGACGCATTCGGCAAGGATAACCGTGAACGAATGCCCCTCTGCACAGGCCGTCGTCCCCATCTTCGAGATTATGACCCAAATGGCTGCCAACACCATGCCCGGCCAATTGTTCTTGGTGCGACAAACCTATGGTTCCCGATCACACTAACAGTCCTCTCAATTCCAAGCGATGTCGATAAGCTGGCACAACTCGTCGAACAGTCTTGGGATGTCCTCTACGCAGTGGAGGCTGTTGGTGACATTACGTACCTACGCCGTCGGCAGCAAATCCAGGGAGAGATCGCTGATTATAGCGACGAGCAGATTCTCGCAGGTATCCAGGCTTATCAAAATCGGCAATCCCAATCCGAACCTGCACCAGATATTAAACTGCCAGAATGGGAAGTTTTCTGTAAAGCTGATCCGGCACTCAATAGTTATGACTTCAGAACCCGTAGAGTCAGACTCTCGCCAGACTGGAAAAACCTGCATATCCAGAATGTCCTTCTAGTAGAGCGTCTGCGAGAAGTGCAAGCGACTTTGGGATTTGCACGGCTCGACGCAGTGGGTGAACTAACCGATCCGGAGCAGCAAGTTTTAGTTCGCGCAGCCCCAATGTCGCGGGTTCCACCTAAGTGGGTTCCAGCCAGTGAGTTACGCGGTGAGGGTCTATTTCTTCGATTCGATGAAAAGGCCATCGCCCAATGGGAAAAACGATCTGATCTGCGTGACCACAGAATATAACATGCGGCGCATTGATGAAGCCCTACTTCAGCTCATCTCAAATGCACAAGAGAACCTGATGTTGATCAGTTTCGCGGTTTACCGGGTAGAAAGATTAACCGAAGCGATAGAAAAGGCACTTCAACGAGGCGTAGTTGTGACGTGTTTCTTTGAGATGGATGATTCCAAAGTAAAACTACCGAGTGTATTTCTGACGAAAGATAAATACTCAACACGGATGAAACTTTATACTTGGGCAGATCTGCATCGTCCTCGTTCGACCCTCAACAAATATGGAGCGCTACATGCAAAGGCAGCAGTAGCCGACAATAATAGTTTGTTAATTTCTAGTGCTAACCTGACGGAACACGCAATGTCTCTAAATATTGAAATGGGGTTGAGCATTAGAGGTGGTGATCTTCCTCAACCTGTTTCCCGAATCTTCATGGATTTCATTGAGCATGGGATCTTTTCTCAAGTCATATAAGCTGTCTATCTGATCAGTCCAAGAGTTGAATACCTTCACCGGCTGTACCGTCAGATTTAGTGACGAAGTGCCTCAACAGCACGGTACTGTCGGATACCATGTACATCAATCACTTGACAGTCGGAGCATTCCAGAATCTTCGAATTGGGATCTTTCAAGGCTCTGTAAAGTTCCATAAATCCATACGGCTTCACAATAAACATATTTGCCCCAGCAGCAAAGGCACTTTCGATCAACGCTGGCTCATCATTTACCGTGAACATGATCAGCGTCATCTTTAGCGAAGTCGAACGCAGAATTTTTATTAGTTCAAGACCATTCATGTCAGGTAGGTTATGGTCAACTAACGCAATGGAAATGACTGGCGCATCGCCAAGAACCGTCAACGCTTGAGAACCGTTAGCGGCAACGTACACCTTAAAATCAACCCGCTCCAATAGCCTTTCCGCGAGATCACGGTTATCGGCCTCATCATCAATACCTAAGGCATGTCGGCCATACAAAGTCATGATCAACTCCAACTCTCAAAACGGCCCTTATTATCAGAATAGCCACTCTCAGCGTGTCGATCCAGCAAATTTCGAGAGGAAGTCAGCCGAAAAACGAACCGGTGTGACCCAAAAATGAGATTGCTGATCGAAAATTTTGGTTGAGGATGTTGCAACTTGCTCAGGAATGCTAGGATTAAGGACCGCGCGTTAATAGAAGTAAAATCCCAAGGAACATCGAAGGGGACAGCAATTCACCATGCACCTAGACACACTCAGAACCTACAGCGAAAATGACATTGCAGAAGCTATCCACGACAAACGGGTGATCATACTATCCCCTCGCCTCCGCAATCAGAATACCCTGATAAGCAGTTTTGTTTTTAAACGTAATACTTATCTGTACAGCCTGCTCACACGGGAAAACGATCTTTTATCTTTTCTCTAAAAATTGGCAAATGATCTTGTGTCCACGAAATATATCACCCAATCACATCTCCTCCAGGCCCTCAACGAACGCAAAACAACGGTTGAAGATTTGACGGATGCATTCATAGCGGATCTAAATCAAAGCAAACCTAAAATTTCCCTGCTGATACTCGATCAGTTTGACAACCTGCCCATAAGTGACGACAGCAATATTTTTTTGAACACTTAACCACCAAGCTACCCTCCGCAATGCAGTTAATTATCAACAGTCGAGTTGTAGGTTACTTCTCGTGGCAAAAGATAGTTGAGCGAGGCTTTGCTATCGTACTCGGAGAAGATCACATTCCCACTGGCGGAATCTTTACAACAAGTTCAGATGGACGACCTCACCTAGAAGTTTTCGCATTTGGATTAGGTACAGTCTATGTGAATGGGATACCCGTGTCGAAATGGGATGGACCACTTGTGAAAAATCTATTCTTGTTTTCAGTGGACCGTCACACGTTTACTCGTGAGGAAATTTTCGAAACCTTCTGGCCGTCCTTGTCCAAGAAAGAAGCCACAAATGTGTGGCATGTTTCTAAACGCAAAATAAGCGAGCAGCTAGGTTACGATCTGCTCACCTATTCTGGCGGATTCTATAATCTCTCTGATGAATTGGTAATCCACTACGATGCACGCCAGTTTGACGAATTATGTGCTGCTGCCGAAAGTGCTGACCGAGACGACAATATAAGTTACTACTGGCAAACCATAAAGCTATATAGGAGTGAATATCTCCATCTGTCCGAAGGGATTTCATGGATTCGAGAACGCCGAGAACAACGACGAAACGGTTATGGCAACGCCCTGATCCAAATTGGACGAATGTACGAATCAAACCAACAGTTTGTTCTCGCAATCGCATATTATCTGCGTGCCTTGCGGGAATTACCGCTCCGTGAGGACATTCATCGCAAACTGATCGAACTCTATACCCAAAGTGATCAGACTGATAAGGCAGTTCAACAATATCAGAGATTGGAAGCATTACTTCGGAGGAGACTAAATATCGCTCCAGCAAAGGAAACAGTGGCTCTCTTCCAATCAATCCATTCGAAGCAAAATAGTGGCTGAATCATTAGGCGGCGGGTAGAACACCCGCCGCCTAGCAAAACCCTAATGGGTCGGAACAGGAAACGACTGATCCGCACCGATCACGATGATCTTGCAGCAGATTCCAACTTTCATTCGCCAGCAGCACGCCATCGAAAGATCGAGTATTCATCGTTAGGTGATGTTTCAATCTGTTGGTTCGCTCCCGCAAACAACATAGATTCCAAGTAAACCGTTGAAAGAAAAGCTCCTTCAATCAAACTATCTTCAGTATCCCTAATATACTGCGATAGTTGGCGTGCTACCCACTGCAACAAACTTGAATGCCTGCCGGTTCTTGCTCCACCCAACGGCAATCCTGATTCAACCATCTATGTGACCTCCACAGGGAAGAGTTCAGCTAACCCCAATACTATCTGATAAGGGGTCAGATAACGGTTGCTCCCCAAATGATGATCATCCTGGCGCTCCACTCGTTGAAAAACAGCTTCCACCATTTCTACAAGTTCGTTCATTGACCAACGGGTTTGCATGACAACCAACCTTCCTGACAGTCAGATTAAACCAACTGCCACCAATTAACGATATATATTATAGAAAGTTGGCCTCAAAAAATTTACTTTGGCAGTATCAGACAGTTTTTAGTGGCAGGCCGCCAATAGTACGGAAATGCTTGCCTTTGATAAATAGCTGTCACAAAGCATATTCTCTCGCCACGATTAACGTTTTTATCTCTCTGCAACGAGCTAACTGTTGCTCAAAACGATGATCGGAGCCGTCTGTAAAGTCGTTCGCCATCAGTCGCAAACGGTTTAAGGCATCCTGAAACTGTTCGTACAATGACATTATTTCCTCCGAAATCAAAAGGTCAGTTCATCATATCAACTTTGAAACCCAGAGTCTTCAAAAACTGTGCCGATCAAACCGAACATTGAGATAGATACCACCAAATAATGATGGTGCAGAACTAAAAAATGAGATATTGCTCTTGCGAGTTTATGAAATAAGCCCGAAAGACCTATCTTCTACTCCGTGCTGGAAAAGTTTCTATAATGATCTTGGCGAGGTATCAATACTGCGAAGGTCAAATGACACGGGAAATGACGCGCACCACAATTAAACGTCGCCTAGACAGGATACAAGAACTGTTAAATCAAGTCGAAACACGGTCAATAGGCTTGACAGTCGCGCTTGCACACGCTTTTGTGTTTTGGCTGGTAACTGGTATAGCTGGAGCTGTTCAAGATCCACTTGCCATTAGATTCGGATTAAATCCGGCGGACCCATTCACAAGAGAATTCCTCAAACTGGTATTCCTCGATGGAAGTATCGTTCTGTTATACCTGCTCACATTACCTGCATGGCGAAAGGCAAAAACGTCAATCAATTGGGGCCTACAGGTAAAAAACTATCGTGGGCTAGGTTTCTTCATAGGAATGACGTTAGGCATTCTGGCCCAGTATCTTTTTGTCCGAATGATGGAGTCTGCCGGATATTGGATAAAAGACGGCAGCTTTGGAGTAATCACAGTTGCTGGATTTATCCCAGTAATTCTTACAGCTTTTTCGGAAGAACTGGCATATCGAGCATATTTATTTCAAACAACTGCAAAGTTGGCAGGAGTCCCTGTGGCACTCTTTATTTCAGCATTTGCATTTGGCATAGCGCACATTCAAGGTCATTCGGTGGAGTTTGGTATCCCACCAGGATTGGCTTTTATTCCAGCGTTCCTTGGAGGTTTGACATTTACCTATGCGTATCGCATAAATAACAATCTTTGGCTGCCGATGGGTTTGCATTTCGCATGGAACTACTTTGGTGGTGTATTTGGTAGCATCATATCGCCGGAGACACCCGCGATGCTGAAATTGCTAGTTCAAATGATGGTGCTTGTGGGTCTGATCGCAATTTTCGTGGAATGGATGTTGTGGTTGCGCCGAGCAGCCCGCCCAACAGTATCCGCCAATCAAGATATCTCACCAAGTATCCGTAATCAAGAGGAAAACCAAAGCGGATTACGTACATGAAACATCGCCTGAAAATGAATAACCTGACGGGTTTTGATGACATTGAGTGCTTCTATAATGATTTCGCTGATTGCCTATCCGAACCAGCAATTCAACAACTTGAATTCGACCTTACAGCCGTGACCTTTATGACACCAGAGACGGTGTTAGCGCTGCTCAGTGCTGCGCGGCTCTGGTATAACAACCGGGGTTGTGCCATTACGTTAGCGTCTATTGATAGGCAAGTCCATCAATATCTGGAGCGAATCGATCTGCTACGCGAATGCAGTGTCTACGTCTCGACCTCCCATGACTCAGTTGAATCTTGGACACGAGCGAATAGCCTAAATTTACTAGAAATAACACCGATCCCCGGCGAACCAGAGGACAATACTCAGGCAGTATACGCGATTTATACCAAAGCGCGGGCTTTATTATTGGGCCGGATTGAAAATCGGCGAATGGAAGCTGTATGTGACCTGCTAAATGTGATCGCGGAGAATATCATTCATAGTAAGGATACCGGTCATGTGTTGATGCAGTGCTATACTGCGGGTATTGGTTATCGAATCCATATTGGCATTGCTGATCTCGGTCTAGGGATTCCTACCACGTTTCACACGCGATATCCCAATCTTGGGAACGGCTCGGACTACCTTTTGAAGTCTTTAGACATGGGCGTTACAAGCCGTACAGGTTCAGGCGGCCTGGGCCTCTACAATGTCAATCGAATTGTTCGCGGCCAGCAGGGGAGTTTGTCCATTCGTTCTGGTAGTTCAATGCTTCAGGTTTATTCCAACCGTACTTATCAGCACGATGGGTTGGTGTACATCCCTGGTACGCAGGTATTCATAACAGTATGGGGCAACCATGATGCGGCTCATTGGAAATACCTCTTGTCGGAACAGTAATCCTGGTATATAATCTTTTCAGCAGAAAGTGCTGATGAGATGGTGAACCAGATTCTACAAGCGACAGAGATAGGGCGTTCGGTAGGTATTCCATTTGTTTCGCTGCTGGCTACTCGTGTAGTTGGCAAGCGATTTTTTGAGTATTTGCAGGAATATTTGCGCCAGCAGCCGTCCAACATAACCGTTAAATTATCCCTGGCAGGGGTTGAGGTGATGGATGCCTCATTTTCTGACGAGGTCTTTGGCACATTCGCGGCTCTTCGCGCCAGACGTGAAATTACGCTATGTCCCGTTATCTTAACCGACCTGAACCAGACCTGTCGGGAAAATCTGCAAATGGCACTGGAGACAAGAATTGACAGGGAACCAGAATCGCTCGAACGGTTGCGTAATTGTGTGCTGCCAATATTGGATGGGATGGCTCTCGACCTCATAGGGAGAAATGAAGACCATATTCAGGAATCGTTTATGCTGCTTGGTAAGCACTGCCGCTTAACCGCAAGAGAACTGGCCGACATCCTCAATCTGAATGTCAACGCCGCGAGTACCCGGTTGAAGACTCTTGCTGATCTAGGGCTTGCCTTTCGTATTGAGACTCGTGATTCCGTCGGTAAACAGTATATCTACAACGCTCTACTGTAGTTTTTTTAGAAACCAGTTCAGCAAATTTTGGAGAGATGTAATGACAGGCTATCTTGACTACTATAAGCAGACAATCGAACACTACGAAACTGGATTGAAACTGGTCGTTGGTGGGACGGGCCTCGGCAAAACCAGCAGTATCAAGGCTGTTGTGCGAGATTTACCGCAGGAACGCAAGGCAATCTATATTGCGAATCGAATCCAATTACTAGAAGAAATGGTCGAGCGCGGTCAGGGCTTTAAGCCAGAGGAAGTTGCCTTTCTCCGACGTGACTTTGAAGTAGTGCTAAACACGATTGCCACAATGAAAGCAGATCTCTATGCTCTGCTGGATGATGATCTATTCCGGGCCTACGCGGGCAGCGTCGATATTACCCGCCTGAAGCAATCCTGCACCTTGCTGGAAGATCTGCGCGAGCAGGTCGGAGGTCCATTTATTCCCAAATTACTGGAAGAGAAGGCAGAGGAGAAGGCGCGACAAGTTCTTGCCGACTTTAAAACCGTGATCCTGACCGCCAAACAGAAGCGCAAAAAAGATTATGGAAAATTGCTAGACCATCCAGTAATCCAAGGATTGTTTCCATTCATCAGGTTTCTGCGCCGTCCCGAAGTCCGGATCTTGCTGGTCACCCTGCATAAAGCGTTCTACGGTTTTTTTGACGGTTCAGAAACACTCAGCCTGTCCCGGCTCTCTGGCTATCTGATCTTCTTGGATGAATTCGACTTCCTAGAAAACGATCTAATCGGTCTGATTTGCCGTTCACCGCAGATAGATGATCCCTTCCAGTTTGTCGAGTTCTTTTATGAGCAAATGCGTAGGCACAAGCTGGGATTGGATATATACCCGGTTTCCGGTGGCGAGAATATCCGTCGGCGCTTAATCGAAATCCAGAGCGAAATTGAACTGCTGCAACGAAGTGGCATCCGCTATCCTGAAATTAACCAGTTCATCTGTAAAGCGCCGCAAATAAACGCTGCTGTGTTCCGCACGACCCATTCGGTCAGCACAGCGCCGCTGTATCTTTGCCAGACTAATCGAGCATTCGAGGTTGTATTTGACCGTAACGCTCCCTGCGATGGCAATGTGTTTCCAGCCAGGCGGTTGCTTTCGGCGGTCTCAGCGGTGTCGGAACGTATCCTGACATTGCTGAAGGAACTTGAAACGGACGATCCAGAAACACACCGCGACCTCATGCGAGATTGCTACCGAAATACGGCGTTCTTGGAACAACTTCCGCAGATTTCACAATTCCCGCGACGGCGATTTCAGCAGCTCACCCGGCTTGGCTCACTGCTTGAGTCTGGGTATAGCCTGTACGACATAAAACACCTAGAAAAGCAGACTGATCCTGAAGAAGTCGAACTACGGCACTATGCGATCTATGTGACTCCTGAAAAACTCGTTGCAACACTTGCAATGAGCAACCTGGTCTTTGGCTTGTCAGCGACGGCGGATATCCCACGCTGCCTAAACCACTTTGACTTGAGCTGGCTGGGAGATCGGGAACAGGTGAACTTGATTCCCATCGATGACTATGATCAGCAGATCGTCGAGACACTGAACGCACAGAAGGCTCAGGCACGGGGAAACCAAATCGTCGTAGCCCGACTGCCAGAACTTGATGACAAAACGACTTTGAAAAAGGCTTTGCGTCACTATATAAATTTCATTGCCTCAGATGAGCGATTTGGTGAAGATACGGGCGGTGGTCATCTTAAACGCCGGATCGAGCGCTTCTTTTCGTCCGTTCTATGGGCCTGCAACCGTCCAGCCGAAGTACGGTCAGCGGATTCGCATCTGATGTTCTTAAATACGTTCCACCAGATCAAGTTTATGTTTGAGCAAGCACCTAAACCACAGGATAACATCTTTTTGGTGCAGAAACGTGACGAAACGCGACCATTTACTGCCTACGACTTTCGTATCAACGATCAGGATTTTATCATCGTCTTTTACGATGCGGAACAAGCCAAGCGACTCAGAAAATCTAGGGAGTTAGAAGACCTCTTCAATGCCCTGTTCTGGCAGGGTGTGCCAGTTGTGGTCGTTACGCAATACCTATCAGCAGGGAACGGCGTAAATCTGCAATATCGCCCGACACCAGATAGTGCGGATGACGAAAAGCAGGATTTCGTCAATTTACATTTGCTCGAAACCCCCTATTTCTACTTCGGAATGCCTGATGAGGGGCAGACAAACGAGGAGCGTGCCGCAATCCTGAAGGAGAATATCTGGTATCAAGCAAAACTTCATGCATCAAAATATATCAGTGAACCGGAATTTAAGGTTCGCTTGGGAAAGCTTCACCATCCAACCGAATGGAATAACCAGTACCAAGGCCATCCTAATACGTCATCTGATTATGCACTGAACAGTATGGCGGCTTTTATTCAGGCGCTTGGTCGCAGTGAGCGTGTCTGGCGACCTATGCCGGATCAAACGGTCATTATGAGTGGCGATGTTCATGTGATCTTTCAGCGTTTCTTGATTTCGCCCGAATTCCAGTTTATTCGTGAGACTCGCACCCGTATCATTTCGAGCAACCTTCAGCAAGTTCTGACACAGATTGAGGCACAGAGCCAACAAATTGAGCTTGAGATCGCACGAAAAGCTGATAGCCGACTGGCCGCAGCCAATACAAAGTGTATTGAGAAACTCAATGGGCTTATTAACCAATTCCCAGCAGTTCGCCAAGCGATAAACGATACAGAAACTCGCCGGAATTGGGCAGCCTTACGCAGAGCAGCGTTGAAGCATGATTTCGCTGATGAGGTGTTACAGCGTTATGCCTGCTTCTTCAAATCGCCTTATGCTCAGAGGGGGATCGTGGTCTTAGGAAAACAGAATGAGGTTATTCCACCCGACCTCAATCATCCGGATACGTATCAATGGCGCTTAAACTTGCTGTACGACGTGATCAATGATAACCGGATCATCCGTGAGCATTTCAATCAGTATGGGTACGAATTGAGCTTCAACCTCGACAAGCAGCACTTTTTTGTACCGTATTTCTACCAAGCCGTCCTCGCTGGGGCCATAGGTGAAGAGGCGATCATGGCGCTACTGGAGGCCGCTGACGTTGGGTTTGAAGATGTGCCCAATTCATTATTCGAGGTTGCGGACCTGAAAATCGCAGGTGTGCCTTGGTACATTGATGCCAAAAACTACTCGGAGACTACGCTTGATCGGTTTGCCCTGTCACCTGACGATGCCCTGTTTCAGCCCAAATTGTACGAACCCTACTTCAAGGAACGGGCCACAGAAAAATGGCATATGATCGCGGCTGAACACGGCCCAGATAGCCGCCTCATCTATATCAATCTTGCAAGCGCCCATGAACGACCATTGGGCTACGTTACCCAGGACTTTACACCAGTATATTCGCTTGCTGACGCACAAATCATCGTTGTGCAGGGTGCGCTGCGATCTGAAAACCCGAATGAATACCATGAAGCCTTTGAACGATTTCTAAGTGATCTTACAATACGGATCAGCCAATAGGAGATACTATGCCCAAGGGAAAGAATCGAACCACCGCAAATGTTCGGACAACGACTATCAGTGTGACAAAGCCTGATGCCTTCACGGTTCTGGACTCCGAATTCAAATTGGTCAGATATGTGATTCCAGATCGGCTTAACAAGCGAGACTGGAAAACTTTCCAGCGCATCCACGCTCAGTTGAAGGAGCAGCTTGATTTTCCATATAAATCGTACCAGTACGACAAATTAGATGGATCTGAGCGCTGGGCCGTCTATGTTTTGTACCCGAAATCAGTGACTCCGATAGTATTAACCGTCGAGAACACTGAGATGGACTCGCGGACTGTCTCCTTTGGAGAGCCGGAGCTGCACCTGCTTCTAAAGCTGCTGCAAGTTCAATACTTTCGCGGTGAAGAACATGGAAAGTTTATCGGGCGGGATGCCTGCTTTATCTATGCCAAACGCGATGGCAAAAGCGCACACATCTGTATGGAAATTAATCTCAAGGGTGATCTTGGGAACCGTGATACTGATGCGACCCAGCTATTCAAGGTGATTGGCTCTGCACACAAGTTTGTGATCCCTAAGAAGCCCCTTGAAGCCGGTAAACAATACCTCAACGCTTATTACGGCATTTCGAACATGAGCGACGGAATTGTGTTCTTCCGACAACTCAAGCCAAGCCAGGTCATTGAATTCAGCAAGACGAGCCAGGTCTATGAGCAACGGACGTTTGAAGGGCGACGGACAACCCTTGACTATTATTCATTAGATGATGTCGAGCGAAGCAGGGGTTATCTCCTGAACGCCTTCATTGCCGGGTTTGCGGCATTTCTCGGCAAATATGGCTTTGTGGTGCAGCCTGTGGAACGTCAGTTCACGAAATTTGACCCAACACCCGAAATCACCGAGTTCGAACTACCGCTAGATATGCTTGAGGTAGTAAATATCTATGATATGCGGCTCAACCAGCATATCCCGATAGAACGTTATCGAACTTTGTTCCAAAGTATGTTTCCACAGGTGAGATTTGAAGTCCTCCAGCAACTGACATCAAACCTCAAGGTGGCAGTCCTATATATTATGGATTATGAGCCGGAAGCATTTGACGAAGAAATGCCTCTGCATGGTCAGAATGATCCATATCAGAGCTTATACGAGCAGTATCCCCAGATTCCCAAGCAAGGGTTGAATGTTAATCCGAATGAACTCAAACGCGCTGAGGATTATGACAAAACTGAACGAGCGTATCTGGACTACGATCGGCTGAATGCCGATGATAAAGGGATCAGGCAGGCCATCACCGTGTCTATGAATCAGCTTTTTCTCAAAGACTTGATCATGGGTAGTCGCGCAATTCAGGATCGATTACCCATCACCGATGTACCATTCGCATTCGTCCGAAAGGTAACCCAACAGCGGGTATCCTATGAGACTGCTCTCAATTTTGAAAACGGAATAGCACAATTCCTTGATCTGCGCGATCCCGAACAACGCGAGGCTTTTAACCAGCGATTGGAGAGTTGGGGAGTAAGCTGGGATAAGAATTACCAAATGCTAGCTCAGAAACGCGGCAAAAAGGAAGGTGACGACCCATTAACACGCTACGATTTGGTTATAGGGCCAGGTCTATTTGCGGAGATCGAGGACCTGAATGAGCGGGTTCTTTACGAATTCGACGAGATTACGCAGCGCCAGGAAAAACGCCGAAACCCATTCCCGATCCACGATTTCAAGCTCGCGGAGCGGTATGATGACGTAAGAACGTCCGCCATGCTGTCCCGAAGCGAACTACTGAAACACGGCTTGATCGATGCTGAGGGCAACGGACTTCGCTCAGGTCAGACTAAAAAGCAAACACAGTCCCTTGAACTCATCACACAACTGCGGGATTATGATGCGCTCCTGGATGAAATACGGCAGCAGTACCCAGAACGTACTGTTCAAGAACTCTGTGAAGACGAGCATTGGATGCCACGCATTGCACAAATCTTTGGAAGACAACCGGATGAGCAGGGAAAATATCAGTCTCGATTCCTCAGGGACCTTTATAAGCGGATTGATATGTTTCCAAGTGATAGGGAAGGCGAACTTACACCAACATACCAAGGAATTTGGTCTGATAATCAACATCGATTCATCGTTGGTGATGTTTATTCGCTAAAGTTGACCGGGCAGGCACGAGCGCATTTGATCAGGCAGTTTGTTATCTATCAGGGTGCGGCGCAGTTCGATTCACATACTATGCTTGATGCAACAAGCGTAAAGTTTGTTCGCCTCAACCAGTTCACGGTCTATCCCTATTTCTTTCACCTGCTCGATGTGTTTATCGAGAACGTACTGCAATATCAAATAGTTTGAGATGAGCAACACTGTAACCTCGCTGATAACGGGGATCTTGTCGTAACTTGCTATCGCCTTACGCCGTTTTCATTTGACAGTCAGAGTACTTGCCGTGCAATAGCACTAGCCGTCGATCTCAGTGGGATCGACGGTTATTGTCTTGGAATTACTGAAAATAAAGTTGCTTATGCTTTGAAGGACTATTTCGGAGGTGTGTAACCAACACAAAGTGCGATAGCAGCCGCAATATCATTAAGTTGGGCTTGAGTTAGAACACCGCGCTTATCGACAAAGCGATCTATAGACACAGATTTGATCTGAAATGCGTCCGCGAACGAATCGTTTGACAATCCATTGGTCTTTGCCGACGGAATAGCGACCATCCAGAAATAGTTCTTGAAATTTGCATTGCCTGTAGTGATGGGAACAACAATGTGTAAAGGTAATCGTCCAGTAGAAGGAACACTTACCACAACTGCCGGACGAATTTTCTGGATCTCTTGACCAACTTGAGGATCAAAATTGACGTTCCAAACTTCACCTCGCTGAATGTTACGTGGCCCACGACTCACAACCATTTAGAATTCTTCCTCTCCAAATGCCTCGAAGATTTCAAAATCCTCATTCGCTGCAAGTTCAAAGGAACGCTGCATCCATCGTTCACGTTCAGCAGCGGGCATAGCAAGTAATTCGCTTGGAGATGGGGATTCACTTGTTTCTGAGATGGGTTCGTCTACATCAAAATCGGGCAATGCTTGGTGTACTCGATCTGCCGTGATCAACCCCTCTGAAACAGCATGAAAAATCATCTGCTTTAACAAGACAGGTTCTTCATCTGCAACATAGTTGAATGGCTCAGATTTTTTCCACCCACGCTGATTGATCTCGCGCCAAAGTAGCGTTGCATAATGTTTGGTAATGATTTCAAGATCCGTTGCACGGTATATCCATCCTTGAATGCTCAACCCATAGCGGCGTTTGAGTGTCCCCAATTCAGCAAAGCTGATTGAACTCCGTTTGCGGCCCAATTCACGGTAAGCCACTTCCGCTGGAACAAGTAATGCTGCCGCGAAACGGTGTGCCAGTTGCTCGGAAAGTTCGTCAGGGGTCCGCATGAGTAAGTGTCCCAATTCATGAGCAAGATTGAAGCGCCGACGATCCACATCGACCAGTGTGTTCACTACTGTTACTGGCACATGCTCGCCACACCAACCCGACAGGCCATCAAACCGTCCTGCATCCCGATCCCATCCTACAACCACAACCCCATTTTGTTCGGCGGTTTGGGTTAGATTCTCAATTGGAGCCTCATCCAGCTTCCACTCGGAACGTAAATTCTGGGCAGCAGTTTCAGCTTCAGTTGAGGTCATGACATTCATAGGTTCAGGAAAATCATTTGACATATCGGGGTAGAGCAAGCTGCAAAGTTCCACTTGTAAAGCAACTACATCTCGTGCGTATCCCTTTACAACTTCCTGACCAGTGCTGGGAAAGTTGCTGTATTTTCGGTATGCCAACCACGCAACATTAGTTTGAGGCTCATGGAGAAAATAACCTGACTCCACTTTGAGAATGCGACACATTTCTAATAGCATGGATGCTTTAGGAGTGCTTTTTCCCATCTCATATTTTGATATCACAGCCTTCGTTGCTGGATGTCCCGCAAGTGTAAGGGCTTCAGCAAGCGCTTCTTGTGTCACTCCTGCAAGCAAACGAGCTTGGCGTATACGTTCGCTCAACATCACAAACCTCCTATGTGGCGTGTTGACAAGTTTATCATAATTTGCAACAAAGTCAACGATATTTAGAACAAATCATCTAACTTCTCACATAGGAAAAATGCAGACTGACCATGTTGAATGTCAGGTGGTCTGAAGTGAGAAACCCAGAAAAGGAGATATGGCGCTCTGCAAGATTTGCAAATGCCCAGTTTTAAGGAAGCGATCACATTCCAATGAATAACTTACCGATAGTTTCATAATATCGGCTACTACTGGATTTGTTTGTTTTAGATGCAGTTTTGTTTCAAAGGACCTTCAACATTACAGGGAGCTTTTTCAAATGACCGGGGGTTCTGCTCATGGTGAATCAACGAACAATACTTGGTTACTATTCTCAGTTGGGATTGACACGAATGACTATTGATATTAGGACCGTACGCGGCTTTGGATGTTGATTAGAAGTTGTCAATTGGACTTCTTTTTTCTGGTATCCTATTGAATGTTAGGGGCCGGGAAGGGATCATATTTGATCTATCGTCGGTGTGCTTTGTATGACACAAATAAAAAAGGGCATAACCCAAAGACTATGCCCCACAATGCTACGGCACATGACTCGACGTATTGAAAGTTAAATGTCTGATTGCTGGGTAATCTTTTCTGGATCGTAATCGTCTTCGTAGTCGTCCTCTGTGTCCGCCGCATCTTCCTGATCAGCGCGCATCTTCTTTATATCCTTGGCGACACTTTCAAGGATTTGCGTTAGGAACGGTGTGAAGTCATAACCGCGATTGCTTGCTTCGCTGGTTAATAGTTCATAGCCTTCTGCGGTTAACGGAATCTGCGGCGTTTTTTTAGGGTATTTTGCTTTGCCGATAGGTTTGGGCAACGCTACGGAAATCTTGGATGTTGCAGTCGCTTTTTCCTTTTGGTTGGGGTATTTTGCCCATTCGTCATAGTCAGATCGATCCCTCTGTTTCACGGAATTGAATGCTAGTAGAGTACTTCAAATTGCAGGTTATGGATGTGTTATTGGATAAAAAAACAAAAGCGATCTGGTCTTGCTAAATCGCCCATTCAATATCCTTAGGACTTTCGCTTGCAAGGCAAATTGCTGATATTGTAGAAGCACGATAAGCAAACGCCAATACATTGAGTACCTGATAAGTACACCTGGCAACTATACATGCAGTAATCTGGCTGAACATCTGGAAGCGATGAGCCATGATGCTGTCAGTGATTATTGGCGAAGAGACAAGCTGACTGCCCGACATTTGTGGGATTTGGTCGGGGCTTTGTTGAAGGACAGTGAAAGGGCTTAGTTGATCGTCGATGATAGCGTGCAGAATAAGCAGTATTCGCGCAAGATAGAGTTAGTGAAAAAGCAATATAGTGGCGCAGAACATGGTCTAGTGCGTGGTATCGGCGTCGTGAATCTCGTGCATAGCGATGGTACCGACTTTTACCCGATTGATTACCGCATCTATGCTCCTGAAGCGGATGGCAAGACCAAAAAGGATCACTTCCGTGAAATGGTCTTAAATGCCCTGATGGACAAGGGTATCCACGCCAAGACCCTACTGTTTGATAGCTGGTATGCCTCCGTGGATAATTTGAAGTTGATTCATCGCGCTGGTCGTTACTTTGTGACCACGCTCAAAGCCAATCGTATGGTGAGTTTGAGTAAAGCGAGCGGCTCTATTCATTTGGAGGCGATTGAATGGACAAGCGACGCCGTAGAGCATGGTCTGTCGGTTAAGCTGAAGGAAGTTCCCTTTTATGTGCAGTTATTCAAGCTAGTTGCCCCAAACGGTGACATTGAATGGGTGATTACAAACCAGCCCCCAGGCACTTTCTCCAAGTCCGACATTCAAGACGCGAATGCCGTGCGTTGGCAGATTGAGCAACTGCATCGGGAACTCAAACAATTGACCGGGAGTGAAAAGTGCGAGTGCCGCAAAGCGCGTTCACAACGCAACCATCTGGCTTGTTGTTATCACGCTTGGCTCTCGCTGAAAGTTAAGGCTCACCAATTAGGCAAGAGCCTTTACGAGGCGCAGCGAGATTTATTCCGCGACTATTTGCGGGCAGAGTTACGCTCACCACGCCTTTCTGCCTTTGGCATCAACTAAAGCGAAAGTCCTAATCATGAAAAATGTGGCTTGGAATAGATGCAGGCTATTTCATCAACTCGCCGCTGGCTTTCAAAGCGACTATTCCCGCGAAGATAATACTTGCCAATCCGATCAGTGCGCCAAGATCATTATCGGGTACGACATTTCCAGTTACAGGTATAGTCATGAAGCTCACGAGCAGCATCAACCCAAAGATAAGAAGAGCGAGAATAACCTGACGCAAACGGTAGTGCTTGACGGGCGGTTGAATGCTCATCCGATTGCGTGGTGATTTAGCGAATTGCATTTTGAATACCCCTATCTATTGCGATATTTTGTGATTCTAAAGCTATATCTGTGCCGATGGTATATTACGGTTGTGCGTGAACTACTTCTAATATGGTATGCCTTTTTTACGGATGTATCCCCTTTGTTATAGGGGTATTTGTTCAACACATTATAGTGAATGAGATCCAGCGCCGGTTGGATTGCGAAAGGATACGTAATGACAGATTCACAGGAAAGTGCCAGTACGCGACACTCAAAATCAATCAAAGCTCCGCCGGAAGCTGTCTATCGAGCGTTTACCGATCCTGAAGCCCTGGCTGTCTGGCTTGCACCCGGAGATATGATCGGCAAGGTTCATAGTTTCGACTACAGAGTTGGCGGCGGTTATCAGACGTCGCTGTATTATCCTTCATCCGAAATAAACATGCGCGGTAAGACATCAGAAAAGGGAGATAGATATACCGCACGGTTTGTGGAACTCACTCCACCTCGAAAAATCGTTGAAGCGATAACCTTTGATTCGGGTGATCCTGCCTTCGCAGGAGAGATGATCATGGAGGTCATATTGGAGGCTGAAGATAACGGAACCAGAGTATCCATCGTATTCAAGGATATTCCATCCGGCATTCGACCCGAAGACAATGAGGTTGGTACGCAGTCAGCACTTGAGAAATTGGCGCGTTATGTCGAGTAGAGACCAGTTGATCCGGTTGCCTCATAACTATGGTGGCGTGCAAACCTTATTAAACCAATTTTGAATTCTGACAGACTTCCGATGCTGAAAGCATATTTGGAAAATAATCCCAGAATTCTGGGATAGATTGATTGCAACAGGAGAGTGCATAATGCTTCTAACGAGAAGAAAGGAAGCTATTATGATTCTCCTGCATATTGAACACAGTGTCACCAATTTTGATAATTGGAAAGCATCGTTCGATAGTTTCGCTGAACTCAGAGAAAAGTCTGGAGTGCAAGCGTATCGTATTTCGCGTACCATTGATAATCCAGATTTGGTGTCCATTGATCTCGAACTGAGCAGTTTAGATGGCGCGAAATCATTGCTCACGGCTGTGCAGCAAATTTGGCAGCGAGTCGGCGGCGTTCTCATTCATGACCCGCAGTGGCGGCTCTCGGAAATCGTCGATTCGGTTTCACTGCAACACCCAGCCACATCACATTAATCATTGCAAGCCGCTTCATACTATTATTTGCTAGCGCAACACCAAACTATGCCAGTAATGAAAGGCAATAACCTAGCATGGCGGTTTGTTGAAGATGGCTACAAAGCAAGATAAATCCGCTGACGCACGTCGATTAGAGATGGTTCGGCTCTGTCATCGTGGGCTAGACTCACGAACGTTGAGAGCCGAACTACTCCAGTATCTACAAACGGTAATTCCTTTCGACTTCGCCTACTTTTCTACCACTGATCCTGCGACACAACTGGGTACAAGTTCCGTTCTCGTCGAAGAACCACCTGCATGGTTCATGTCGCTGTTTGTCGAGAACGAGTACCTCCAGCCAGATTACATCAAATTTCATGATATGCTTCGCCAGAATCAGTTTGTGGCGTTGTTGAGCGAAGCAACCCGTAATGAGCTGCAACTGAGCCAGCGTTATCGTGATATGCTCGCGCCGATCAACATGAAAGATGAGCTGCGGGCTGCGTTCGTCAATGACAAATCATGCTGGGGTATATTGTGCCTGCACGCCGATATAACCTACGGTGAAAGAGAAGCATCTTTCATCGCTAGCCTTGCGCCACACATCGCTGATGGGCTGCGAAAATCCCTGCTCTTGGAAACAGCAAACATTACGGAGACATCGGATGCACCGGGTGTACTGATTCTCACAGATGATTTGTCCGTTGTGGCGATGACAGCAGCCGCTGAATACTGGTTAGCCGAGTTGAGCCAAGCAGAACAACCCACAAACGCGCCGCTTCCGGTGGCAGTACGCAGCGTTGTGGCTGGCTTGCAGGCCATTGAGCGTGGAACAATGCCATTGTATTCCACTCCCAAAGTACGAATCTGTGTACCTTCGGGGCAGTGGCTTGTGCTCTATGCCTCAAGACTCAAGCAGTCAGACATTCAATCTCAAATCAGTGTTGTGTTTGAAGTTGCCCAACCCGCCGAGATTACACCTATCATCATGCAAGCGTACCGACTGACGAAACGCGAAACCGAAATCGCGCACTGTGTTTTGCGCGGTTGGTCAACGGGCGAGATTGTTACGCAACTCCATATCTCATCAAACACAGTTCAAGATCACCTGAAAGCGATTTTCGAGAAGGTTGATGTGAGCAGCCGGGGTGAACTTGCGGCACGTATCTTTACGAAACAATATTTGCCGCACTATAAGGCTAGTTTTTCTGGCGACTCATCTAGCTAGGAGGCTTGGCAATCAATTGGATAGGGAGATATGGAATGGGTGATCACCTATCACATCAACCGGAAATGTGGACAACGGGCGCAGTATACGAACGATAGTCGGGCGCTGGAGCTAGCTTGTTGTGCGGCAATTTTTGTCGTGGCTAAATGTGCCGCCAAACAGCAGTTAGCTTGATGTGGGTACAGCGCTGGCGTGGTCTATCTCACTGAAATTCGTCGTTTGCTCAAACATCTTGCGCTTTCAAATAAATTCCCAAATACCCTCTGATCTGAAAAAAAGAAAGGGATGGAGGAATCTTCCTCTCATCCCAAGATCGGTGAATGTATTACTTGTAGCTAACGGAGCTACGCCGCTTCTCCTTCAATTTTCTACGGCAGGTTTCAATACGTTCATAAGCGGCTTGTCCCGGTCCATTAACCTCCAAAGCCGCTTCTAATGCTTCCGCCCTTACTAAACGTTCCAGGCTAATCTCGATCTCACCTTGAGTCGCATTTTCCTTGTTTGCAACCTGCTCGGCTAACTCTGTCCATTGGCTGATGGCCGTCACGAACCAATCAAGGTTCTTCACAGTATTGAGATAGTGAACTTGATCTTCTGCGATAAGTTTGGCTTCGTTCAAGTCGGCAGCCCTGAGTTTTTCACTGTGGATAACTGGATTGGTCGTTTCAATAGATAGGTGATAATACACCCGACCTTTGCCGTCGAGTAACTGCGTCAGAATTAGTCGTAGGCCCGCACAGGATGCGCGGTTGATCCGACTATCATTAGGATCAGTCGCCCAATTTGATCGTGGTTGACTTTGCTGCATAAGATTCCCCTCCGAGTAATAGGTAGCTGTTGTCGGAAGGATGAGCGCGTTATGCGCGTAGGGCTTCTGACGGTGGGGATTGTCTTCTGCCAGAATGGTTAGTATTTGCGGTTGGTCGTGGAAGGCAACAGGGCAGATACCGAAAAAAAAGAAGGGGAATGAGGTTATGCCCCATTCCCAAGCGGTGAACTTACGCGGTGATCAACAACCGGCAAATTGGCGCGTTCTCAAACCCTGCTTGAACGTATTCCCCCGTTTCTTCGATGACCCCGGCTTTGATCAAAGCTTCCAGTACCCCTTCATTTTCCGAATAGTTTTTGATCGCTACGTGGTTTTCGGGAAGGAGAAAGTCTGGATTAAGTGTTGCTCGCGCATAAGGCATGTGTTCTTCATCGTAGAGCTGAATACCTTTGTTCTTAGGAGCTTTATAGGTACTAATTTCGAGGGTCAGGGTTTCGCCATTCCATTCGATGGTTGCCATCTGTCGTTCTCCTCTAGAGACAGTACGCGCGAAAGTGCGCTCGTCCTGAACAACGCGCCTAGCGTTCACTGAGCTTGCTTACACATGAATCTAGGTCACGCCTGCCTTTATTCGCGGAAGATATGAGAATCGCAGTTCTGTTCAAGAAAAAAGAAAAGCAGCCACCCTGTTTCAGAGTGACTGCCGTTCTTTATTCCGGCTGACCGCGCTCCGGTGTATTGTCGTACAGAGTCTTGATTCTTAGATAGGTCTTATCATCGCGGCGAAATATACCCTCAACGGTTAAGTACCCACTTTTCCTCTGCAACGAAAATACAATTCTATATTTGGCAGCCTTTGCTGGACGCAACCGATACCATATGGAATTCGTTGTGGTGATAGTTTCCACAGTCGATTGCAATCCAATTGGCTTCGTTGTTTCAGTTGCCGCCTCATCAACGGCTGCCAGTGCTTCTGCGATTTCGTCCTGGATTATCCCCTCTCGCTCAACGATATCGAGTAACTTGGCTGAAACACGGACTTTGAATGGCATGATGGCTTCCTATGTGAACGCAAGCCGCACACCAGCGCTGTGCTGCCGTGCGGTCACGAGAAGGCGAAATTGCCTGCAAAGCTAGGCGCGGTTAGCGCCTGTTGGATGAGCTACCAGTCGGAACGTGGGTCTTATGAGGCGTGTCCGTTGAGCCGGGGCGATCCTCTTCCTGAATGGTGCAACCGCTATCGAAGTACAGGACAATACGTTTCGCTGGCATGGTATGCCCCTTTCTGCCCATCTGGGCTGTAATGAAAGATCCACGATGGAGGGCGCGTATAGCGCCTAGCTTGAGGGCATTTATATGAACGGTCTGATGCGCATAATTAGCTGTATAGCTTGGGAGACTTGTGAGGGTGATGGGTTATTGGCAGGAGTGATAGGCTTCGCAGTCAAGTAGAATTTCCGATAACAGTGATATAGTGCGCTGCCTCTATTCACGGTAAATAGGAGGGTTTTCATCGCACCTGCGAAAAAATTAGGGAACTCCTCGCGGAGTCCCCAGATGTTGGAATTCAGTCTGCCATTTCTTGGACTTCGATTTGCGACGACGGACTTGCAATACGTCTGACCAAAATGCCAGCGGCCCACGTACCGTACTGAGCGTTGATTTTCCCGGCTTTGATTTGTGGTCCAATCCGTTCCAACGCATAGGTCAGTAACGAACCCTGGCTAGGCACGATGAATTCCTCTAAACGTTCCGGCTCTCCCTGCTGTTCCATTGCGTGCCGCAGCACATCCGCGATGGCTTTTGGTCTGATTTCCCGTTTCATCAGCTCATAGATGATGCTGACCCCTTGCTTTTCCGAAATGGTATTGACCGCGACAAACGGTTGGACCAGGGATGCAAAGAAGGCTATCAGTTCAGCAGACGAGAATTCCATAATGAAACATCCTTTCAAAAGGTATAAGCCGGTAGACGGAGTTTTGTCAGCACTCCTGCCGAGTAGAGCGCGATTAGCGCTATGCGAAGCTGTGTAAACTGAGGTTGTGAATAGGGACTTCTGTATACTGGCGGAAGAAAAAGAAAAGCCGCTCCTGTGCAGGAGTCGGCTTTGGACAGAACGCATTAACAAACGAAGACGGTTTTTACCTTGTGATGGACTGAATGAAGTTCGAGACTTTGTACTCGTCACTCCATTCCGGTTTCTGCCCGACGTTGCCCATGAAGGTGAAACGCATGAACCCAAACGCATTCTCCGGGTCTGCGGGAACGCACATATCCTTGATGAGAAGGACCGGCAGTTCCAGACCTGCGCCGATAGTGCCGTCCGCAGACGGCGGCTGGCTACCCTGTGCTGGCGGGATTGGATTGGCGTATACGTCAAGGGCCTGCACCTCAACCACATGCCCTTCAAGGGCGGGCAGGTACAGTTCCTTCTTGCTGCCCAGGCGTTCCGTCACGCGCACTTTTGATACGCGCGGTTCGGGATTCGGATCATCTTCGGTAGGCGCAGCCTGGCTCCGAATGATCAGCGTCCCTGATGCCCGGTTCTGGTCGCGGCGTACATTGGTCAGCAGACCAGCAGCGATCACCGAGAAAAACGGATTAGCCTTAGCAGTTAATGCAACATCCGGGGCGGCCTTTGATCAATGGATTGGAGTAACCCGGACAGCCCAGGCTGCTGAATATCAGGGGACAGCCGAAAAAGTCTATATGACGCGCACGGCATTTGCCTACGGAACTGCGACGGCGAAAGTGCCGAAGTGATGAGGGTTCCTTTTGCAATCGGAAGGGGGAGCTTGACTCCCTCTTTTTATTTAGCGTAGTTTAGCGGTTATCAAGTGTCGAGCGGTAGTCTCCGCGATCAAGCCGCTGTGTGCGAAGGCGGGCGAGCGAAGCGAGGTCGCCAGCACGCGCGGCGCAGGCTGCCGATAGAACAATATGATTGGAAAACAATGGCCTTGTCGCTGTAACTGTTCAAGCGTCTGAATAATCGCCTGTAAAGACTGTGTACACCTCTATCCAATCACTCAGCATCCCATAGCTCTGCCAGATTTACGGTGGCGATCCGTCCTCAAAGCCAGCCCGGACTGCTGTATTGCTCGACTCGCTCATCAAAGTGTTCCTCATCGTGTACGACATCGCATGATGTTCCTGGCTATCTTCCACCCAGAAGGTCACGATCTGCAAATCCCCTTTGTTCGTGGCGATCTGCGCGTCCATAGCGACAAAGCAATCTTGATAAACACCATACGTCTTGATGATCAAGACTAGACCTGTAGCATCGGCTCGTTGATACTCCTTGAAAGCTGCTTGTTTTGCTTCTTCCACGCTTTCCAGCCCATCATGGGTAACGAGCGCTGTACCTTCATAAAAAAGCTGGTAGCCGCAGTTGAACTGATCTGAAAAGATGGCAATCTGAAACTGGTCAAGCATGGCATAGGCAACAGTGTTCGATGCCGTGTTTTCGGCAGGAATCCAGGTGATCATATCTGGTGTCCTTTCGCGGTTATGTGACACAAGCAGTGAAACAGGATATGTTGTGAAAGAGGGCTTAGAGGTCGTTTAGGACAAGATTGGCGCTGATGTGGAGTATCTCATCGGGAGTTGCTTGCTCGGCGAGAGCAATGAAATCTTGGATGGTAACATTTCCGAAATTCACGGCCAGCAGGACATCTTGCTGTGTGGTTTCATTGCGACCTGGAACACAGAGCCTATAGTCGGTACTCAGGCAGTAGCTACAGTCTTGAATTTTGACAGGAATGCCGATCAGTAAAGCCTTGAGAACGAGAACTGCATTCATCTATAACCTTCCTGCTATTGGGATCGGCGAAGTCGTGGTGTTTGTTGCTTATATCGCTCAACCAAGTCCTTGTTGTGATATCGGGATATGTATTCTGCAATGCACTGATGTTCAATCAATTCACCCAACGCCACCTTACTGTTCACGATTAACCATCGTGGTTGATTGTTTCGTCTGCGGGTTTCGGCATCAGGCCAGGCCCAGATCGCAATGAACAAATCCTGCTTATCCGGCGACAGCAGGGGTGTATTTTCGGTTACTCGTGTGAGTTGATCATCGTCTTCGACCACCAGCCCGAAGGTAATATCTTCCACTTCGGTGATAAAGTCTGATGGACTGTGATCAATTCCCAGCTCATCAGTCAGCGCTTTGCTGAAATGCTGCAAATTCATGTCGCGGACACTTATATTGTCATCACGCAGAGCCTTTAGTGCGCCCAACGCATCATCTCGTAGTGGCATATTCCGTCCTTTCTCGTGAATTGGTCTTCAACTATGGTCAAGTGTGATCCTCAAAATCCTCAAACCACTGGCCCAATAAAGATCGACGCAGATAATTCTTCGCGTCACATGAATCACACGAAATCGGCACAAGGGTTATCAAGGTCCGAAGGAACAACTTTCCGCATTCAATACAGGCATGAACGTACACGGTGATACCCTTGCCGCCTGCGTCGGTGATGCTGTCACCTGCTTCAAGGTCAGCACCATGCCAACCGCCAAAGTGGATTGAGCCAGCAAAAATGTAATGTTTTCCTCCACAACCGTTGCTGCCAATAAGAACCAAGTTACTTGGTGGCATTGGTGTGAGCGAATCGGCGCTGTCTCTGGTCGTTTGGGACATAATTTGTTCTCCTGAATAGGATGCCGATAAAAAGCCAAACTGAAGGAACTCGGTGCTTTTCTACTGCGCCTTCGCCTAGATGGGCGCGTACCGCGCCCTTGATATTCAAAACTTGGGGTGGTGTTTATGAGCGTTTGTGTGCAGGGAAACAAGCCAAGGTGGGGATCACGGACGTGAGGCGCGAGTGGCTAGGCGGGCGAGCGAAGCGAGGTCGCCGCCGCCGCGCCGGAAAAAAGGATAGAATATTCTCTGACTGAGAACATTCGATCGAACCATCGGGCTTTCCGGGTAGTCGGGGTCATCTGATCTGCGGCTTGTTCGTTGTTCAGTGCCACTGCAATGGCATTCGTAGTTGACGCTCGTTTCGAGGGATAGCTCAGAGTTTGACGTCTTGTGGCGTGATGATGCGGATAAGATGGTTAAACCGTTGAAAATCGACGATGTTCAGTGTGAACAACAGCGGGATTTGATAAGCCATCATGGTAGCGACGATGTTTGCATCGTGAATTTGCTTGCCGCCCAGCGACACAGTTTCCATCAATTTGTAGAGTTCTTGCGACACGGCAGGTGTCTCATCGGCAATTCGATAAGTGGTCTCAAATTGCCGCAATTGTTTCGCAACATCGCCTGGAGGAATAGGTTGAACGTAGGACTGCGGACGGGTTAACACATTCGCATATTCATGCAGGACTTGTCGGTTAAGCCATAACTCGTGTTGGCGGATTACCAGCGCTTTTAACGCCGTTTGGACACTTATGTGATCTGGAGCCATCTGAATGTGTAAACGAATGAGCGCGTTCGTATCCACAAACAGACGGATTCTAGCGTCCGTCGTCGTCATATAACTCTTCACGACTCAGGAAGCGCAAGGCTGGATGGTTTGGGTCGACGACCAGACTTGGAATATCGAAGATTGCCCGTTGATCATTCTGGCTTGGTGAGGCAGGCCGAATCACCACCTCGACATCTGCATCCTTGAATTGGGGTAGGTCCAGTTTGAGTGTGCCGTCCTGCCCAACATGAGTTGTCATTGTTACCATCGTCATTATAAATACCTTTCGTTGTCTTGTCCTTATTTTATCAGCGTTTTATCCAGTACGATTACATTGTTACTGTCTGCTTATGAGCCAATGGGAACATAGTGACTCCCTCGTTTACTCTCCCACAATTTACGGGAGCGATGGCGATCCCGTCTTAAATATTTGCCGATGGTAAGCCCATTGAATCGAGCAGGTGTATCATGTCAATCCGCTCGATGCCAAGCTGATCAGCCATGTAGCCTTGAGAAAATTCACCATTCATGTATCGTTCATGCAGCATACGAACTCTGGCTAGAATGCTCGCGGCGCTTTCTGCCTTTGCGACTTCAGCGATAGGCTCACCCGTTTCATCGGCACGCGCTAGAAGGTATTGACCAAGTGGTTCATTCTCATCAATCTGCATCGTTATTTGGATCATCATTCCCTCGATTGTTCCAGTAAAGGCTCTTTTCTATGCAATTATGAAGGATATTTGAGGTTTTTGCCTCACTAGGAGCGAAGCAATAGCGTCACATAAATGTTGTAGGAACCGAGGCGGTGGCCGACGTGATCAAAGCCGCTGTGTGCGATAGGCGGGCGAGCG